>CAYZWR010000001.1:0-1943 GCA_964481735.1 uncultured Thermoanaerobaculia bacterium
TCGCCGGCTCAGCACTCCCGGTCGAGGATCTGGATCTCGTCGGGGGTGTTGGGGACGATGCAGAGGAACTCGAAGGGGGCCTCGAGCACGGCATAGGCGTGCGGCAGGCCCGCCGGGATGTAGAGCGCGTTCCCCGTCGAGACTTCGTGCACGGTATCGCCGACGGTGACCCGGGCGCGGCCCTTCAGCACGTACTGCTCGTGCTCGACCCGGTTGGTGTGCAGCGGCATGCCGCCGCCGGCGCCCATGATGAAGCGGCGGAGCGCGAAGTTCGGGGCGCCGTCGGCCGGGCCCACCAACACCTGCACCTCGGTCGCCGTGCCGGCGGCGACGCTCTTTCTCTCCACCCCTTCGGCGCGCTTGACCGCGGCGGGCTCGATCGTCGGCTGGCTCATCGCTCGGTTCTCCCCTCGTCCTCTCGACCCGGCGATCGTACGCCAGGCGACGGGCTCAGAGGAGGAGGAGCAGGGCGAGCGCCCCGAGCGCGAGCAGCAGGGCGGTCGCGGGGAGGCCCAGCACCGGGAGGAGGAAGAGCGTGCCGGCGAGCGAACCCAGGCTCCCGCCGACGAGATCCGCCGCGTAGAGTGGCGCCACCGCCGACGACGGATCGACGGCGACCGCCGGGTGCGCCAGGCTCGCCCAGCCGAAGAGCGCGCCGGTCACCGCGCCCGCCGCGACGAGCAGGAGCGACGTCCCCACGAGAGCGCCGCCGAGACCGGCCGCGACCAGCGCCGCGGTCGCTCCGCAGACCGCCGCGGCGGCGAGCAGCAGGAGGACCCCGGCGCGCCGCGTCGCGTCGGCGGCGAAGCGCCGGCCGGCCACCCACGAGCCGGCGCCGAGCCCGGCCATGAAGAGGGTGAGCAGCAGCCCCAGATCCTGGAAGAGCACCCCCTGGCGGACCTGGTAGGCGAGGATCAGCACCCCCTCGAGCAGCATGCCGAGCCCGCCCACCGCGGCGACGAAGAGCGCGCGCCGGAGCCTTGGCCGCCGCCGCACCGCGGCGAGCGCGAGGCCGAGCGCGAGCGCGGCGAGAGCGCCCAACGCGAGCTCCAGGTTGCCCGGCGCGCGCGCCAGCGCGGCGAGATCGAGCTGCGCGAGCTCGGGGTAGAAGCGCGCCAGCCAGAGCTGCAAGGTGACCTGGTAGCAGATTGGCCGGGCGTCCCGGTTCTCCGGCGCGGGCGTGCCCGCCAGCCGTGCGGCGATCTCCGCCACCCGGTCGTTGGTCCACAGGTAGCGCAGGTACGCGGGGCTCACCAGGCGTCCGCCGAGGCCGCGCTCGGCGTAGCGCGCCACCAGCAGCTCGGGGTCGCGGACGAGCGGCGCCGGCGACGCCAGCACCAGCTGCGTCGTGCCGGGGAGCACCAGCACCGACGGGAAGACCGCGGTGAGCGCCCGGTGGATGCTCGCCATGCGGCGCGCCAGCGCCGGCGTCCAGAGGTTCTCCGCGCCGCGCAGGCGAAAGGCCAGCACGCCGTCGGGCGCCAGCCGGCGGGCGCAGGCGGCGAAGAACTCGCGGGTGTAGAAGCGGTTCGCCTGGCCCGAATCGGGCTCGGGCAACCCTCCCAGGATGAGGTCGTAACGCTCCGCGCTCGCCGTGCTCGCGAGGAAGCGCCGCGGATCGCCGAGCTGGAGCCGCACGCCGGGCGCCGCGAGCGCGGCGCGCGAGGACGCCGGCAGATGCGGCAGCACCGCCGCGAGCAGCGCGGGGTCGAGCTCCACCAGGTCGACCCTCTCCGGCCGGTGGGCGGCGAGCTCTCCCACCAATCCCTCGACCGCGCCCCCCAGCACCAGGATCGCTCGCGGCGAGGGCGTTGCGAGCGCCGCCACCTGGACGAACTCTTCGGCCGCGGTCCCTTCGCTCTCGTAGGCCAGCGCATCGTTGGTGAAGACCACCACCTGCCCGGCGCGCGCGGTCACCGCGACGCGGCCGTAGGGGGTGTCGC
>CAYZWR010000001.1:2043-110191 GCA_964481735.1 uncultured Thermoanaerobaculia bacterium
ACCACCACCTGCCCGGCGCGCGCGGTCACCGCGACGCGGCCGTAGGGGGTGTCGCGGAGCGCGACGAGATCGGGGTGATTCCACGCGGTGAGCCGGCGATCGAGCCCGGGGTGGAGCGCGAGCGCGGCGGCCAAGCCGAGCGCGAGGAGCGCGGCGCTCGCGAGCAGCGGCGCGCCGCGCGGACGCGGACCCGGCAGGAGCGCGGCGCCGAGCGCGACCAGCGCGGCGAGCAGCCCGGCGGCGAGATTGCTCAGACCGGCGATGAGGCTCGCGGTCGCGAGCAGGCCGCCGGCGAGGCCCCCCAGGCACTCGAGCGCGTAGGCGGCGGCGAGGGTGCGCGACGTGGCGACGTAGGCCGCCGCGGCGCGCTGGAAGAGCAGCCCGCCCGCGAGGCCGCAGGGCAGCAGGACGAGCGCCATCCCGGCGAGCTGCAGCGGGAACTCGAGGTAGGCGCCGGTCGTCCCGCCGAGCAGGCGCCGGAGCGCCCGGGCGATCACGATCGTCGCCGGAAGGAGCAGCGCGAAGGCGAGGAACGCGCTGCGCGGAGAAGGGGTGCGCCGCGCCTGAAGCGCGCCGCCGGCGAGCGTGCCGGCCGCGGTGCCGAGCAGCAGGAGGGCGAGGCCCAAGAGGTAGACCAACTCGCTGCCGTAGAAGGCGACCACCAGCTCGCGCAGCACGACCACCTGGCCGAGGAGGGTCACCCCGCCGACGGCGCCGAGCTGCAGGGCGCGCGAGAGGGTCGGGCTCAGGGCGTTCTCGACTCGCGGAAGACGTCGGCCTGGAAGGTCGCGAGCTGGACGTCGCGTCGCCAGCAGCTCGCCGCGAGCCCGGCCTTCTCGCAGAGATGGTCGAGCAGCTCGTCGCGCCCCCATCCCTGCTCGCTCGCCACCTGCGGCAGGAAGACCGCCTGCCGCCCCGCCTGGCGCAGCAGCACGCCGTCGCGGCCGGCGACGATCGCCGCGGGGCCGGCGACCGGCGTGAAGGGGGTGAGGACCGAGATCTCGACGACCAGCCGATCGAGCTCCTCGGCGCGCACCGGCGGGAAGCGCGGATCCTCGGTGGCGGCGGCGAGCGCCATGCGCGCCACGGTGAGGGCGAGCGGCGTGTCGCTCGCCAGGTGACCGATGCAGCCGCGCAGCTCGCCGCCTTCGAGCAGGGTCACGAACGCCCCCTGCGCTCGCGCGAGACGCGGGCTCGCCGGGCGCGGCAGCGGGAGCGTGCCGGTGTCGTAGGAGCGCGTGAGCGTCGCCCGCGCGAGAGCGAGCAACGCCGCGCGATCGCTCGCCGAGAGCGGCGTCGCGTCGGCCGGGGGCGGCACCGTCGCCGGCGGGGCGGACAGCGCCTCGGCGGCGGTCCCCACCGCACCCTCGCTGAAGGCGACGGCGCCGTAGCCCACCACCCGGCCCGCCTCGCCGGCCACCGTGTCCCCCGAGGTCGCGGCGCTCACCACGCGGCCCCGCCGAGCGCCCAGGCGGCGCGCGGTCTCCATCGCCACCAGGATCGGCCCCCGCCCGCAGGCGGCGGTGGCGAGGCCCGGCGCCGCGCTCGCCTCGGCACGTTCGATCGTCGCCGCCGCGACCTCCGGATCGAGCGCGGCGATCGCCGCGAGGGTCGCTCGATCGACCGTATGCGCGGTCTCCAGGGTCGGGTAGTGCGACAGATCGGACGAGGCCACGACGAGGGCGCGGCGCCCCGCGAGATGCCCGGCCAAGGTCGCTCCGAAGCGCCTCGCGAGCGCGAGCTCCGGCGCCCCCACCACCGCGGCGAGCACTCTCGCCCGCGGGAAGAGCGCCTGGACGAAGGGGAGCTGCACCTCGATCGAGTGCTCGCGCGCGAACACCTCCGGCCGGAACGAGACCGCGCGATCGGCGGCGGCGAGCGCCGCGGCGAGCTCGCGATCGGCCTCGACCAGGCCGAGCGGCGTGCGGTAGCCCGAGACGGGGTCGAGCGCGATGCCGGCGAAGGGCGCCGTGGTGTGATTCGTGCCGAGCAGGACCACCAGCTCGTAGTCGAAGCCGGCGGCCTCCCGGTAGCCGTCGGCCGCGATCTGGCCGGAGTAGACGTAGCCGGCGTGCGGCAGGACCAGGGCGACGGGGCGCTCGCCGCTGGGCGGCAGCGCGTCGGCCAGGAAAGCGTCGATCGCCCGGCGGAGCGCGCCGGGTGCCGCGGGATAGAACTGGCCGGCGAAGACCGGGGCGCGCACCTGGGCGGTCTCCGCGGCAGGGGCCGGAGGGGCCGCCCCCGCCGGCAGGCCGGCGAGCACGAGCGCGAGCGCCAGGCGGGCGCGCCGCGCGCTCATGCCCAGACTCCGGCGATCTTCTGTCCGCAGGCCGCGCAGGCGCCGTCGTGGAGGCGCAGCGCCGTGGTGAAGAACCCGGCGCGCTCGACCACGATCTCGCCGCAGCGCGGACAGTAGGTGTGATTGCCCGCGTGTCCCGGCACGTTGCCGACGTAGACGTAGCGCAGCCCGTGGGCGCGGGCGAGGTCGCGGGCGCGCTCCAGGGTCGCGACCGGGGTCGGCGGGAGATTGAGCAGCTGGTAGTCGGGATGGAAGCGGGTGAAGTGGAGCGGCACGTCGGGGCCGAGCTCGCCCGCCACCCAGCGCACCAGCTCTTCCATCATCGCCGGCGAGTCGTTGAGCGTCGGCACCACCAGGTTGACCAGCTCGAGGTGGCGGCCAGCGCGCGCGATCTGCCGGATGCTGCGCAGCACCGGGGCGAGGTCGGCCCCCGACACGTCGCGATAGAACTCGGGCGAGTACCCCTTGAGGTCGATCTTGATCGCGTCGAGCGTCTCGATCATCTCGGCGAGCGGCGCCTCGGTCATGAAGCCGCAGGAGACGAGCACCGGCCGGAGGCCGAGTTTCCGGGCGGCGCGAGCGATGTCCGCCAGGTACTCGACGAAGACGGTCGGCTCGTTGTAAGTGAAAGCGACGATCGGCACGCGGCGCGCGCCCGCCCGCTCGGCGACCTCCTGGGCGGAGCGCGGCTCGACGCGGTGGTCCTCGGGCCTGGCCTGCGAGATCTCCCAGTTCTGACAGAACCGGCAACGCAGCGGACAACCCGCGGTACCGAGCGAGTAGGCCTCGGCGCCGGGCAGGAAGTGGTAGAAGGGCTTCTTCTCGATCGGATCGACGTGCTCGCTGATCGGCCGCCCGTAGACCAGCGAGCGGAGCTCACCGCGGACGTTCAGGCGCGCGCGGCAGCGCCCGCGTTCGCCGTCCGCCAGCACGCAGCCGTGGGCGCAGAGTTGGCACTTGACGAGCTGTTTGGCGTGCCGGTGCTCGGACGCCCCGGCGAGCTCGGCCGGCGCATGGCAGTCGCTGCACGCCGCGGTCGCGAAGGGCACCCAGTAGCGCGCCACCGGCGCCTGGCGCGCCAGCTCGGCGAGCTCGCTCGCGGCGCCGAGGCCGAGGAGCGCCTCCGCCGCCGGGGGCACCAGGCTCCCTCCCCCGAGAATCAGTCCGGAGCGGGTGGCGAGATCGAGGAGCTCGCGGCGAGATAGCGCGGCAGAGCGCATGCGGACCGGTCCCCAGGGACCGTCTCCGCGATTCAAGGTAGATCCGATCCCCGGCTTCTCCGCCACCCGCGGGGGTGGGCGCTAGGGGACGCTCGCCGACCAGGCGAGGGTGCCCCCGGACTCGAAGCCGTCGACGAAGAGCCGGCAGACGGCGCCCCCGCTGCCGCTCTGCAGGACCCTCACGTCCGCGCCGGAAACCAGATGGGCTCCGCCGCTCGCCGAAAGGAGCTCACCCCAGCAACCGGCGACGCCGGCCGCGCTGCCGTCGACGAGAAGCGCGTCGAGGGTGACGTCGACGCCCGCGCCGGAGACGACCAAGTAGCCCTCGAGGAAGGTCGAAGCAGCACCCGCGCCCGCGACCGCGAGATCGCGGGCGATCGCGACGTTCTCCGGAAAGGCGCCGGCGGCGATCTGGACGAGGGTGCAGGCGGTATCGCGCACGGCAGCGCCCACGGTCGGATGCGTAGCCGAGGGGACGTTGCAGGTGGCGGCGGTCGCCGCGGTGACGGCCGGCGCCAGGGTGAGCACGAGAGCGGTGCGCAGCAGGAGACGGCGCATGGCCTTCGGCTCACTGCAACACGAGCAACATGCGGATCATGCCCCGTCCGCTCGCATGCGGCTCGAGCGCTTTGCCGAGCACCGTGCCGATCGGAACGGCGGGGCCGCCGCGCATGGCGTGGCCGGGGGTGCCTGCCGCGACCAGCAGATCCCCTGGCGCGATCGAACCGTTCTCGGCCGAGACCTTGACCGGCACGATGCCGACCACCGCGAGCGGCACCTGGCCGGCGAGCTCTCCTTCCACGGGGCGGCCACCGACGAAGCCGGGCGCGGTCGAGTAGACGCCAGCGACGTTGGTGGCGAAGGCCTCCGTCGAACGAACGAGCGCACCGGAGTCGCCGATCGCCAATACCTCCCCCGGCGCGAGCCCCGGGGCGGCCGGCAACATCTCGGCGAAGTCGCCGGCAGGCGTGAAGTACCCGACGTCGGACCGCACCTCGCCGCTCGTCAAGACGCGAAACTGCGAATCGTTCTCCGGCTGGTTGACCGCGCGGATGAAATCGTTGCCTCCCGTGCCGTTGTCGTCGCTGCCACCGTTCTGCAGGTAGAGCACTTCGCCGGTGCCGGCGTTGGCGGCGTGCACGGTCGCCACGGGCGAGGTCACGTTCAGATAGGCGGCGATGCCACCCAGAGGATCCCAGCCGGTGACCCTGAGCGCCGCACCGTTACGCCCCGTGCCATTCCCGCTGACCTCGAGCCCAACGCCCCCACCCGTATTCTGGAAGAAGCCACCCACGCCAGCCGGCGACTGCGCCAGGCCATGGACGCCCTTCGTACTCCCCGACGTGGCCACCGCCCAGCCCAACACACCGGTTCCGGTCGGGTCGCTCGAATCCCCCTGGATCCCCGTGCCATACGGGCTGCGGTCGCTGGTCCCCCGCAGCGCCACGAGGTCGATCGCGGCGGGCGGCAACTGCACGCTCAGTCCGTAGTTCCCGCTCCAGGTCTCGCCCAGATGGTGGTGGCCCACGGTCGAGACGCCGACGCCCTCCACCTGGAGGGTCATCCCACCGGCTCCCGAGTTCTGGAAGTTGAAGGTCACCGGCGATCCGGAGGGCCGGTCGAGGCCGCTTTCGGTGAGCCGCGTGTCGGCCTGCCCCTGCGCTTCGCCGTCGAGGATCAGGTCGGCTCCGGACGACTGGTTGCGCGCCACGACGCCCGCGCCCTGCGGCGAGTGGCTGATGCCGAGAAGGCCGAAGGCGCTGCCGGTGACGTCGAGGATCTCGCCGTGAATGGCGGCGACCCCCGTGGCGAGCGGAGCTGCCGCGCCAACCAAGGCAGCCGTCCGGTCGCGTGCAGTCGCCGGCGCGCGTACCGGCGGCGAGTCGGCAGCGGCGCCCGCGGCCGGGCCCGTGACCTGCCCTGCGCGCCAGCGCTGGAGCACCCGGAGCGCCACCTCGAGCTCCTCTTGCGACGGCACGCCGGGAACGCGGAAGAGGAGCGGAGCGGACCACTCGCCGCCCTCAGCGCCGCCGCGCGCGGCGCGAACCACCCAGACGTAGTCGTGTCCCGGAGCGAGACAGGAAGCGCGGGCGGGAGTCCAGGAGAGTGCGGCGCCGGCGATCTCGCGGGAGAGGACCAGGATCGGGTTCTCTGGGTCGGTTGCGTCGAGCACCGCGAGCTCATAGCCGGTGGCGCCCTCGGCCGCGCTCCAGGAGAACGTCGGGCAGGCGCTGGTCACCTCGTCGATTCGGTCGGCGGCGCCGGGCGAGACCGGGAGCACGCCGCCACCGGCGAACGACGCGACGGCGAGCTGGGCGATGAGCGTGACGGGAACCGGGAGCGTGAAGCGACGACACCGCATGGGCAACCTCCTGCGCCGGAGGCCAGCTCCCGAATCGTCTGCCCGAGGCGCTCGATGCGGTCGCACGGGGCCGTGAAGCGCCGGGGGACGGCCGAGAGCCTGTCCCCGGAACACGGAAGAGAGACTCCCGTCAACGTAGACCTGCCGTGCCGGCCGCGCACCACCCTCGCGGGTGGCCTGGTTGGCAGGCGGCGAGCCCGACTGCTTCGTTGGCGGTCTACGCGTCGCTTGGGGGG
Organism: uncultured Thermoanaerobaculia bacterium; assembly: GCA_964481735.1. Classification (GTDB taxonomy): domain Bacteria; phylum Acidobacteriota; class Thermoanaerobaculia; order Multivoradales; family JAGPDF01; genus JAGPDF01. Next base: position 8,161 of record CAYZWR010000001.1, read on the forward strand.
CGCGACAGGCTCCCGGGGGACACCCCTGGCGAGTGGCCCCCCGGAGCCCGAACGCTTGGCCGGCTTACTTCGCGGCGACCTGATCGCCGGTGTGCTCGATGACCTGCTCGCCGACGCGGTGGGGTCGGTCTTCAGTCCTCGACCTTGAGCACCGCCAGGAAGGCCTCCTGCGGGATCTCCACGTTGCCGACCGACTTCATCCGCTTCTTGCCTTCCTTCTGCTTCTCGAGGAGCTTCCTCTTGCGGCTGATGTCGCCGCCGTAGCACTTGGCGAGCACGTCCTTGCGCAGCGCCTTGACCGTCGAGCGGGCGATGATCTTGCTGCCGATCGCGGCCTGGAGGATCACCTCGAAGAGCTGGCGGGGAATGAGCTCCTTCATCTTGTCGACCAAGGCCTTCCCCTTGGGGTAGGCCTTGTCGCGGTGGACCATGATCGACAGCGCGTCGAGCGCCTCGCCGTTGACCAGCACGTCCATCTTGACCACGTCCCCCTCGCGGTAGTCGGCGAGCTCGTAGTCGAACGAGGCGTAGCCGCGCGAGACCGACTTCAGCTTGTCGTAGAAGTCGTGGATCACCTCGGCGAGCGGGAAGTCGTACTCGATGAGAACGCGGTCGGAGGAGAGGTACTGCAGGCTCTTCTGGATGCCGCGCCGGTCCTGCGAGAGCGCCAGGATGCCGCCGACGAACTCGTCGCGGGTGACGATGGTGGCGCGGATGTAGGGCTCCTCGATCGCCTCGACGCGCGAGAGGTCGGGCAGCTGCGCCGGCGAGGAGATCTCGATCTTCGAGCCGTCCGACAGGTCGATCCGGTAGCGCACCCCGGGCGCGGTGGTGATCAGCGAGAGGTTGAACTCGCGCTCCAGCCGCTCCTGGATGATCTCCATGTGGAGGAGACCGAGGAAACCGCAGCGAAAACCGAAGCCCAGCGCCACCGAGCTCTCCGGCTCGAAGCTGAACGAGGCGTCGTTCAAGCGCAGCTTCTCGACCGCATCGCGCAGGTCCTCGTAGTCCTCCGAGATCACCGGGAAGAGCCCGGCGAAGACCATCGGCTTGACCTCCTGGAAGCCCGGGAAGGGGTGCGGCGTCGGCCGGTCGGGGTGGGTGATGGTGTCGCCGATCTTGCCTTCCGAGAGGTCCTTGACGTTGGCGTAGAGGTAGCCGACCTCGCCCACCCCGAGCGCGTCGATGGGGCGCGGCTTGGGGTGGTAGGTGCCGATCTCCTCGACCGTGAAGACCCGGCCGGTGGCGACGAACTTGATCTTCTCGCCGCGCCGCAGTCGCCCGTCGGCGACGCGCACCAGGCAGGCCACGCCGCGGTAGACGTCGTACCAGGCGTCGACGAGCAGCGCCTTGAGCGGCGCCTCGGGGTCGCCCTGGGGGGGCGGGATGTCGGCGACGATGCGCTCGAGCAGCTCGTCGACGCCGAGGCCCGACTTGGCCGAGGCCAGCACGGCGTTGGAGGCGTCGATGCCGATCACCTGCTCGATCTGCTCCTTGGCGCGGTCCGGATCGGCCGACGGCAGGTCGATCTTGTTGATCACCGGCAGGAGCTCGAGGCCGCCGTTGACCGCCAGGTAGGCGTTGGCGAGCGTCTGGGCCTCGACCCCCTGGGCGGCGTCGACCACCAGGAGCGCCCCCTCGCAGGCGGCGAGCGACCGGGAGACCTCGTAGGAGAAATCGACGTGCCCCGGGGTGTCGATCAGGTTGAAGACGTAGAGCTCGCCGTTCTTCGCCTGGTAGTTGAGCCGCACCGCCCGCGCCTTGATCGTGATGCCGCGCTCGCGCTCGAGGTCCATGTCGTCCAGCACCTGGGCGTGCATCTCGCGCTGCGACAGCGCCCCGGTGCGCTCGAGCAGGCGGTCGGCGAGGGTCGACTTGCCGTGGTCGATGTGGGCGATGATCGAGAAATTGCGGATCCGTTCCGGCGGATGCATGCGCCGCGGAGTCTATCCGCTCCGGCACCGCCGTCGCCCCCTCCGACTACCCGTTGGGGTAGTGCGCCGCCCCCCTCCGGCGACGGCGCGCGAGGCCGCGGCGTTGCTATCCTCAAGGCCAGAAGCACGAATCCGAAGACCCGGCCCGCGAACGATCTTCGCGGGCGACGTGTGCAGCAGGGCGTGGAGATGGGCCGTGACGAGTCACGGTGCAGGTCGTGCCGTCGGGGGGCGGAGCGACTCCCTCCGCGCCATCTCTGTCTTGGGACGACTTCTCGCGCCGGTTCCCGGTTGGGCGCAGGCGCTTTCTTGAGCAGTCCGGGGGTAGCCATGAACCAGCCGTACCGCTTCGCAGCTCTCCGAGGCCTGAAGCGCGCCGCGCCGCTGCTCGCGCTCGTCGCGCTCCTCGCCTCCCCACTCCAGGCCATCGACGGCCAGAAGGGCGACTTCACCTGGAGCTGGGACAACACCATCTCTTACGGGCTCTTCTACCGGCTCGACGAGCCGGACGCGTCGATCGTCGGCCGCGCCGCCGGCGGCACCGCGTTCTCGGTCAACGGGGACGACGGAAACCAGAACTACGACACCGGCATCGCGTCGAACACCCTCAAGTGGACCAGCGAGCTCGAGTTCAGCTACAAGAACTTCGGCGGCTTCGTGCGCGGCTTCGCTTTCTACGACTACGAGAACGAGGAGGGAGACCGCGCCCGCACGCCGCTGTCCGACGAAGCCCTCGATCGGGTCGGGAGCCGCGCCGAGATCCGCGACGCCTTCCTCTACTACCGCTTCGATCTGGGCGAGCGCCCGGGCGAGATCCGCGCCGGATACCAGGTCATCAACTGGGGCGAGAGCACCTTCATCCAGGGCGGAATCAACGCCATCAATCCGATCGACGTGAGCGTCCTGCGCGTTCCGGGCGCCGAGCTGCGCGACGCGCTGCTGCCGGTCGGCGCCGTGCTGCTCAGCCTCAAGCCGTCCGACAACACGTCGATCGAGGGTTTCTACCAGTTCGACTGGGAGGAAACCCACATCGACCCGGTGGGCAGCTACTTCAGCACCACCGATCTCGCCGGAGCCGGCGCCGAGAAGGTCATGCTCGGCTTCGGCGCGGCGCCCGATTCGATCCCGGTGGGGTTCAACATCCCGGGCAACCCGATCGGCGTCGCGGTGCCGCGCAGCGCCACGCTCGAGGCCGACGATGGCGGTCAGTACGGCGCCGCGTTCCGGCTCTTCGCGCCCAGCATGGGGGGAACGGAGTTCGGCCTCTACTACCTCAACTACCACAGCCGCCTGCCGCTGATCATGGCGCGCACCGGCGTCCCGACGGCCCTGCTGGTGAACGGCAACTACGCCGCCTCGGCGCAGTACTTCCTCGAATACCCCGAGGACATCCAGCTCTACGGCCTGAGCTTCAACGCCCAGCTCGACCGCAGCGGGATCGCCCTCCAGGGTGAGGCCTCCTATCGCCAGGACGTGCCGCTGCAGGTCGACGACGTCGAGATCCTCTATGCCGCGCTCACCCCGCTGCGCCTCCTGCCGCCGGCGCCGCCGCTCGCGCCGCTGCGCAACCTCGGCAACCTGCTGACCCAGACCGGGCAGCTCGGAGGTTTCGGCTTCAACGAGGAGATCGTCGGCTACCGGCGCTTCGACACCCTGCAGATCCAGATGACCGCCACCAAGGTCTTCTCGCAGTTCCTCGGCGCCGATCAGTTCGTGCTGGTGACCGAAGCGGGCTGGGGCAAGGTGTTCGACCTGCCCGACCAGTCCGAGCTGCGGCTCGAGGCCCCCGGCACCTACACCAGCGGCAACCCGATCCACCAGCAGGCGGGCATCCAGCCGGGCACCGAGCCGGCCTCGGCTTTCCCCACCGACGATGCCTGGGGCTACGTCATCGCGGGGCGGTTCGACTACAACAACGCATTCGGTCCGGTGAACCTCTCCCCGCGCTTCTCCTGGGCGCAGGACGTCGACGGCACCTCGCCGGGTCCCGGCGGCCAGTTCATCGACGGCCGCAAGGCGCTCACCGTCGGTCTCGGCTTCAACTACCAGTTCAACCTGGAGTGGGACTTCTCCTACACCAAGTACTTCGGAGCCGGACGCTACAACCTGATCAACGATCGCGACTTCGTCGCGGCCAACATCAAGTACTCCTTCTAGGCGCGGAGGCGACATGCGCACCCGAACGATCCAGCTTCTCTTCTCGATCCTGATCCTCGCCTCGGCCGGCGTGCTCGTCGCGGGCCTCGCGGCGTCCGATGTCGCCCGACTCGGCAAGGACCTGACGCCGCTCGGCGGCGAGAAGGCCGGCAACGCGGACGGCACCATCCCGGCGTGGGACGGTGGCATCACCAAACCGCCCGCCGGCTACCAGCCCGGCCAGCACTACGTCGACCCCTACGCCGCCGACGCCGTGGTGACGACGATCGACGGCAAGAACATGGCGACCTACGCCGCCAAGCTCTCCGAGGGGCACAAGGCGATGCTCGCGGCCTACCCCTCCTTCAAGATGAAGATCTACCCGACCCGGCGCAGCGCCGCCGTGCCGCAGCGGATCTACGACGCGACGGCGAAGTACGCCTCCTCCGCCCAGCTCGCCCCGGGCGGCAACGGCGTCACCGGCGCCCTCGGCGGCATTCCCTTCCCGATCCCGACCGAGGGGGTCCAGGTGATCTGGAACCACCTGCTGCGCTACCGCGGGGACATCGTCTCGCGCAAGGTCGCGCAGGCGGCGCCGACCCGCGGCGGCCAGTACACCCTCGTTCAGTTCAACGAGGAGACGATGCTGCTCTACCACCTGCCGGGGATGACCGAGCAGGCGCTGAAGAACCGCATCGCGTTCTTCAAGCAGGAGGTGACCGCGCCGGCGCGGCTCGCGGGCGGCATCCTGCTGGTGCACGAGACGCTCAACCAGGTCACCCAGCCGCGCGACGCCTGGCTCTACAACCCCGGGCAGCGCCGCGTCCGGCGCGCCCCGCAGGTCGCCTACGACAACCCGGGCACGGCGGCCGACAACATGCGCACCAGCGACCAGCTCGACATCTTCAACGGCGCGCCCGACCGCTACGACTGGAAGCTGGTGGGCAAGAAGGAGATCTACGTCCCGTACAACGCCTACCGGCTGCAGGATCCGGCGGTCAAGTACAAGGACCTCCTGACGCCGCTGCACATGAACCCGGAGTACCTGCGCTACGAGCTGCACCGGGTCTGGGTGGTCGACGCCACCCTCAAGCCGGGCGAGCGCCACATCTACAAGCGGCGCACCTTCTACGTGGACGAGGACAGCTGGCACATCCTCCTGGTCGACCAGTACGACAACCGTGACCAGCTCTGGCGCGTCTCGGAAGGCCACACCATGAACTTCTACAACGTGCCCTGCGTCTGGACCTCGGCCGAGTCGCACGTCGACCTGCAAGCCGGCCGCTACCTGGTGATGGCGCTGTTCAGCGAGAACCCGGCGCACGACTTCGGCATCCAGCGCAGCGAGGCCGATTTCACCCCCGACGCGCTGCGCCAGGAGGGGGTGCGTTGAGGCTGCTGGCCGCCGCCGTGGCGAGCCTCGTGCTCGTCACGGGAGCGGCGGTCGCGCTCGCCGCCGGCCTCTCCGGCGGCGAGCGCTCGATTCCTGCCCGCCTCGCGCCGCGCTCGCTGCTGCTCGACGGCGCGGCGCGCGAGGGGATCGTCGTCGCGGTCGGCGAGCGCGGTCACGTGCTGGTCTCGCGCGATCAGGGCGCCACGTGGACACAGTCCGACGTGCCGACGCGCGCCCTGCTCACCGGGGTCTGGCTGCACGACGCGCGGCTCGGCTGGGCGGTCGGCCATGACGAGACCATCCTGCGGACGCGCGACGGCGGCGCCACCTGGGAGCTCGTCCACGCCGCCCCCGAGGCGGAGCGGCCGCTGCTCGACGTCTGGTTCCGCGACGCCGAGCACGGCGTCGCCGTCGGCGCTTACGGGGCCTTCCTGGTCACCGCGGACGGTGGGTCCACCTGGACGGAGCAGCCGATCGGAGAGGACGACTTCCACCTCAATCAGATCGCGGCGGCGGCCGACGGCCGTCTCTACGTCGCCGCCGAAGCGGGCCATCTCTACCGCTCGGCGGACGGCGGCGCGACCTGGATCGCGCTACCTTCGCCCTACAACGGCTCGTTCTTCGGAGTCCTGCCGCTCGCCGACGGCGCGCTCCTCGCCTACGGCCTGCGCGGCAACCTGTTCCGCAGCGAGGACGGCGGGGACAGCTGGAGCGAGCTCGCGACCGGCACCGAGGCGACCCTGATGGCCGGGGTCGAGCTCGGCGGCGGCAAGGTGGTGGTGGCCGGCCTCGCCGGCGCCCTGCTGCACAGCACCGACGGGGGGAGGAGCTTCCACGGCGAGGCCCTGGAGGACCGCCGTGGGCGCGTCGCGGCGGTAGCGGTGGACGGCGCCGTGCTGCTGCTCGGCGAAGGCGGCGCGCGACGGCTGGAGGAAGCGCCATGATCGACCAGCAGCACGGCGCGGCCAGCGCCACCGCGCCGGACGTCAAGTCGTGGGCCTTCCGCCTCGAGCGCCTGATCTTCGAGAACCGCAAGAAGCTGCTGGTGATCTTCGCCCTGGTCACCGCGGTGATGGCCTGGTCCGCCTCGCGGCTGCGCATCGACGCCGGATTCGCCAAGCTGCTGCCCACCGGGCACCCCTACATCCAGACCTACCTCAAGCACCAGCAGGAGTTCGGCGGCGCCAACCGGGTGCTGGTGGCGATCGTCGCCAAGAACGGCGACATGTTCACCCCGGAGTTCTTCGACGCGCTGCGCCGCGCCACCGACGAGGTCTTCTTCCTGCCCGGCGTCGATCGCGGACGCGTGCAGTCGCTGTTCACCCCCAACGTGCGCTACACGGAGGTGGTCGAGGACGGCATCGCGGCCGGCAACGTCATCCCGGACGACTTCGAACCGACCGCCGAGGGCCTCGACGCGGTCCGGCGCAACATCCTCAAGGCCGGCATCGTCGGCCGCCTGGTGGCCAATGACTTCAGCGGCGCGCTGATCAGCGCCGAGCTGCTCGAGATCGATCCGACGACCGGCGAACGCCTCGATGTGCTGCGGGTCGCCGAGCTGCTCGAGAGCAAGGTGCGGCGCCCCTTCGACGCCGAGTACGTGCCCGGCTCGCCGGTCACCGTGCACATCCTCGGCTTCGCCAAGGTGGTGGGCGACATCGCCCAGGGCGCGCGCCGGGTCATCGGTTTCTTCGCCATCGCGTTCGTCCTCATCACCCTCCTGGTCGGCCTCTACTCGCAGTCGTGGCGCCTGGCGTTGGTCGTGGTCCTGGCCGCTCTCGTCGCGGTGACCTGGCAGGTCGGGCTCATCCCGATGCTCGGCTACGGCATCGACCCGATGTCGATCCTGGTGCCGTTCCTCATCTTCGCGATCGCGGTGAGCCATGGCGTGCAGATGGTGAGCGCGGCGCGCTCCGAGGTCTTCCTCGACGCCGACTCGCTGTCGGCGGCACGCATCGCCTTCCGCCGCCTGCTGAAGCCGGGCGGCACGGCGCTCCTGACCGATACCTTCGGTTTCCTCACCCTGCTGGTGATCCAGATCCGGGTGATCCACGAGATTGCTATCGCGGCGAGCCTGGGCGTCGGTTTGATCCTCCTCTCGAACCTGGTTCTGCTGCCGATCGTGCTCTCCTACGTCCGCTACCCGGCGGACTACCACGACCGGATCCAGCGGCGCGCCCGGCACATGAGCCCGGTCTGGCGCGTCCTGGCGAGGGTGTCGGACCCCCGGCCAGCGGCGCTGATCCTGGCCGCCGCCGCGTTGCTCGGCCTCTACGGCTGGTGGAAGGGCAACCAGGTCGCGATCGGCGACCTGCACCGCGGGGTGCCCGAGCTGCGCGCCGAATCGCGCTACAACCGGGACACGGCGCTCGTCACCTCGAGGTTCTCGATCGGGGTCGACATCCTGACGGTGATCGCCGAGACCAAGCCCGAGGGCTGCGTCGATCATGCGGTGATGACCACGATCGACGAGTTCGCCTGGCAGCTCGCCAATACCGAGGGGGTGCAGTCGAACATCGACCTCGCGGGGGTCGCCAAACAGCTCAACGCGGGCTGGAACGAGGGTAGCCCGAAGTGGCGCGTGCTGGCGCGCAATCCCTCGGTGCTCACCCAGTCGGTGACCTACGTGCCCACCTCCACCGGCCTGCTCAACGCCGACTGCAGCGTCATGCCGGTGATGCTCTTCACGACCGACCACAAGGCGGCGACCATCGGCCGCATCGTCGACGAGGCCAAGCGGCTCGAGGCCGCGCACGGCAACCCGGAGGTGTCCTTCAAGCTGGCGACCGGCAACGTCGGGGTGATGGCGGCCACCAACGAGGCGGTCTCGGCGGCCCAGTTCCCGATGCTGGTCTGGGTCTTCGGCGCGGTGGCCCTGCTCTGTCTGCTCACCTATCGGTCGCTGCGTGGCACGCTCTGCGTGATCATCCCGCTGGCGCTCGTCTCGCTCCTCGCCTACGCGCTGATGGCGCTGCTCGAGATCGGCCTGAAGGTCGGCACCCTGCCGGTCGTCGCGCTCGGGGTCGGCATCGGCGTCGACTACGGGATCTACATCTACAGCCGTTTCCTCTCCCTCTGGCATCCCAGCCGGACGGTGCACGACACCTACCAGCAGGCGCTCGACATCACCGGCAACGGTGTGCTGTTCACCGGCCTCACGCTCGGACTGGCGGTCTCGACCTGGATCTTCTCCCCACTCAAGTTCCAGGCCGACATGGGGATCCTGCTCTGCTTCTGCTTCGTGATGAACATGGTCGGAGCGCTCGTCCTGCTGCCCGCCCTGATTCGCTGGCTGCCGGGCAAAGTGGCGAGTTGATCGCCCTGCGGCGCGCGCTCCCGCCGCCGGCGCCCCGGCCCACCGGATAGACTCCGGCCACCAATCTCCGGCGTGCTGCCGGACGCAACCAGCCATGCGCGTCCACTTCTTCCTCGATCGCGAGCCTCTCGCCGAGCTCGCCCGCCTCGACCCCGACCGGGAGTGGCAGGCCCTGCAGCAGGGGGACGAGGCCTGGATCCTCCAGACCTACCTTCGCCTGGCGCGTGCCGGTTGGCCGGTCGACCTCGTCTCGCGTCTACCGGAGACCGGAACCGTCGTCTTCCACGCCCGAGACCGCCACCGGATCGCCGCCGCCTGCCCCTCGGAGAGCCCTCTCGTGCTGGTCGGCGTGCGCGGCGACCGCCACCCGCTGCTCGGTCTGCCGGACCTCGAGATCGTGCAGAGCCCCGAGAGCGCCGACGGGAGGCACCGAGTTCACGTCCACTCCTGGGCGCAGCCGGGGCTCGTGGCGCGCGACCCGGGCCGCGGAGAGCGCCTCGAGCGCGTCGCCTTCAAGGGCTTCCTCGCCAATCTCCATCCCGCGCTCCGCGGCGAGCCTTGGCGCAGCGAGCTCGCCCGCCGGGGAATCGAATGGGTCTGCGACGCGGTGGACTACGAGCGCGGGGCCTACGACCGCGGCGGGCTCGCCTGGCCCGACTTCCGTGAGGTGGACGCCACCGTCGCGCTGCGACCCCAGCAGCGAGCCTCGGCCGACAAGCCGGCCACCAAGCTCTACAACGCCTGGCTCGCCGGCGTACCGGCGATTCTCGGTCCCGAGCCCGGCTTCCGCGCCCTGCGCCGCTCGGAGCTCGACTACCTGGAGGTCGCGAACGCCGAGGAGGCCCTCGCCGCGCTCGACCGGCTGCGCCGCGAACCGGAGCTCTACCGCGCCATGGTGGAGAACGGCCAGGCGCGGGCCGCCGAGTTCCGTCCCGAGGCACTCCTCGAGACCTGGCGCCAGCTGCTCTTCGAGGAGCTCCCGGCGCGCATCGCCGCCGAGCGCGATGGCGAGGGCTCGCGCCCGCCGCTGCGCCGCTGGCTCGCCCGCCGGGTGGCGGTGCTCCGCCTGCTGGCGATCCAGGATCCCTAGCGCGCCGCCGCGCGCCGCTCGCGGCGCGCGTTCCAGAAGCCGTGCGCGGCGCAGAGCGGGCCGAGCAGGCCGTAGATCCAGCCGGGTAGTGCGATCCGCACGCCGACGTCGCTCACCGCCAGCAGCATCGACAGGAGGCCGACGCCGACGAAGATCGCGTAGTGGCGGGCGAGGAAGCGCGCCTCGCGCCGCACGGGTTCGCCCAGTCCGAGCTGCGCCGCGCGGCGGGCGCCGTGGCGATAGAGCGCGGCGACCAGCAGGAAGAGCGCGGCGAACCCGGCGCCGTACCAGGAGAAGAGCTTCGCCAGTTCCTCGAAGGAGGAGATCCGGCCGCCGCCCACCGCGTTGCCGAAGAGCATCGTCGCGATGCCGCGCGCCAGGAACTTGAGGGGATAGACGTAGTAGAGGACGACGAAGAGCAGGCAGGCATTGAGCGCCACGGTCGTGCGATCGGCGAGCGGAAAACGCCGGAAGAACGCGCGGTGCACCGACCAGATGAGCACCAGGGCGCCGAAGCTCAGGGTGAACGGGACGAACCCGAGCAGCACCCGCTCGAGCTCGGCCACCGTGGCCGGTACCTCGAGCGAGACGACGAGAAGCGTCGCGGCGAAGGCGAAGACGGCGTCGGAAAACGCCTCGACCCGCACCGCGCCGGAAGGCGCGTCAGAGGAGCTGTCGGAGGTCACCGGGCGGCATTCTAGCCCGCGGCCGCGAGCCGCTCGTCGAGGCGCGCCAACAGCTCGGGGTCGGCCGCCGCGTCGAGCTTGCGCGCGAAGTGGACGCGCGGATCGGCCAGCGCCGGGAGATCGGCGCACCCGAGCGTGCGCGGCCGGCCGTCGCGGCTGCCGGAGGAATCGACGAAGCGCAGCGACTGGTTGGCGAAGCGCAGGCCGGCGGTGTTGAGGAGCAGGGTCTGCACCAGCGATTCGTCGGGGCAGATGCAGCGCGCGTAGTAGGCGAGGAGGTTGCCCTCGGTCCGCAGGCTGGCGCGCAGGGAGTCGACGGCCGAGCGGCGGAGGGTCGTCCACTGGATCCCCGCGTAGCAGGTCCGCGGCGCGCCGAAGGGGGTCGACCGCGCCCGCACCCCGAGGCGCGGGCCGTACGTCGTGTGCAGGTGGAAGAAGCTCTGCACCCGGTTGAGCGGCCGCAGGAAGCGCACCAGCCGCGTCCAGCGCGGCGCCAGCTTGCGGTACTGGTAGGCGTAGCGGAGGCGGCCCTGCCGGCGGCGTCCCCAGGGGTTCACCGGCGCGAACGCCTCCCAGTGCGCGAGGAAGCCGTCGACTTCGGCGGCCGCCAGGAAGGCCTCGCTCAGCGCCAGCGGCTGGGTCGGATAATCCTGTCCCGAGAGATAGACCAGCCAGTCGAACTCGACCCGCTGCTCGGCCAGGCGCTCGAGCGCCTGGAAGTAGGGGGAGAGCAGCGAGAGCTCGCCGCGCTCGATCGGCGGCGGCGGGAAGAAGAGGTCGACCCCCGGCGGCAGATCGTCCGGCGTGAGCGTCGAGTGCCGCCGGTCGTGCCCGACCATCAGGTGCGCTTCGGGGCTCCCCCGCCGCAGCGTGCCGACGAGCCGGGCCACTTGCGCCGGATCGCGATGGCTCTGCACGAAGTAGGCGACCCGCATCGGTTGCGGCTCAGGGTGGCGTCGGCTGGCGCTTCAGGGTGTAGTTGAGCTGCGAGCGGATGCGGCGCCCCTCGCGGTCGAGCAACTCGAGGTCTCCGCCCACCGCGGCGAAGCGGCGTGGCTCGCCCGACTCCTCCGCGAGCTCGATCACCATCAGGACGGAAGGCTCGGAAGCGCTGCGCGCGACCTCCCAGCGGCCGCGGCGCTCGCGGGGGCGCTCGCCGTCCGGCGTTCCGAGGTAGGTCTCGACGAGCACGAAGCGGCGCTCGACCGGTCCGAAATCGCCGTAGAGCAGGAGCTCGGTGCGGATCCCGGCGCAGTCGGCGCAGGGCAGGTCGCCGGCGAAGCGGCCGAAGAGCGGCAGGTCCGGGGCCCCGGGCGCGAGCACCAGCGGGATCCGCGTCGCGGGAGCAGGGAAGCCCTCGCCCGTCGTGGGCGGCTCGAAGAGCTCGAGGTGGCCGCGCTCCGGGCGCTCCACCTCGTAGCGCAACGCGAACCGCAGCTCGCCCGCGCCGTCGACCCCGCCGCCGCGCGCCGTCCCGCTGGCGAGCTCGTGCCCGTCCTGGGCGAGCAGGCGCCAGGCGACGGTCGACTCGAAGGTGCGCGAGCAGCCGACCACCGTCGCACCGGAGGTGATGCGCGAGCCGGCCGCCGGCTCGACCACCAGGACGAACGCCGATCCGGTGAGGATCGGATCGAGCCCGGCGCAGGCGCCCTCCTGGGCAGCGCCCGCAGCGGCGGAGAGGAAGAGCAGGATCGCCAAGGTCGACAACGCTCGGTTCATGCGCGAATCCTATGCCGCCCGCGCAGTGGATAGACTCCGCCGGATGACCGCCGCTCTCCGTTGCTCCGGCTTGGTCAAGCGCTACGGCGAGCTCGCCGCGGTGGACGGGCTCGACCTCGCCGTCGAGGCCGGCGAGTGCTTCGGCTTGCTCGGCCCCAACGGAGCCGGCAAGACGACGACGGTCGAGATCTTCGAGGGACTCACCCCGGCGACCGCGGGCGAGGTCGAGGTGCTGGGCGAGCGCTGGCCCGGCGGCGGCCAGGCGCTGCGGGCGCGCATCGGCGTGCAGCTCCAGGAAACCCGCTTTCCGGAGAAGCTCAAGGTCGGCGAGATCGCCCGCCTTTTCCGCAGCTTCTACCCGCACGGCCTCGATCCCGACGACGCGCTCGCCCGGGTCTCCCTCTCCGAGAAGCGCGGGGCCTTCGTGCGCACCCTCTCCGGGGGGCAGAAGCAGCGCCTCTCGCTCGCCTGCGCCCTGGTGGGAGATCCGCAAGTCCTCTTCCTCGACGAACCGACGACCGGGCTCGATCCGGCCTCGCGGCGGGAGATCTGGGCGATCGTCGAGGAGCTCAAGCGGCGCGGCCGCACGGTGCTGCTCACCACCCACTACATGGAGGAGGCGGCGCGCCTCTGCGACCGGGTGGGGATCGTCGACCGCGGCAAGCTCCTGGCGCTCGGCACGCCCCGCGCGCTGGTCGCGACGCTCGGCGCCGAGCACGTGGTCGAGCTCGAGAGTGGCGCGGAGCTCGACGCGACGGCGCTCGCGGGGCTCCCGGGGGTCGAGGCGGTCGCCCGCGCCGGCACGATCTGGCGACTGACGGTGCGCGACGTGGCCCGCACCGTGCCCCCGCTGCTCGCCCATCTCGCGGCGGCGGGGGTCGACGCCGAGCGGCTGGCGACCCACCACGCGACGCTCGAGGACGTCTTCCTGGCGCGCACCGGGCGCCGTCTCGAGGAGGGCGGATGAACCCCAACTCGTCGCCCCTCGTCCAGCTCACCCTCGCCCGGGTGCGCGAGTTCCTGCGCGAGCCGGAGGCGCTCTTCTGGGTCTTCGCTTTTCCGCTACTGCTCGCGCTCGCCCTCGGGGTCGCCTTCCGCAACAAGCCGGCCGAGCCGCTCCCGGTGGGCATCGAGCTCGGCGATGCCACCGAGGCGCGGCGCGCGGCGCTCGAAGCGGCGGGGACGCTCGATCCGCAGCTCGTCATGCGCGCCGACGGCGAGCGGGACCTGGCCTCCGGCAAGCTCGCCCTGCTGGTGCTGGCGACCGACCCGCCGACCTATCGCTACGACCCGACCCGACCCGACAGCCGCCAGGCGCGGCTCGAGGTCGACGCCGCGCTGCAGCGTACCGCCGGCCGGGTGGACCCCTTCGTCCCGGCGCTCGAGGAGGTCACCGAGCGGGGCGCGCGCTACATCGACTTCCTGATTCCCGGGCTCCTCGGCATGAACCTGATGGGCACCGGCATGTGGTCGATCGGCTTCTCGATCGTTCAGCAGCGCAGCGGCAAGCTCCTCAAGCTCTTCGTCGCCTCGCCGATGAAGCGCTGGCAGCTGCTCTTCGCCCACCTCTCGGCGCGGCTGGTCTTCCTCACGCTCGAGGTGGTGGTCCTCGTCACGTTCGCGGTCTTCGCCCTCGACGTGCCGCTGCGCGGCCCGGTCGCCCTGCTGGCGCTCGCCGCGCTCCTGGGCGCGCTCGCCTTCGCCGGCCTCGGGCTGCTCGTCGCGGCGCGCCCCAAGACGATCGAAGGGGTCTCCGGCCTGATGAACCTGGTGATGTTCCCGATGTGGATCTTCTCCGGGGTCTTCTTCTCCAACCAGCGCTTCCCCGGCGCCCTGCAGCCCTTCATCCAGGCGCTCCCGCTGACCGCGTTGAACGACGCGCTGCGCGCCGTGATGCTCGAAGGGGCCGGCTTCGTAGCGGTCCTCCCCGAATTGGTCAACCTAGCCGCCTGGACCGTCCTCTCCTTCGCCCTCGCCCTGAAGCTCTTCCGCTGGCAGTAGCCCATGGCCCCCGCGGGCCGCCGAATCCGACCTCCCGGGTGACGCCACCTCCGACGCGGCGTCCCCGGAGGAAGAGATGACCTGCCCGACCCGACGTGCGCTCGCCGCTCGAACCCTGGCCTCGCTGCTCCTGCTCGCCGCGCCCTTGCTCGCCGCGGAGGGCGACTTCCTCGGCTGGGGCATCACCTCCTTCGACCTGGGCGGCACGGACGGGGACGCCGTCGCCGGAGTGGTCGTCCAGCCCGACGGCAAGGTGGTGGTCGCCGGAACGATCGCCACCGGCGCGACTACCTGGACGCTCGCCCTCGCCCGCTTCCTGCCGAACGGGACTCTGGACGCCACGTTCGGGACGAACGGCAAGCAGGTCACTCCCTTTGCCATCGGGACGAATCACAGCGCGGTCGCGCTCCGCGGCCTGGACGGCGACCGCTTGCTGGTCGCTGGTTCGATCGACTACGGCGGCGGCGACCAGGATTTCTACGTCGGGCGCCTGCTTGCGAACGGCGCCCCCGATCCCACCTTCGGGCCTGGTGGGTCCGGCTTCGCCTCGGTCGCCTTCGACCTCGGCGGCGACCTGACCGACGCGCTCGGCGCGATGACGGTCGACGGCAACGGCCGCATCCTGGTCGCTGGCTCGGTCGATCAGTCGGCGACCGACATCGACATGGGCGTGGCGCGCCTGACCGCGGCGGGCCTTCCGGATCCCGACTTCTCGCAGGACGGGCGGACCACCGTCGGCATCTCCACCCTCGATTTCGGCCTGGCGATCGCCTACCACACGACCGGCATCGTGGTCGGGGGCGCGTCGTGGAACACCGATCTCGGCGGGCACTTCGATCTCGCCCTGACCCGCCTGCAGGAAAACGGCGAGATCGACGGCAACTTCGGCCTGCTCGGCTCGGTCACCGTGCCCTGGGCCCTGGGCGGCACCAACAACGACTTCGCCTGGGCGCTCGGCATCTGGCCCGACGGCGAGATCGTCGTCGCCGCCGACATCGCGGTCGGCACCTCGCAGTGGATGTATCTGCTCTCCAACTTCTCGGCGAGCGGCGCGCTGCTCGACAGCGTCGTCAGCACCTTCTGTGGCTCGCTCTCCTCACCTCCCTGCTCCGGCTCGGCGCAGGACTCGCCGCGCGCCCTCCTCCTCCAGGGGGACGGCAAGCTCCTGGTGGCCGGCTTCGGCCTCGGCGCCGCTGGAGATGCCGATTTCGGCCTCGCGCGCTGGACGCGCAATCTCTTTCCCGATCCCAGCTTCGGCGGCGGCGACGGCACCGCCACCTACGACTTCGCCTCCTACGGCGGCGTCGCCGACAGCGCAGCCGCGATGGCCTTCGACCGCGACGGCCGGATCGTCGTCGCCGGCGCGACGGAATGGAGCGGCCTCGACACCGACTTCGCCTGGGCGCGCTTCGACAGCGCCTACATCTTCGCCGACGGCTTCGACTGGCCCGGCGGCACGTCGCGCTGGTCGGCGACGGCGCCCTGAGGCGACGCCCCCGCCATGCCGCCCGGCGGCTTGTCCGGCCCGCGGATCGGCGCTAGCTTCCAGGGTAGATGCTCGTTGATCCAGGAGCGCCCGGCCCGGCCGCTGCTCCGGCCCAACCTGGGGAGGTCACGCGCCTGCTGGGCGCTTGGGGAGGTGGCGATCGCGCTGCCGCCGACCGGCTCTTCGCGCTGCTCTACGAGGAGCTGCGCCGGATCGCGCACCGTGCGCTCGCCGATCAGCACCACGAAGCGACGCTGCAGACCACCGCGCTCGTCCACGAGCTCTACCTCCGCCTGGTCGGCGGCTTTCAGCCGGCGAGCGACGACCGGCGCCGCTTCTACGGCGCCGCCGCCAAGGTGATGCGGCGGATCCTGATCGACCGCGCCCGCGAGCGGCTGGCCGCCAAGCGCGGCGCCGGCGAACGCCCGGGCTCGCTCGACGAGGCCAGCCTCGCCGGCCGAAGCGCCGGCGAAGCCGCGACCCTCGAGGCGAAGGCCGCCGAAGCGCTCGCGGTCGACGAGGCGCTCGCGGCGCTCGAGCGCCACGACCGACGCCTCGCCGAGCTCGTCGAGTTGCGCTTCTTCGCCGGCTGTTCGGTCGAGGAGTCGGCCGACCTGCTCGGCCTCTCCGAACGGACGGTCAAGCGCGATTGGCAGAAGGCGCGCGCCCTGCTCGCCGACTGGTTCGGCGCCGGTGGATGAGGTGGCGATGAGCGAGCGCGACGTGGGCGCTTCGACGTCGCGCGCGGCGAGCTGGCCGCGCCTCGATCGCCTGCTCGACCGGCTGCTCGACCTCCCCGAGGAGGAGGCGCAGCGCGAGCTCGCGGCGCTCTCGGCCGAGGACCGACCCCTCCGCTCGCGCCTCGAAGTCGCGCTCGCCGCGGCGCGCGGGGCCTCGGGACCGCTGGCCCGGCCGGCGGCGGAGAGCTGGGCGCCACTCCTCGCCGACGAGCCGCCGGAGCGTCCGGCCATGGCTCCCGGCACCCGCCTCGGACCCTGGGAGATCGAAGGAGTGCTCGGACGCGGCGGCATGGGAATCGTCTATGCGGTCCGCCGCGCCGATGGCGCCT
Source organism: uncultured Thermoanaerobaculia bacterium (assembly GCA_964481735.1). Taxonomy (GTDB): domain Bacteria; phylum Acidobacteriota; class Thermoanaerobaculia; order Multivoradales; family JAGPDF01; genus JAGPDF01. The sequence continues at coordinate 24,991 of CAYZWR010000001.1, forward strand.
ACGACCAGACCGCGGCGCTCAAGCTCCTCGCGGCGAGCGCCGACGAGCCGTCGGCTCGGCTTCGTTTCCTCCAGGAGCGCCAGATCCTCGCCCGCCTCGAGCACCCCGCGATCGCCCGCCTCCTGGACGGCGGCGTCGCTCCCGACGGCCGCCCCTGGCTCGCCCTCGAGCGGGTGGACGGCGTCCCGATCACCACCTTCGCCGACGCGCGGCGCCTCCCGATCGAGAACCGGCTGCGCCTCTTCCTCGCGGTGCTCGGCGCGGTCGACTTCGCGCACCGCAACCTGGTGGTGCATCGCGACCTCAAACCCTCGAACATCCTGGTGACCGGAGCCGGCGACGTGAAGCTGCTCGACTTCGGGATCGCGAAGTTGCTCGACTCCGCCGTGGACGAGCCGGCGTCGACCCGCACCCGGTTCGGCGCGCCGCTCACCCCGCAGTACGCGGCGCCCGAGCAGGTGACCGGCGGCGCGGTGACCACCGCGACCGACGTCTACGCCCTCGGCCTGGTGCTCTACGAGCTCCTCGCCGGGGCTCGCCCCTACCGGGTCGACAGCGGGTCGGCGCTGGCGATCGAGCGCAGCATCGTGGCGACCGATCCCAAGCCCCCCTCGGGTGCGGCCCGCAATGCCGCCGGGGTCGCGCTCGAACGCTCGACCACTCCCGAGCAGCTCGTCCGGCGACTCACCGGTGACCTCGACGCGATCGTCGGCAAGGCGATCGCCAAGCAGCCCGCCGAGCGTTACGCCAGCGCCGACGCGTTGCGCCGCGACCTCGAGCACCACCTCGCCGGCCGCCCGATCGCGGCGCGCCCGGAGTCGCTCGCCGGCCGGGCGCGTCGGTTCGCCCGCCGGCACCGCGTGGGCGTCGCCGCCACCGCCGCGCTCGCGGTGGCGCTCCTCGCCGGTCTCGTCGCCCTGGGCTACGCCCTCCTCCAGTCCAGCGCCCGCCTGGCCGAGGCGCAGCGTGCCGAGGCGATCCAGGCCTTCCTGCTCGGGCTCTTCTCGGAGATCGACCCCGAACGCGCGCTCGGCCGCGAGGTTCCCCTGCGCACGGTGGTGGATCGCGGCGCCGCCCGCCTCGCGAGCGAGCTTCGCGACCAGCCGCGCGCCCGCGCCGAGCTGCTGCTCACCTTGGGCACGATCTATCGCCGCCTCGCGCTCTACCCGGAGGCCGAGCGGCTGCTCGACGAGGCGCTCGCGGTGACCCGGGGTGAGCACGGCGAGCGAAGCGTGGAGACGGCACGCGTGCTCGGCGCCCTGGGCGACCTCCACTACTGGCGCGACGACTACGCGCGGGCGCTCGAGCTGCAACGGCGGGCCCTGGCGATCTTCGACGCTGGCGGTGAACGCCTGCGCGACGAGGCCGCCTCCGCCCGCTTCAACGTCGGCTCGAGCCTCCGCCAGCTCGGCCGATTCGAAGAATCGCTGGTCGAGGAGCGGCAAGCGCTCGCGCTCGCGCGCGAGCTCCACGGCGAGGCGAGCCTCGAGGTCGCCGACGTCGGCGTCGGGCTCGCGCTCACCCTGCACAACCTCAACCGCGACGAGGAGGCCATTCCCTTCGCCGAGGCGGCGCTCGCCACCCGCCGCCGGCTCCTGCCCGCCGATCATCCGCGGATCGCCGACGCGCTCGAAGCTCTCGGGCTCGCCCAGATGGGGATCGCGGAGACCGAGCGCGCGGTGGCGGCGCTCGAGGAGAGCCTGGCGATCCGCCGGCGGGTCCACGGCGCGGAGCACCCGGAGGTGCTGGAGGCGATGAACAGCCTGGCGAGCGCTCTCGAGGCGGGCGGCCGGTTCGACCAGGCGCTCGTCGTCCGCGCCGCCGAGCTGCCGCTCGCCCGCAGGGTCCTGCCGCCGGGGAGTGACTCCCTGGGGGTTCACGCCAACAACTATGCCTTCCTCAACTTCCGGCTGCGGCGCTTCCGCGAGGCGGCCGACGGGTTCGCCGAAGCGGCTGCGATCTGGCGGGTCACGGCCGGAGAGCAGAGCACCCGCGTCGCCACCGTGCGCAACAACCTCGGATTCGCGCTGCTCGAGCTCGGCCAGCCGGAAGAGGCGATGCGGGAGGTCGCGGCGGCCTTGGCGATCCGCGCGGAGCTCCTCGGCAGCGAGAGCGCCGAGGTGGCGCAGTCGCTGCGCATCCTCGGGCTCGCCAAGCTCGCCTTGGGCGACCGTGCCGGGGCGGGCGCCGACCTCGGCCGCTCCGTCGAGCTGTCGCGCCGCGTCTACCCGGAACGGCACCCGCGCCTCGCCGAGGCGCTCGCCTCGCGCGCCCAGCTCGCGGTCGCCGAGGGACGCACCGCCGACGCCCGGCGGGACCTCGAGGAGGCGCTCGCGATCCGCGAGGAGAAGCTCGGGCTCGACAATCCGCTCACTGCGTCGCTTCGCGAGGAGCTCGCGGAGTTCGCCGCTCCGCCTCCCGACTGAACCCCCCCTTAGGCGAGGCTCGCCAGCCGCACGGGGCGCCGCTGCGCGCCCCAGCGGCCCGGGCGGGCTTCGAAGCGGCCGGGAATCCTCGTCCCGCAGGCGCGGCAGGCGCCCGCGGGATCGAGGTTCCAGGCGGTGAGCTCGTACCAGTCCCGCCCGATGACCCTCTCCCCGCAGTTCGGGCAGAAGGTCGAGCCCCCCGTCTCGTCGTGCACGTTGCCGGTGTAGACATAGCGCAGGCCGTTGGCGCGCGCGATGGCGCGCGCGCGAGTGAGGGTCTCGGGCGGGGTGGCGGGAACGTCGCGCATCTTCCAGTCGGGGTGGAAGGCGGTGAAGTGGTGCGGCACGTCGAGTCCGAGCTCCGCGGCCACCCAGCGGGTCATCCGGTCGAGCTCGCGGTCGGAGTCGTTCAGGCCCGGGATGAGGAGCGTGGTGATCTCGAACCAGACCTCCGTCTCCTGCTTGAGGTAGACCAGCGTCTCCTTCACCGGCGCGAGCTCGCCGCCGCAGACCTTGCGGTAGAACTCCTCGCTGAAGCCCTTGAGGTCGACGTTCGCCGCGTCCATGTGCGCGTAGAACTCGCGCCGCGGCTCCGGCGTCATGTAGCCCGCGGTGACCGCGACCGCATGGACGCCCTCCGCCCGGCAGGCATCGGCGACGTCGACCGCGTACTCGAGGAAGATCACCGGGTCGTTGTAGGTGAAAGCGACCGAGGGGCAGCCGAGGGACCTGGCGGCGCGGGCGATCGCCCGGGGGCTCGCCGCGTCGTTCAGCCGGTCCCACTCGCGCGACTTGGAGATGTCCCAGTTCTGGCAGAACTGGCAGGCGAGGTTGCAGCCCGCGGTGCCGAACGAGAGCACCGGCGTGCCGGGCAGGAAGTGATGGAGCGGCTTCTTCTCGATCGGGTCGACGCAGAAGCCGGAGGATCGCCCGTAGGTGGTGAGAACGACCTCCCCTTGCGGGTCGGCGGCGCGGACGAAGCAGAGGCCACGCTGCCCCGGCCGGAGCCGGCAGAAGCGCGGGCAGAGGTCGCACTGGCTCCGCCCGTCCTCCAGCCGGTGCCAGTAGCGGGTGGGAACCGCCCCGTCGAAGCTCTCGACCCGTTCGACCATACCCTCCCCCGCTGCCCCGTCGCGGGCACGACGGCCGCCCATCATGAGAACGCCCGGCACCCCTCGAAAAAGTCCCGCGATGGGTGCATCATGCACCCGAGGGTGTCCCCGTGGCCCGCATTCGCCGTCCCGCCGTCGCCGGTCTCTTCTATCCTGACGATCCCCGCGAGCTCGCCGCCCAGGTCGAGCGCCATCTCGCCGCCGCGCGGCGCGCGCCGCACTCGCCCGCGGCGCGCCTGCCGCTCGCCCTGGTCGCGCCGCACGCCGGCTATCTCTACTCCGGTCCGGTCGCCGGCTCCGCGTTCGCCGCGCTCGAGGACCCGGCCTGGGTGCGCCGCGTGCTCCTCCTCGGACCGTCCCACTACGTGCCGTTCGCCGGCCTCGCGCTCCCCGACGCCGACGCCTTCGCGACGCCGCTCGGCGAAGTGCCGCTCGATCCGCTCGGAGTCACCGCGCTCTCGGGCCTCGCGCAGGTCGAGCGCTTCGACGCCGCGCACCGCCGCGAGCACTCGCTCGAGGTCGAGCTCCCCTTCCTGCAGGCGACGATCGGGCACCTGGCCATCGTGCCGCTGGTGGTCGGCGAGGCGAGCGCGAGCGAGGTCGCGCAGGTGATCGCGCGCCTCACCGCCCTCGACGGCACCCTGGTCGTCGTCTCGACCGATCTGTCGCACTACCAGGACTACCCGACCGCGCGCCGGCTCGACGCCGCGACCTCGGCGGCGATCGAGGCGCTCGCCTGGGAGCGCCTCGGCGAGCACGACGCCTGCGGAGTGCGGCCGCTCTGCGGACTGCTCGCCTGGGCGCGCGAGCGACGGCTCGCCGTCACCTGTCTCGATCTGCGCAACTCGGGCGACACCGCCGGGCCACACGACCGGGTGGTGGGCTATGGCGCCTATGTCGTTCATTGAGCCGCCGGAGCGCTTCACCGCGCCGGAACGCCGGGCGCTGCTCGAGCTGGCCCGCGAGGCGATCCGCTCCCGGCTCTCGGGCGAGCTTGCGGTCCCGCCCCACGGCCTGCCGCCGACGATCGCGCTCGACGCCTTGCCGCGGGCGTTGCTGGCACCCGGGGCGGCCTTCGTCACCCTGCATCGCGCCGGCGAGCTGCGCGGCTGCATCGGCAGTCTCGAAGCGCGCCGTCCGCTCGCCGCGGACGTCGCCGCCAACGCTCGCGCCGCCGCCTTCGAGGATCCGCGCTTCCCGCCGCTCGCCGCCTGGGAGCTCGCCGGCCTCGCGATCCACCTCGCGATCGTCGGCCCCTCGGTGCCGCTGCCCGCCGAGAGCGAGGCCGAGCTCCTGGCGACGCTGCGGCCGGGTCACGACGGACTGGTGCTCGCCGACGGACCACATCGCGCGACCTTCCTGCCCGCGGTCTGGGAGAGTCTGCCCGACCCGCGCGATTTCCTCGCTCACTTGAAGCACAAGGCCGGCCTGCCACGCGACTACTGGTCGCCCACGCTGCGCTTCCGGCGCTACACCGTCGAGGCGATCGGCTGAGTCGCCTCGGCTCCTCGCCTCTCGCCCGATAGAGCCATCGGGACTAGACTTCGCGGAGCCAACCCGGAGGTCGTCATGCGTGCCCGCGTTCCGCTCCTCGCCGCCACCCTCGCTTCTTGGGTCCTTGCGCTCGCCCTGCCGCTCGCGCTCCGCGCCGGCGAGGAGACCCCGGATTCCGCCCGGGCCGCCCCGGCGATCCCGTCGAACCCCGCTTTCGACCGCCTGAAACTACTGGTCGGCGAGTGGGTGGTGGTCGAGGGGAGCTTCGGGAAGCCCGGCGAGGTGGCGGTGCGCTACGCGCTCACCGGCGCCGGGAGCGCGCTCGTCGAGACCCTCTTTCCCGGCGCCGAGCACGAGATGGTCACGGTCTACCATCGCGACGGCGAGGGCGTGGTGCTCACCCACTACTGCGCCGCAGGCAACCAGCCGCGCATGCGCCTGAAGAGCGTCGAGGGCGGAGTCTTCGCGTTCGACTACGACGGCGGGACCAACATCGTGGTCGAGCGCGACAGCCACATGCACTCGGCGAAGCTCGATCTGTCGAATCCCGACGAGATCCGCAGCGAGTGGATCGGCTGGACGAACGGCAAGCCCGACCCCGAGCACGCCGCCCGCTTCCGCCTGACGCGCAAGAAGAGCTGAGCGCTCCCCCGATCAGCGCGGCGGCGGCGCGGCCGGCGGTGCCGGCTTCGGGTTGAGCGCCGCGGCGCGGGCCTGGGCGTCGGCCAAGGGCGGCAGGCCCATCGCGGCGCGCTCGGCATCGGTGGTCGCGGGATCGACCGGATGGAGTTGCCAGCGGCCCGCGAGCTCGACGATCTGCGTGCCGTACTTCTGCGGCTTGCCGGCGACCATGGCGCGGCGATCGACCGTGGTCGCGACGAGCGGGCGCGCGGCGAGCAGATCGGGATCGATCGCGAGCGCCCGGCGTGCCAGCTCCTCGGCGCGCGCGAGCTCCTCTGGCGCGCTGCCCGCGGCGAGCACCGCCGCGGCGTGGAAGCAGTCGTCGGCCTGCTTCGCCCTCCCCTGCTCGACCAGCTTGACCACCTTCGCCCGGCGCAGCGCGCTCGCCGCGGCGAAGCTCGCCGCATCGGCGCCGGCGGTCACCTTCAGGCGCTGTTCGCGGTCCTCGACGTAGTGCGCCAGGAGCTCCTTGTCCAGCGTCTGCAGGTGCTGCTGCTGCTGCGTCTCGGTGCGCTTCAGGAACTGCAGCCAGCGCGGATCGGTGCGCAGCGGCTCGAGCCGCGGATCGGCCAGCGCCCGCTCGAGATCGCGAAACCCGACCGCGAGCGCGTTGGCGAGCTGGCCGAAGGCTCCGTCGGGGTCGCCGCGCTGCGCCGCGCAGCAGGCGGCGCCGTAGAAGGCGCGCGCCGCGAGCCCCAGCCGGACGTCGCTCCGCCCGACCGCGGCGAAGTGCTGCTCGCATTCGGCCCACTGGCCGGCGACGAAGAGCTCGGCGGCGGCGGCGAGCCGTGCCTCGGGCGACGGCTTCTCCTCCCCGGCGCCAGGCGCCGGCGCGGCCGGCAGGGCGAGCACCGCCAGGGCGGCAAGGCAGCGGAGCGCCCGGCGAGCGCTCATGCCTCGTCCGCCGACGGGCCGTAGAGGCCGGGAACCGGCACGTCGAGCAGCCGTAGGTAGACCGTCAGCTGCCCGCGATGGTGCACGTTGTGATTGAGCACCATACTGCGCAGCACCGCGATGCGCGGCAGGGTGAAGATGACGTGGTCTCCGTTGCGCAGCGTCCAGGGAACGAAGAAGGCCGCGTCGGGAGCGCCGGCGATCGCCGCGCGGGTCGCCGCGAGGTTGGCGTCGAAGCCGGCGAGCAGCGCCTCGCGCGTCCGGTGATCGCTCGCCGGATAGCGCCCGCTGGCGAAGTCGTACTCGCTCGTCTCCATCGCGATCGAGCCCCAGCGCAGCAGACCGGCGAGATGATTGGCCAGCCGGCCGAGCGAGAAGGACTTCGGGTGGGGCGCCCAGTCGTACCGCTCGAGCGGCACCCGCTCCAGCGTCTTGCGGGTGCCTGCCATTTCGTAGTCGAGCTCGGGGATCAGGTTCTCGGCGAGGCTCATCGATCCTCCTTCGGTCGCGTCGCGGAGTCTACGCCGGGCGCGCGAGCAGCGCTGCGATCTCGTCCGCCGCCCGGCGCGCCAGGCGGGCGCGATCGCCATGCGCCAGGTCGGCGGTCGGGATCGGCGTGCCGAAGCGGACTTCGATGCACCCCGGGCGCACCTTGAAGCCGCCGGCGGGGAGCACGCGCCCCGCCCCGCGGATCGCCACCGGCACGACGTCGACCCCGGCGTCGAGCGCCGCGCCGAAGGCGCCGCTCTTGAACGGTTTCAGCCGCCCGTTGCGCGACCGCGTCCCCTCGGGGAAGGAGGCCACGTGCCCGCCCTGCCGCAGGAGGTCGCGGGCGCGGGTCACCGTGGCGGTCGCGCCGCGGCGATCGGCGCGGTCGACGAAGATCATCCCCATCGCCCGGATGTACCGGCCGAGGAAGGGCACCGGCTCGAGCTCGCGCTTGGCGAGGAAGTGGAGCGGCGCCGGCACCGCCATGAAGAGCGCCGGGATGTCGATCCACGACTGGTGATTGGCCACGAAGAAATGCGGCCGCGCGAAGTCGATCCGCTCGCGCCCCGAGACCTCGAGTCGCGCGAGCGCGCCGTAGACCAGCCCCGGTCCCCAGACGCGGCGCGCCAGCCAGAGCGCCGGCTCCCGCCGCCGCGCGACGAGGTGGACGCCGAGCGCCACGCTGATCCAGAGCGCGCTCCAGAGCAGCGTGAAGAGCCCCTGCAGCAGATTCGCCGGCAGCCAGAGCCAGAAGCCGAGCCGGCTCATCCCACCGCCGACCCCCGCCCCGCCGCGGTTCCGAGCGGGATCCGGCTCGCCACGTCGGCGGTCAGCGGATCGTCGCGCTCGCCCCGCCGCCCGCGCAGCAGGGCCGCGAAGGCGATCATCGCCGCGTTGTCGCCGGAGAGGGCGAGCGGCACCAGGCGGAGCCTGACGCCCCGTTCCGACGCCCACTCGGGGAGCCGGCGGCGCAGTTCGCGGTTGGCCGCGGCGCCGCCGGAGACCGCGAGCTCGGCAAACGGCGCGCGGCGGTGCAGGCGGGTCAGGCGATCGAGGATCTGCTTCACCGCCGAGGCGCGGAAGCCGGCGAGCAGGTCGAGCACCGGCGGCGCGAAGGGCGGCGCGCCCTCGCTGCCCTCCCCTGCCGCCTGCGTGACGATCCCGGCGCGCTCCAGCCGCTCCACCGCCTGGATCGCCGCGGTCTTCAACCCCGAGTAGGAGAAGAAGAGCTCCTCGGTCGAGACCAGCGAGGGCAACGGCGCGCGCTCCGCTCGCCCGAGCTCCGCCCAGCGGTCGACCAGCGGCCCCTGCGGGTAGGGCAGCCCGAGGCGCTTGCCCAGCTTGTCGAAGGCCTCCCCCAGCGCGTCGTCGCGCGTTTCGGCGAGGGTCTCGACCGCCGCCCCGCGCACCCGGTAGAGCGCGGAGTGTCCACCGGACACCACCAGCCCGACGAACTCCCCGGGGAGCGGCTCGGCGGGCGAGCCGTCGGTCGCGAGGTAGGGCGAGACCAGATGCCCCTCGAGGTGATGCACCGCGAAGAAGGGGAGGCCGCGGGCGAAGGCGATCGCACGCCCGAGCGAGAGCCCCACCAGCAGCGAACCGACCAGCCCGGGGCCGCGGGTCGCGGCCACGGCGCCGAGGTCCGCGAAGCCCACCCCGGCGCGCGCCAGCGCCTCCTCGGAGACGAGGGGCCAACTCGCGAGCTGCTCGCGCGCCGCGAGCTCCGGCAGCACGCCGCCGTAAGGCCGGTGCACGGCGAGCTGGCTCGAGACCACCGAGGCGAGGATCCGCCCCGCTCCGTCGACGACCGCGCAGGCCGTGTCGTCGCAGCTGGTCTCGATGCCGAGGACGAGCGGCGCTTCCATCGAGTCAGCATACCGGGGCCGGCTCCGCGCCGGGGAGTGGGGGCGGAGGCGCCGACAGCCGCCCGGAGGCGCATCTGCTAGCCTCGGCGCTTTCCGAGCCCAGGAGGCCCAGTCGATGCGATCCACTCTCGCGCTGCTGCTGCTCGCCGCCCTCGCCGCCGGACCCGGTGCGGCTCCGGCCGCGAGCGACGGGCGAGGCGCCACCCACCTGGAGCGGGTCGCCGCGGAGATCGCGGGCGCCGTCGCCGAGATGGTCCCGGAGAGCCCGCAGCACTTCACTCCGTGCGTCGGCGGCTTCGCCGGCGGCTACCCCTGCAGCAACGTCGACCTGCTCGAGTTCCTGCCGGTCTCCGGTTTCGCGGCGAGCTCCACCAACAGCCTCTGGGGCTGGACCGACCCGGTGACCGGTCACGAGATCGTGCTTCTCGGGCTCGACAACGGCACCGCCTTCATCGACATCGTCGATCCCCAGAACCCGATCTACCTGGGCAAGCTCCCGACCCACGCCGGCACCGGCTCGTCGACCTGGCGCGACGTGCGCGTGTATCAGAGCTACGCCTACATCGTCTCCGACCAGAATGGTGCCCACGGCATGCAGGTCTTCGACCTCAGCCAGCTGCGCAACGTGGTCACGCCGCCGGTGACTTTCAGCGAAACGGCGCATTACGACAAGGTCAACAACACGCACACCCTCTCGATCAACCAGGAGACCGGCTACGCCTACCTGGTCGGCACGACCCAGGGTGGCGGCGCCGCCATTCCCTGCGGCGGCAATCTCCACATGGTGGATCTGGCCAGTCCGGCCTCGCCGGCGTTCGTCGGCTGCTGGAACGACGGCGGTTACATCCACGAGAACCAATGCTTCGTCTATCACGGCCCGGACACCGCCTATACCGGTCACGAAATCTGCCTCGCGGCGCGCGGCTCGGCGCACAACCTGGACATCCTCGACGTCACCAACAAGGCGGCCCCGGTCCGGCTGGACAGCCTGCACTACAACAGCAGCGGCTACAGTCATCAGGCCTGGTTCACCGACGACCAGCGCTACATCCTGCTCAACGACGAGCTCGACGAGCAGAACGACGGCAACCCGACGCGCACCTGGATCTTCGACGCCGCCGACCTCGACAACCTGGTGCTCGCCGGCCCCGATGGCTACTTCGACCACGCGACGGCGGCGATCGACCACAATCTGTACGTGCGCGGCGACTTCGTCTTCGAATCGAACTACAAGGCGGGGCTGCGCATTCTCCGCCTGACCGACCTCGCGCAGGCGACGCTCACCGAGATCGGCTTCTTCGACGTCTTCCCGAGCTCGGACTCGCCCTCCTTCGACGGCACCTGGAACAACTTCCCCTTCTTCGCGAGCGGCGTCGTCCCGGTGACTCACATCTCGCAAGGGCTCTTCCTCGTCCATCCGACGAATCTCTGCGCGACGCCCACGGCGCCGGACAGCCTCGCGGCGGTGCCCAATGGCGACCACCGGATCGACCTCGCCTGGACGGGGAGCGGCACGTCCGGATCGACCTTCACGGTCGAGCGCGCGCTCGGCGGCTGCGCCGGGAGCTTCGCGACGATCGCCGAGGGGCTCACCGCGCCGGCTTACAGCGATCTCGCCGCCTCGGGGCAGGTGACCTACGGCTACCGGGTACGCGAAGTCGATCCCTCGGGCGACTGTGCCTCCGCGGCCTCGAGCTGCGAGGAGGCCGCGACCACCGGCAGTTGCACCGCCGCCCCCGCCTTCGCGGGCCTGCTCGCCGCAACGAGCGGGAGCGAGAGCGCCTGCCAGGTGGATCTGGTCTGGGGCGGCGCGACCGCCTTCTGCGGCGGCCCGCTGGCCTACAACGTCTATCGCGGCGCGACCGACGACTTCGCCCCCGCCGCCGGCAACCGCATCGCCGCGGGGGTGCTCGGCACCGCGTTCACCGATCCCGGAGCGACCTCGGGCTCGACCACGTACTACGTGGTGCGCGCGGTCGACGGCGCGAACGCCGCCGAGGAGGAGAATCTGGTCCACCGCTCGACGGTGCCGCACGGTCCGATCGTCGACGGCACCTTCGCGACCGGCGCCGAGATCGGCGACCCGGTGCTCGACACCCTCGCCGGCGACCCGCCGGCCGAAGGACCGCAGGCTCCCGAGCACGCCGGCTGGCACCTCTCGACCGCCCGCTTCCACACCGGCGCCCGCAGCTTCTTCTCGACCTCGTCGAACAACCTCTGCGTTTCGCTCGAGGCCGGGCCGCTCACCCTCACCGCCGGCCAGAGCTCGCAGCTCGGCTTCTGGACGGCCTGGGACATCGAGGCGACCTACGACGGCGGCATCGTGCAGGTCTCGACCGACGGCGGGGCGAGCTGGTCGCAGGTGACGCCCGCCGGCGGCTATCCGAACACGATCACGCATTCGGGCAACGCCTGCGCCGCGATGCCCCCCGGCACGCCGGCCTTCTCGAGCGTCAACCAGCTCACCTGGCAGGCGAAGGCGGTCGATCTCTCGGCCTTCGCCGGCCAGACGCTCCGCCTCGCCTTCCGCTTCGGCACCGACGGTGGGGTCGCCGAGGAGGGCTGGTACGTCGACGACCTCACCCTGACGCACGTCCAGGTCCCGGGCGAATGCACGACCAACGCCGTCTTCATCGAACGCTTCGAAGGGGGGAGCTTCGGCGCTTGGAGCGCCGTCGTCCCCTGAAGCACCGGCGAGGAGGTCCGCCCCATGCCACGCAGCTCCGCGCTCCATGCCCTCGAACGCCTGCGCGAGGGCAACCGTCGCTTCGTCGCCGGGATCCGCGGCGGCGACCCGCTGGCCGACCACGAGCGGCGCAGTGAGCTCCTGGCCGGCCAGGATCCGTTCGCCATCGTCCTCGGCTGCTCGGACTCGCGCGTTCCCGCCGAGCTGGTCTTCGACCAGGGGCTGGGCGACCTGTTCGTCATCCGCGTCGCCGGCAACGTCGTCGCCTCGTCGCAGATCGGCAGCGTCGAGTTCGCCGCCGAGCGCTTCGGCACGCGGTTGGCGGTCGTCCTCGGCCACTCGCGCTGCGGCGCGGTGATCGCCACGGTCGAGCACCTGCTCGCCCCGACCGAGCACCCCTCGCGCGGCCTGGGCTCGATCGTCGAGCGGGTGCGCCCGGCGGTCGAGCCGCTGCTCGCCACCGACCTGCGCCACGATCCCGAGGCGCTGCTCGCCCAGGCGGTGCGCGCCAACGTGCGCGTCGCCGCGAGCCAGCTGCGCCACGCCTCGCCGTTGCTCGAACGCCGGATCGAATCGGGCGAGCTGCTGATCGTCGGTGCCGAGTACTCGCTCGAGAGCGGCGAGGTCACCTTCTTCGACGGTCTCCCCGGACCCGCCTGAAGGCCGGCGAGGCATGCACCGGACCGACTGCTCCACGCCGCTCAAGAGGAGAGAACCTTGAGAACCCTCCGCCTGCTCACCCTCGCTGCGCTGCTCGTTCCCGCCGCGCTCGCGGCCGAGAGTCTCGCCAGCCCGGCCGAAGCGCGCAAGCTCGCCGACCGGGTCGTGGCGCTGTTCGTCGAAGAGAAGATCGTCGAGGGGTACGAGCTGTTGAAGCCGTACTGGCCGCTCGCGCCGGTCGAGATCGACAGCCTGGCGAACCAGACGGGCACCCAATGGCCGGTGGTCAAGCAGCGCTTCGGCGCCTCGCTCGGCAGCGAGTTCATCGGCGTCCGCCAAGCCGGCCAGTCGCTCGTCGAACTGGTCTACCTGCACAAGTTCGAGCGCCACGCCATCCGCTGGGTCTTCGTCTTCTACAAGCCGGCCGACCGCTGGCTGATCAACGGCGTGTCGTTCGACGACAGCATCGAGCTGCTCTTCGCCGCGCACTGACGCCTCAGGGGGGCGGTCGCGCTCCCCTGTCGCTGGCGACGCCGCGAGTTTCTCGGCTGGCCGTGGCTGAACGCGGAGTAGGCCCGGCAGTTCGGCGTGAAGTCGCCCACCTGGCCGTCCCACGCCGCGAAGGGTCGAGACGCAACCCTGGACCTGGAGGTACCCGATGACGACTGCCGCCGTCCCCACCGTCTCCGACCCCCGCTGGATGCTCTGGACCGGCCGGTTCCTCTCCTTCGCCGTGGTCGCGCAGCTGCTGAGCAGCGCCTGGTTCAGGGCGACCCATCCCGCCAACGCGCTGGCCGAGATCGTCGCCGGCTACGGCTTTCCCGAATCGGCCGTCGTCCGGATCGTCCTCGCGGAATGCGTCCTGGTAGTGCTCTACCTCGTCCCACGAACCGCGGTCCTCGCCGCCATCCTGATGACCGGCTATCTCGGCGGCGCCGTGGCCACGCACCTGCGGGTCGCCGACCCGGCGCGCGCGGCGATTCCCTTGCTGGTCGGAGTTCTCGCTTGGGGCGGCCTCTACCTGCGCGACCGCCGCATCCGCCAACTCGTTCCCTTCCGCCGGTCGGTCGAGATGGCGAAGTCGGCGCCCGCGGCGTAGTCTCTCGCCGCACCGGGGCCGGAGACGCTCGGCCGCCGCGGGAGAGCCGACCATGAAGAGAGCCACGCTCGCTGGCGGGACGATCGCCAGCGTGCTCGTCCTCGTCGCCCTTGCCGTCGCCTACCGGACGCTCCGGCGGGAGGTCGACTCCGCCACGGCGACTGCGCCCAGGCTCGCCCCTTCGACCCCGGCGCCGTCGGTCGAGAGGGCGGCAGCTTCGCCTGGCTTCCTCTATGGGCGGGTCGCCACCCTGGACGGCGTCACCTACGAGGGGCGACTGCGCTGGGGGGGTCACCAGGAGGCGTTCTGGGGCGACTACTTCAACGGCTTCAAGGGCGAGAACCCCTGGGCCGGTCAGGTGCCTCCCGGGCGGCTGCCCAAGGAGCGCCGAGCGATCGAGCTCTTCGGCGTCGAGATCGCCCTCGGGGAGCGCCCGGTCGCCCTCGGCCGGCCGTTCATGGCGCGCTTCGGCGACATCGCGCGCATCGCGGCGCGCGGCCGCGACGTCGCGGTGACGCTCAAGAGCGGGACCCTGTTCCACCTCGACCGCCTCGAGGCGAGCGACCTCGACGACGGGGTGCGGGTGTGGGACGGCCGGCGGGGCGTCACCGACCTCGACAGTTTGCGGATCCGCGAGATCGAGCTCCTGCCCACCGCTTCGCCGAGCGACGTGCCGTCCCGGCTGCACGGCACGGTGCGCACGCGACAGGGCGACTTCACCGGCTTCGTGCAGTGGGCCCGAGCGCTGTGCGTCGGCACCGACGAGCTCGCCGGCGAGACCGCCGACGGCGAGGTTCGGCTGCGCTTCGACACCATCCGCTCCATTGCGCGCCGCTCGCTCGGCCGAGCCTTCATGCCGCCTCGCGACCTGGTGAGCGCGCTGGTGACGCTGCGCGACGGCCGCGAGATCGGGCTCGCCCGGATCCACGCCGTCGGCAACCTCGGGATCTATGTCGACGACCGGCGCTACGGCCGGGTGCTGGTCTCCTGGGACGCCTTCGAGCAACTCGATCTCGACTCCCGCGCCCCCGGCGACGCCGGCCCCGCCTACGGCGACTTCCCGCCGGGGAGCCCCCTCACCGGCCGCGTCGCCACCCGCTCCGGCATCCGTCTCGCCGGCCGGCTGGTCTACGACCTCGACGAGAGCGAGTCCACCGAGACGCTCGACGCCCCGGCCCGGGGAGTCGACTACACCATCCCCTTCGGCCGAGTCGCCTCGATCGTGCTCGGCGGCGGCGAACCGCGCGGCGGCGAGCGGGTCCGCGTGACCCTCCACGACGGCGAGGAGCTGCAGCTCGATCCGAGCGGTGACCTCGGCCGCGGGAATGCCGGCTTGCTGATCTTCGTCTCCGGCCAGGAGCGCCCCGAGTACGTCCCCTGGGCCGAGGTCGAGCGGGTCGACTTCGACCGCCCGCCGGCGATCTACCCGCCGCTCGACTCCTGAGGCGCTGACCGCCTGGCGTCATCGTGGAGCTGTCCAGAATGCCCTCGCCGATTCGCTCGTCCGAACCCGCGCGACGCCGACAGCGCTGACCCGGGCCGCGGTCTCGCGGAATCGACCCCCGGCACTCCCGAGCCGGTTTCCTGGGCGCCGGCCCCCGGGGGGGGAGCGAAATAACTCGCCGCCCCGCGCGTTGTCAGAGCATGACCTGCGACCAGCCATCGGGGACCAGAACGACATGAAGCGGGCGCTGCAGATTCTCGGCGCCCTGCTCGCTCTGTTGCTCGCGCTTTTTTTCGGCGTCGCCTACTTCTCCGCTCAGCGAGCCGACTATGCCTGGCGGCCCAGGATCGCCCAGCCGTCGTTCACCGTCGAGTCACCGCGCCTGCTGTTCGACGAGGGGCACTTCAATGCCTCGACCGCCGGCTTCACCGGGCGCTACTGGCCCTTCGCGCGCCTGCTGCGGGCCGATGGGTACGCCTTCGAGCGGCGGTCTGAGGCGTTCACTTCCGCGACCTTCGAGGGCGTCCGGATCCTCGTCGTCGCCAATGCCTCCGGCGCCCCCAAGCCGCAGCTCTTCGGCCTGAACCTGCCGGTTCGCACCGTCGGGCGACGCGGCGATCCGGCTTTTCGCCAAGCCGAGATCGATGCCGTGCGGAGCTGGATCGTCGACGGTGGGTCGCTGCTCCTGATCGCCGATCACGCACCCTTCGGCGAAGCGGCGGCGGATCTCGCCGCGGCGCTCGGCGTCACGATGCACCGCGGTTTCGTGGAGGTCCCGGGGGAGCCCTCCGATCCACTGCTCTTCTCCGACGACAACGGCCGTCTGGGCGATCATCCCATCCTCCGAGGGTGGGCGCCTGGAGAAGGCGTCCGCCGCGTGATGACCTACACCGGACAGTCGCTCGACGGGCCCGTCGGCGCCGTCGTGCTCCTCCGCCTGCCGGAGACCGCGGTGGAGGCGGTGCCGGTCGGCGACGCCCTGGAGGAGCGTCCGGCCGGCCAGGCGCAGGGGCTCGCGTTCGCCTTGGGGCGGGGTCGCGTGGTCGTTCTGGGCGAGGCCGCCATGGTCACCGCGCAGGTGAGTCGGCGGGTCCCCTACGGCATCAACGCGGGGGACAACGACAACCAGCAGTTCGTGCGCAACACCCTGCGCTGGCTCGCTCACGAGCGGTGACGTGGAGTCGCCCCTTCGCGAGCACCTCTCAGCGCCAGTCCGGTGAGGAGTTTCGTCGCTCGCCTTCCGGCAGGTCCGAGCCGAGTGGCGCTCCGATGACCGCCCGCTGCCGCCGGCGCGCGACCACCAGCGCGCGCTCTACGCGGCCGGCATCCCGGCCACCGCCTTCCTGACCGACGACATCGAGAGCGGGTACGCGCGCCTCCTGCTGCGCGGCGTCGAGTTCCGCGGCGAGCCCCAGGCGATGGGCTCGATCACCGCGGTCCTCTTCGAGGACGGCTGCGGCAACCTGCTGCACCTCGTCCAGCCGGCGGGGTGAGGCACGCGGCGAGGGGCGGGCCAGGCGGGCGCCGCCCGGCGCCGCCGCTCGGCTGGCAACGAGGCCGGTGCCGCCGATTCGAAGCGCTACTGGAACGAGGCCTCGTGCTGCTTCTTCAGGTCCTCCCAGCGCTTCTTGAGCTCCTTCTCCTCTTCCTTGGTGAGAATGCGGAAGGGCACCTGAACCTCGCTGCCGGCGAACTGGACGTGCAGCCAGTGCTGGCCGAGCTGGATGCCGCCCGGGACCTTGAAGTAGAGCCGGCCGAGGCAGGCGCGCTGCCAGCTGAGCTCGGTCTCGTCCCAGGCCGGACCCGGCGAGGTGTTGTCGGCGAAGAACCGCAGGGCGCAGGTCTGGGTGGCGTCCATCGGGAAGTAGCCGATCGAGTCGGCCATCATCCGCGCCCGCTTGTTCAGGCCGGCGAGGCTCCCCACGGTGGCCTGGTACTCCTGCTGGGTGGCGAGCGGGATCTTCTTGCCGTCCGGCGTCGAGACCCAGATGTGCTCGCGCTTCAGCTTGTAATCGGGCGCCGGCTTGCGCAGCGTGACGCCCATCTGGAGCAGCATCCACTCCTTGCCGAGCTCGTCCTGCGCCATGCGATAGCCGAGCGTCGCGTAGCCTTCGTTGTTGTAGGCGACGCGCACGAACTGCCCCTCGAGGGTGAAGACCTCGGGCACGGTCGGCTGCGGCGCGATGACCTGGGTCTGGGCCCCGGCCAGCGTGGCGCCGGCGAACACCAGCGTGGCAAGCATCGTCGTGACGCGCGCCGCGCGGCGCGTCGGGCCGTCGTTCACTCTGCGGATTCTCATGTTCGTCCTCCTCGTGGGAATGTCGGCCCCGGGCCGGAGCCTCGCTGGGAGCTTAGCAGTGCGCCGCATCTCGGGCCGCTCCCCGCGGCGCCCGTCTCCTGGTAGCCTCCGCCGCGATCGATTCGCGTCCCGGGAGGATCCGCCATGCCGCCAGCTCCGGTCACCGTCCTCATCGCCTACCGCGCCCTGCCGGGCGAGGCCGCGCGCGCCGTGCGCGAGCTCGGCGAGCTCGTCGCCACGGTGGTCACCCTGGAGTCCGACTGTCTGGGGATCCGGATGTTGCGCGACGAGGAGGATCCGGACCGCCTCCTGCTGGTCGAAGCCTGGACGAGCCGCGCGGCCTACCTCGGCCCACACCTCGAAACGCCGCACCTCGGCGCCTTCCGGGCGCGCGCCGCCGAGTTTCTCGCCGGTCCGCCGGAGATCAGCTTCTGGTCGACGGTCGCCGACGCGACGGCGCGGCCAGCGGGCTGAAGGGAACGACCCGCTCGATGTTCATCGGTCATTTCGCGGTCGCGTTGGCGGCCAAGCGGCCGGCGCCGCGGGTCTCGCTGGGGACGCTCTGCTTCGCCGCGCAGTTTCTCGATCTGCTCTGGCCCTGGTTGATCCTCGGCGGCCTCGAAACGGTGCGCATCGCGCCCGGGATCACGGTGGTCACGCCGCTCGACTTCGCCTCCTACCCGTACAGCCACAGCGCCGCGGCGGCGCTCGGCTGGGGGCTGCTCTTCGCGGCGGTCCACTGGCTGCGCCGCCGCGACGGACGGACCGCGCTGCTGCTCGCCGGCGTCGTCTTCAGCCACTGGCTGCTCGACTTCGCGACTCACCGCCCCGACCTCCAGCTCTGGGGCGGCAATCCCACCCGGGTCGGGCTCGAGCTCTGGCGATCGCTCCCGGGAACGCTCGCGGTCGAGCTCGCGCTCTTCGCGCTCGGCGCCGCGCTCTATCTCGGCACGACGCGGCCGCGTGACGCCGCGGGGCGCTGGGGATTCTGGGGCCTCGTCGCCTTCCTGCTCGTCGTCTACGTCCTGGCGCTCTTCGGCCCGCCGCCCCCGAGCGTCGCCGCGATCGGCTGGGCGGGCCAGGCGACCTGGCTCCTGGTCGCCTGGGGATGGTGGGTCGATCGCCACCGGAGCGCCGCCTGACCGGCGTCCCTTGGCCGCGATGAGCCTGCCGAGCTTCACGCTGGTCTGGGAGTTCGAGGTCCAAGCCGGCCGGGAGGAGGAGTTTCGCGCCCTCTATGGCCCTGACGGCGCCTGGGCGGAACTCTTCGCGCGTCACCCGGGGTTTCTCGCCACTCGCCTGCTCGCCGATCGCGACCAACCCGGGAGATTCGTCACCGTCGATCAGTGGCGCAGCGCCGAGGCCTGGCAGGAGTTCCGCGTCCAGTTCGCCGCCGACTACGCAACCCTCGATCGCCGCGGCGAGGAGCTGACGCGCCGCGAGCGGGCGCTCGGCGCCTTCGACGAGCCCGCGACGCGGCCCGCGGACGACCTGGCGCACGCCATCGTCGGACCACCGACCGCGCGGCCGGCGTTCGTCGGCTGGACCGCCGACGGACCCGGCGGCGCCAGCCCGCCGGTCGGGAGCTGGACGGAGTTCGCGGCGCGCTTCGGCGGCTTCGATGCGCGCAGTCCATTGACCGCCACCCTCTACCACTACTTCGCCAACGGCGGCGGGCCGGCGACGATCGTGCGCCTCACGAGCCAGCCGCCGCTCGCGCCCGACACGCCCGCTTTCGAAGCCCTGCTGCTCGGGCAGGGCCTCGCGGCGCTCGACACGATCGACGACTTCAACCTGCTGGCGGTGCCCGGCGAGTCGAACCCGACGGTGGTGGCGCGTCTCCAGGCCTACGTCGCGACCCGGCGCGCCTTCCTGCTGGTCGATGCCGCCCCCTCCGCGACCGTCGAACAGCTGCGCTTCGGGCCCGACCCCGCGATCACCGGTCCGGCGGCGGCGAACTCCGCGCTCTACTTCCCCTGGCTCGAGACCGCCGACCCGGCCGGCGCGCCTCCCGGCCTCGCCGTGCCCCCCTGCGGCTTCGTCGCCGCCATCTATGCCCGCAGCGACGCGGCCCACGGGGTCTGGAAGTCGCCGGCGGGGGAGGTGGCCCGGCTGCTCGGCGCGACCGGCCTGACGGCGGAGCTCTCCGATGCGCCGGCCCGCGCGCTCAACGGGCGCGGGATCAACTGCATTCGCCGGTTTCCCACCGGCGAGGTTCAGCTCTGGGGCGCGCGCACCCTGGCCGGCGGCGACGCCGCGGGCTCGGAGTGGAAGTACGTCAGTGTCCGCCGCCTGGCGCTCTTCGTCGAGGAGTCGGTCGAGCGCGGCACCCGCTGGGCCGGCGCCGAGCCGAACCGCGAAGCCCTGCGCGAGGCGCTGCGGGAGAGCTGCGTGGGATTCCTCGACGAGCTCTGGCGCGCCGGTGCCCTCGCCGGCCGGCGGCCCAGCGAGGCCTACTTCGTCCAGGTCGAGACCGCGCCCGAGGATCCCGCGGCCCTTCGCCTCACTCTCGGCATCGCCCCGCTGCGTCCGGCGGAGTTCCTGCTGCTGCGCGTCGATCCGCCGCGCCTCGCGCTGTAAGAACCGCCGCTCGGCGGCGTAGAGTCGTCGGTGGTCCCTCGCGGTACGGAGATCCGAGGTGCGACGACTCTGGCGCTTCACCTGGCGGACGCTCGCCGCGCTCCTGGCGGCGGCCGTCCTCTACTGCCTCATCCCGATCCGGCCGACGCTCGCGCCGATCCGTCCGCGCCCCGAGACGGCCACCTGGACAATGGCTGCGGGCTACCGCATTGCCTACCTCCGGGTGCCGGCACCGGGCGGGGCGAGCGCACCGCCGATCGTCTTCCTGCACGGTGGACCGGGGGGTTACGTCCACTCCTCGATCGTCTCGACCCTGGCGCCGCTCGCCGCGGCGGGGCACGATCTCTACTTCTATGACCAAGTGGGCTCCGGGCTCTCCGATCGTCTCCCCAAGCCCAAGGACTATTCCTTTCTGGGGCACGTCGCCGATCTCGACGAGATCGTCCGCGAAGAGCTCGCGGCGCCGCAGGTCATCCTGATCGGTCATTCCTACGGCGGGATGCTCGCCGCCGAATACGTCGCGCTCCACCCCGAGCGGGTCGCGCGGCTGGTGTTGTCGTCACCGGGCGGGCTGCCGCCGGCGCTCTTCGACGGCGACGGACGGTGGATCAACGAGTCCAAGTACCCGGTGCCGCCCGAGCTCCGCTTCGTCGAGCCCGCGGCGGTGGCGATGGACGGCCTGCGCTTCTGGCCGCCGCGCGCGCTCGCCGCCATCGCGCTCGCGACGGCGTTCGACGTCAAACTGATGGGGGACGCCGAGGCCGACGGGGTGCTCAACACCCTCGCCTCCCGGTTCACCGCCGGCATGGTCTGCGACCCGGCGAACGTCCTCCCCGAGGAGGGGGGCGGCGGCTTCTATTCGCATGGCGGGAGCAACTGGTTCGGCGGCCTCGAGGATCCGCGCCCCCTCCTCGCCCAGCGCACCCTGCCGGTCCTCGTTCTCCACGGAGCGTGCGACTACCTTCCCTACGCCTCGACCTACGAGTACGTCGACCTCTTGCCCAACGCGCGCTACGTCTTCGTCGAAGGGGCCGGTCACATCCTCTGGTGGGATCGCCCGGAGCGCTACGCGGCGGAGATCACCCAGTTCCTCGTCGAGCCCCGGGAGGCCGGCACCATCCGCTCGCCCACCGGCTAGACTGCGCGACGCGCCCGGCTCGCGGCGCCCGGAGGAGACCGATGCCCCCCGCCGCCATCTCGCTCGCCGCCAAGCTCGCCCTCTTCTCCGAGCTCTGGTCGCCGCGCGTCGTCGCCGAGCTCAATGACTATCAGTTCAAGCTGGCCAAGCTCCAGGGCGACTTCGTCTGGCACCGCCATGCGGAGACCGACGAGGCTTTCCTGGTGCTCGCGGGCGAGCTGGAAATCGCCTTTCGCGATGGGGTGCGGAGGCTCTCGGCGGGCGACCTCTGCGTCGTGCCGAAGGGGGTCGAGCACCAGCCGCGGGCCGTGCGGGAGTGCCACGTCCTGCTCGTCGAGCCGCGCGGCGTGGTCAACACCGGCGACGCCGACGGCGACCTGACCGCCGCCAACGACCGCTGGATCTGAGCGCGCCGCCCGGCGCTAGACTGTCGCCGATCCCCCCCAAGGAGGGTGGCCATGAGCTGCCGTGCCTATCACCTCGTCTCCGGCCTGGTCTTCGCGCTGGTCGCGCTGCTCCATCTCGTCCGCTCGGTGCAGGGTCTGCCGGTCGTCGCCGGGAGCTGGGAGGTCCCCCTGGCGCTCTCCTGGGCCGGGACGGCCGGCGCCGCCTTCCTGTCGATCTGGGCCTTCCGCTCGCGCGGCTAGTCCGGCGGCCGGTCGCCTCCCGTCGCGGGTGTTTGCAGCGACGCGGCCGCGGCGAGCACGACGTAGAGGTGGAAGCGATCCTCGTTCCTGACCGCGCCGAGGAAGGCCGAATAGGGCTCGATGCCGAACTCGCTGAAGCGGTACTCGCCGAGGATCTCGACGGCGAGCGCGTCCCCGTCGAGTCGCCACGCCGCCGGCAGCTCGCGCTCCACCGTCCGGCCATGGAGCGTCAAGCGGAACCTGACCGCCCAGAGGAAGGGCGAGCCCGCCGCGCCCTGTCGCCGTTCGACGCCGAGCACCTCGGCGGCGAGCTCGGGAAAGCGCGCGGCGTCGAGCTGACCGGCTTCGAGCCCCGCGCGGCGGATCTTCTGCCGCTCGTCGTCGTCCACCGGACCGAGCCCGCCGGCGAGCGCTCCGAGCTCGCGCAGCCGCCCCTGCCAGGCGGCGCGCGCCGCCGGCGGATCGAACTCGAGAAGTTCGACCGCGAGCCGCCCCTGCCAGCGCGTGGCCTCGGGAGCCGCCGGATCGAACGCGAACTCCGCCACCGGCACCGGCACGGTGATCAGGTGATCGTGGGCGAAGCCCCCGGCGAACCCCGCCTTGTGGGTCAGCACCGCGACGACCGAGCGCGCCGGATCGACCGCGAAGCGCTCGGCCGCGAGCGGCGCGGCGAGCCCGACGGCGAAGAGGCAGAGCAGCGTGGCGCGACGGCGCATGTCGGATCCCCCGGTGGCGTGCAGCGGGCCCTAGGTTAGACAGCCCGTGCGCCTCCGGGGAACTGCCAAAAGTGAGGGGCCGCCCCCGACCCAGGAGGCGGCCCCGGAGGGATCGGCGGTCGACCCGAGGCCAGGGCGACCGCAGCGGGTCACGGCTGTTCGTCGCCCCCGGCGTGCTCCTCGACCTCGAGCACGATCACCTTCTTGCCCGGCTCCCCCTCGCCGACCATCACCCTCGGCTTGGGCGCCGACTCGCGCAGCGCCTGGATCACCAGATCCTGAGTCGCGGCGTCGAGCGCCTGGAACTTCGCCGTGCTGCGCAGGCGCTCGATCGTCGCGTCGACCGAGAGCGGCAGGGCGACCGCCGATCCGTCGCCGCTCGTCCAGGCGAAACTCGAGCCGTCGCCGTCGAGGCGACGGACGATCTTCACCTGCCCCTCCTCGGCGCCGGCACCGGAGTGGAAGACCATGGTGTTGCCCCCGCCGTCGGCGTCGCGCAGCTCGATCTGGTGCCGGCGCAGCACGACCTCTCCCTCGCCCGGCGCCGCGTCGAAGTGGTCCTCGAGGCGCAGCGTCTTGCCGTCGACCTCGACCGTGAAGCCCGCCTCGTCGCGGGTCACCGTGACCGGCTTGCCCGACTCGCTGGTGAAGCTGCGGCTCTCACCCACCGCGAGCGCGTGCAGATCCTCGAGCACCATCGCCTCGTGGCCGCCGTCGCGGTCGAGCACCAGCTTGATCTCCGATTTCATCTCGGCCGCCGAAGCAGCGGCGTCCTCGTCCGTCGCCATGCCCCAGGCCGCCACCGCGCCGAAGGCGAGCAGCAACGCAGCCAGGGTGAGTCGGCTCCTGCCGGTGAGCTTGCGATTGCCATGCATGTTCGCGTCTCCTTGTTGGACCGGCGGCTCGTGCCGCGCAGCGGAGGAAAAGGCAAGGACGATGCCAATCGCCGGAGCCCCGTGGACGCGCTCCACCGCCCGCGGCGCTACGCAGATGGGGAGATCGCTCCTCAATTCGGGACTCGCTCTCAGCCCTCGCCGGCACCGGCCGCGCCGCTCGCCCCTTCGACGAGACCGTGCTTCTCCAGCCGGTAGAGGAACGCCTTGTAGGGCAGGTCGAGCAGCCGGGCGGCCCGCGCGCGGTTGCCGCCGGCGTGCTCGAGCGCCTGGCGCAGCAGCTCGCGCTCGTGCGCTTCGAAGGAGAGCCCCTGGGGAGGCAGCCGGAATCCGCCCTCGCCCTGCGCCCGGCGCGAGAAGCTCTCCGGCAGGTCGGCGGGGCTCGCCTCGCCTCCTTCGGCGAGCAGCACCAGGCGCTCGACGACGTTGGCGAGCTCGCGCACGTTGCCCGGCCAGGCGTGCTCGAGGAAGAGCTTGTTCACGGCGGGACCCAGACGGACCTCGGGCAGTCCGTGACGCCGCGCCGCGCGGGCCACGAAGTGCGCGGCGAGCAGCGGGATGTCCTCGCGCCGCTCGCGCAGCGGCGGCACCTCGAGGGGCACGACGTTCAGGCGGTAGAAGAGGTCCTCGCGGAACCGGCCGGCGGCGACTTCGGCGGCGAGGTCCCGGTTGGTCGCCGCCACGATGCGCGCGTCGACCGCGATCTCGGTGGTCGAGCCGACCCGCTGGATCCGCCCCTCCTGGAGCGCGCGCAGCAGCTTGGGCTGGAGCGGCAGCGGCAGCTCGCCGATCTCGTCGAGGAAGAGCGTTCCGCCCGAGGCCTGCTCGAAGCGTCCCGGACGGCTGCGGTCGGCGCCGGTGAACGCGCCGCGCTCGACGCCGAAGAACTCCGACTCGAGCAGCCCCTCGGGAATCGCCGCGCAGTTGACCGCGACGAAAGGCCGCGCGCTTCGCGCCGAGAGTCGATGCAGGGCGCGCGCCGCGAGCTCCTTGCCGGTGCCGCTCTCGCCCGACAGCAGCACCGTCGCCTGCGTGCCGGCCAGCCGCTCGACCCGCGCGAACAGGCGACGCATCGCCACCGATCGTCCCACCAGGTCGACCAGCCGGTCGCGTCCGCCGATCTCCTCGGCCAGCCGCCGGTTCTCGCGTTCCAGGCGGCGGCGCGCCAGCGTGCGCTCGAGCGCGAGGCGCAGGGCGCTGCGCTCGAACGGCTTCGCCAGGTAGTCGTCGGCACCGGCGCGGATCGCCTCGACCGCGCGCTCGATGGTGCCGTAAGCGGTGACCATCACGAAGGCGCAGTCGGCCTCGCGTGCCCGGAGGCGCGCCAGCAGCTCGCCGCCGTCGCCGTCGGGAAGTCGCCAGTCGGAGAGCACCAGGTCGACCGGCGCGCGCGCGAGCTCCGCCTCCGCCGCGGCGAGCGAGTCGGCCTCGGCGACCGCGTAGCCCTCGGCCACCAGCAGGTCGACCAGCAGCCGGCGCTGATCGGCCTCGTCTTCGACGACGAGCAGCCGGGCGTCGCTCATCCCGTGCCGCCGCGGCGATCGCCGAGCTCGAGACGCGCCACCGTCCCCCCTCCGTCGCGCGGCGAAAGGGTGAGATCGCCGGCGTAGCGCCCGGTCGCCAGGCGGTGGGCGAGGAAGAGACCCATCCCCGAGCCGTGCGGCTTGGTCGTGGTGTGCGGCTGGAAGAGGCGCGCACGGACCGCCTCGGCGAGCCCGGCGCCGCGGTCGAGCACCTCGATCGTGACGCCACCCGGCGGCTCTTGGCGCGCCGCGAGGCGCAGCGTGACGAGAGCTCCGTCGCCGCTCGCCTCGCAGGCGTTGACCACCAGCGCCTGCAGCATGGCCTTGAGCTCGGCGGCGACCGCCGAGAGCTCGAACCGCTCGCCGGCGGGGCTCTCGACCTCGAGGCGCACCCGGCCGCCCGAGTCCTGCAGCGCTTCGAGCGCCACCTCGCGCGCCAGCAGCGCGAGTCCGACCCGCTCGGGCGCCGCATCGCCCGCCGAGGCGAGGGCGAGGAAGGAGCGCAGGGCGCCGTCCATCCGCCGGATCTGGCGGCGCGACGCGGCGAGCAGCAGCTCGCGCTCGGCCGCAGGCGCGTCCGCGTTCGCCACCCACTGCTCGAGCGACAGGCCGAGCGCGTTCAGGGGGTTGCGCAGGGTGTGCGCGAGCCCGCGCGCGACCTCGCCCAGCTCGGAGAGGTGCTGCTGCTCGGCCAGGCGGCGGTTCTCCGCGGCGAGCTCGCCGAGGCGGTGCGACATCTGGTTGAAGGAGGCGAGCGCGCGGCCCAGCTCGTCGCTCCGGTCGACCGGCACCTCGAGGCCGAGCTCCCCCTGGCCGACCCGTTCGGCGGCCGCGGCCAGGCCGGCGAGCGGCCGGCTCATGCGCTGCGCCAGCACCGCCGCGGCGAGGAGGCCGAGCGCCAGCAGCGCGAGATTGCCGGCGAGCAGCCGCGAGCGGAAGCGGGCCAGCGTCGAAGCGACCTCGTCCTGGGGAATCGGGATGGCCCGTTCGAGCGCCGGACCCTTGAGAAACAGGACGTCGCGCTCGGCCTCGTCACCGAGGATCATCCGCGCGCCGCCCGGCGGCTCGCCCGCGACCGTCGCCGCGGCGGCGCCGTCGCGCCCCTCCCAGCGCAGCTCCTTGCGCACCACGATCCGCTGCGGCGCGTCCGCCGGACTCTCGCCAGGGTTCTCGGGGCGCGGCGTGACCACCACCACGTGGGTCTGGCTCTCCGCGCCCCCGCCCGCCGGACTACCGCTCTGGAAGACGAAGCCGGAGACGATCTGCTCGCCCACCTGGAAGGCGACGCTGCGCACGTCGTCGCCCACCGCCCTGGCGAGCGCGCGGTAGAGCAGCCACTGCCCGGCGGCGAGCAGGCTGACCAGCCCCCCCAGAAGCACGAAAAAACGCCATCGGAGAGTCATCCCCGATGGCGTCGAAGCAAGGGGCGTGCCTCTTCGTGCGGGATCAGGCCGTCTTGCGGCGCGCCAGCAACGCGAGGCTGCCGACGGCGAGCAGCAGGACGAGCGCTGCGATGCCCCAGCTGCCGAGCGTCGGGACTTCCTGCGTCACCGCGGCGACGGCCGTGGTCCCGCTCAGCGAGTAGACGAGATCCGGATCCGGACCGCCGACCCCGCAGCCGACCCGGTTGGCCCAGGTGGTGCAGCCGCTGCCGAAGCCGTTGCCCGGATTCTGCCAGACCGAGCCGTCGAAGCTCTGCACCGTGCGCTCGGTCCAGCCCCACTGGCCGCCGACCCCGAAGTCCATGTTGGCGATGACCGAGACCCAGTGCTTGCCTTCCGGAAGGACGCAGGCGGCGGGCAGGGTGATCGTCAGGGTCCCGGCCGAGTCCCCCGGGATGACGCCGGTCGAGGAGCACTCGACACCGCCCGGAAGCCCGGTGTTGTCGGCGTAGAAGTTGACGTCGACGCTCACCAGCGGGCCGAAGCCGTTGAAGTAGACGCCGGGGACATAGACGTCGGTCACCGTCCAGGTGACCCCGGCGGGAACCTCGAAGTCGTCGGCTGCCGCGTTGTCGTAGGCGTCGAAGGAGGCCTCGAAGTTCTGGCTGCTGATGCTGTTGGCGCCGATGTTGTCGGTCTGGTCGTAGAGCACCGAGCCCTCGGGGGCCTGGAGGGCCGCCGGCGCGACCGGCGCGGAACGGGCCGGCTGGAGCGCGGCGAGCGGCAGGGCGAGCAGCGCCATGCCGAGGAGCGAAAGGCAGATGCGGTTCTTCATCGTCGGGATTCCTCCTGGGAAGTTCAGTAGTTGATCATACCCCATCTGCCGGCCCTGGGGGGATCCCCGCGCGCGGACAGCGACGGTAGACTCCCGGCGTGACCCTCCGCTTCGGCATCAACGGCCTGGGCCGCATCGGCCGCGGGCTCGCCCGCCTGAGCCAGGCCCGCCCCGAGCTCGGCCTGCTCTTCGCCGCCGCCAACGATCCGGCGGAGCCGGCGCAGATCGCCCGCCTCTTCCGGCACGACACGATCCACGGCGCCTACCCGTCGCCGGTCGCCGCCGAGGGGGAAACCCTGCGGCTCGGCGACCTCGCAGTCCCCCTCTCGCACGCCGCGCGCCCCGAGGAGATCGACTGGACGGCCGCCGGGGTTCAGGTGGTGATCGAGGCGAGCGGCCGTTTCCGGCGGCGCGCGCTCGCCGCGACGCATCTCGGCGGCAGCGTCGAGCGGGTGATCGTCTCGGCGACCCTCCCCGACGCCGACGCCACGTTCTGCCTGGGGATCAACCAGCAGACCTACGACCCGGCGCGCCACCGGGTGATCTCCAACGCCTCCTGCACCACCAACTGTCTCGCCGCGGTGCTCCAGGTGCTCCACCCGGTCTTCGGCGTGGAGCGCGCGCTGATGAACACGGTGCACTGCGTGACCAACAGCCAGAACCTGGTCGACATGGCGCACCACGATCCGCGGCGGGCGCGCTCGGCGGTAGCGAACATCATCCCGACCACTTCGGACGCCATCCCGTCGATCGAGTGGGTGATGCCGGAGCTCGCCGGGCGGGTCGACGGGCTCGCCATGCGGGTGCCGATCGCCGCCGGCTCGTTGATCGACGTGGCGGTCGAGCTCGGCCGCCGTGCCACCAAGACCGAGGTCGCCCAGGCCTTCCGCGCCGCCGAAGCCGGCCCGCTCGCCGGGATCCTCGGCACCACCGACGAGGAGCTGGTTTCGGCCGACTTCATCGGCGACCCGCGCTCGGCGGTAGTCGACCTGCCGCTCCTCCAGGAGATCGGCCAGAAGCTCTACCGGGTGGTCGCCTGGTACGACAACGAGTGGGGTTACACCCACCGGTTGGCCGAGCTGCTCGCGCTCGTCGCGCGGCGCTAGAATCGCCTCCGGGGCCGTGAGGCCCGGTGCGGAGGGGAACCATGCGACAGATGCTCACGCTCGAGGACCTGGGGCTCGACCGCCTGCGCGGCGTCGCCGTGCTGGTGCGGGTCGACTTCAACGTGCCGATGCAGGAGGGCAAGGTCACCGACGACACGCGGATCGTCGAGGCGCTGCCCACCCTGCGCGAGCTGCAGGCAACCGGAGCGAAGCTGCTGCTCTGCTCGCACTGCGGGCGCCCGAAAGGCGAGCGCAATCCGAAGTACAGCCTGCGCCCCGCCGCGGCGCGTCTCGGCGAGCGGCTCGGCCGACCGGTCGCCTTCGCCGAGGACTGCATCGGCGAGCCGGTCGCCAAGGTCGTGGCCGGCATGGCGGCGGGCGACGTCGCGCTGCTCGAGAACCTGCGCTTCCACGCCGGAGAGGAGAAGAACGACCCGGAGTTCGCGCGCGCCCTCGCCGCGCCCGCCGGCGCCTACGTCGACGACGCCTTCGGCAGCGCCCACCGCGCTCACGCCTCGATCACCGGCGTTCTGCCGCACCTGCCCCGCAAGGCCGCCGGGCGCCTGCTGGTGCGCGAGGTCGAGGCGCTCTCGCGCCTGCTGGGCGAGCCCGACCGCCCCTTCGCGGCGATCCTCGGCGGCGCCAAGATCGAAGGCAAGATCGACACCCTGGAGAACCTCTTGCCGCGCCTGGACGTCCTGATGGTCGGCGGCGGCATGGCCAACACCTTCCTCGCCGCCCAGGGCCACGACCTCAAAGCCTCGCTCGTCGAGCGCGACCGCCTGGAGCTCGCGACCCAGATCCTCGCCCGGGCCGCGTCGCGCGGCACCGAGCTCCTGCTGCCCACCGACCTCGTGGTCACCGACAGCTTCGAGCACCCGGCGATCGCCCGGACGGTCGAGGTCGACGGCGTTCCCGACGGCATGCTCGCCGTCGACGTCGGTCCGGCGACCCGTGCCGCCTTCGCCGCCGCCATCGGCCGGGCGCGCACGCTCTTCTGGAACGGCCCGCTCGGCGTCTTCGAGAAGCCGCCGTTCGACGCCGGGACCCGCTCGACCGCCGAGGCGCTCGCCACCTGCCCCGGATTCACGCTGATCGGCGGCGGGGAGACGGTCGCCGCGGCCCACGAGGCCGGGGTGACGGACCAGCTGGGCCATGTCTCGACCGGCGGGGGCGCGTCGCTCGAGTTCCTCGCTGGGCGCGAGCTGCCCGGCGTCGTGGCGCTCGCGCGATGAGGGTTCCCGGGACGCCCCGGCGTCGCCCCCTGGTGGCCGGAAACTGGAAGATGCACCTGGTCGCGGCCGAAGCGGCGGCGCTCTCGGCGGCGCTGCGCTCCGGCGCCCCGGGGAACGGCCCGGAGATCGCCGTCTTCCCGTCGTTCCCGCTGCTCGCCGCCGTGCGCGCCGCGCTCGCCGGCAGCGCGATCGGCTGGGGCGGCCAGGATCTCCATCCGGCCGCGCGCGGCGCCTTCACCGGCGACGTCTCGGCCGCGCAGCTGGTCGATGCCGGTTGCCGTTACGTGCTCTGCGGCCACAGCGAGCGGCGCCAGGGACACGGCGAGAGCGACCGGCTGGTCGCCGAGAAGGCGGCAGCGGCGGCGGCAGCCGGCTTGGCGCCGGTGGTCTGTGTCGGGGAGACCGGCCCGGAGCGACAGGGCGGCGAGACCTTCACGGTGCTCGACCGACAGATCGCACCCCTCGAACCGCTTCCCGGCCTGGTCCTCGCCTACGAGCCCGTGTGGGCGATCGGCACCGGGGCAACGGCAACGCCCGAGATGGCGGACGAAGCCCACCGCCATCTGCGCCGGTCGCTCACCGCCCGCTGGGGGAGGCCCGGCGAATCTCTGAGGATTCTCTATGGCGGGTCCGTAACCGCTGACAATGCAAGGGGTTTGGCCGCGATGCCGGAGATCGATGGGGCGCTCGTCGGAGGCGCCAGCCTTGACCCGGCCAAATTCCTCGCTATCATTTCGGCTTTCGCCGCCTGACGCGGCAAGAGGTTGGCCTTGATCTATCTGCTGTACACCCTGCACATCATCGTCTGCATCTTCCTGATCCTCGTCGTCCTGCTGCAACAGGGCAAGGGCGCCGACCTGTCGGTCTTCGGCGGCGGCTCCACCATGGCGGCCTTCGGTGCCCGCAGCGCCACCAACCTGCTCCACCGTCTGACCGTCGCGGCCTTCGTCGCCTTCATCGTGACGACCCTCGGCATCGCCTACCTCAAGGGGAACGTCGAGGGGAGCTCGGTGATGCGCGGCGCGGCGCCGGCGCCCGCCTCGGCGCCCGCGACGCCGCCGGCAGAGCAGGCTCCGGCGCCTGCCCCGCAGGCGCCGGCTCCGCAGAATCCGCAGTAGCTCGAGCTGTTAAGATGTCGGACGTGCCGAAGTGGCGGAATTGGTAGACGCGCACGTTTGAGGGGCGTGTGGGGTAACCCGTGCCGGTTCGAGTCCGGCCTTCGGCACCAACCCTCCTGATTACTCCAGCACCACCGCTTTCAAGATCGTGACCTCGGCCACCGGCACGTCGCCGAACGGCCCGCGCTGGCCGGTCTTCACGCCGGCGATCTTGTCGACCACCTCCATCCCCTCCACCACCTTGCCGAAGACGGCGTAGCCCCAGCCGCGCGGGTTCTTCGCGGTGTGGTCGAGGAAGGCGTTGTCCACCGTGTTGACGAAGAACTGCGCGGTCGCGCTGTGCGGATCGTTGGTGCGCGCCATCGCCACCGTTCCCCGGAGGTTCTTCAGCCCGTTGTCGGCCTCGTTGAGGATCGACGGCTGGGTCGGCTTCTGCTTCATGTCGGGGGTGAAGCCGCCGCCCTGGATCATGAAGCCCTTGATGACCCGGTGGAAGATGGTCCCGTCGTAGAAACCGGAACGGGCGTAAGCGAGGAAGTTCTCGACCGACTTGGGGGCCTTCGCGGCGTCGAGCTCGAGGACGATCTTGCCCTGCGAGGTCTCCAACGCGACCCGCGGGTTGCCGGCGGGCTTGGCATCGGCCGGCGAGGCCGGGTCGGCGGCGAACAGGGCGGCGGCGAACAGCATCAGAACTGGGCTCATCGGATCTCCTTGACGACGTGAGGTGCGCGGCTCAGGCGGTCGGCGTCCGGCCACCGGGCCGGCAGAGCGGACAGGGACAGAGGCCGCGCAGGAAATCGAAGCGGTAGATTCCGCTCCGGTGCCCGTCCGACCAGACGAAGGACAGGGCATAGTTGCCCACTTGGTCCAGGGCGACCAGGTCGACCGGGCCGGCGGGCGGATGGTAGACGATGTCGAGCGCGTCGTGCCCCTGGCAGAGCGCGCACGGACACCAGCCGCGCAGCTCCTGATAGGCGTACTCTCCGGCATGCCCGTCGTCCCAGACGAGCCGCAGGCGGCGCTGGTCGGGAAGGCGGCGGGCTTCGGTGGGGCGAACGGCCATCGTCGGCGGATCCTAGCGTTTCTCGGAGCCTCGCGGACCGGGGGGCCTGGTACCGCTCTTGCTATCTGGAGTATCGACCCGGGCGAGGCGATCGTCCGGCTGGACTCAGGAGGGTTCACCCATGTTCCGTATCCTGCGCTTCGTCCTCGCGCTCCTTGCCCTGCTGCCACTCGCCGCCTCGGCTCAGGGCAGCGGTCGCTTCGAGCTCACCCCCACCGTTTCCTACAATTTCGGCGGGACGCTGACCGGCACCGACGAAGACTTCTTCGAGTTCGATCTCGACGCGCGGGAGAGCGAGGCCTTCGGGCTGACCTTCGACATCCCGCTCGCCCCCTGGGCACAGATCGAGCTGCTGGCGAGCCGCCAGCAGACCGAGCTCGAGTTCGACGACGGCATCTTCTACCCCGACCAGACGGTCGCCGACCTCGAAGTCAGCTACTACCACGTCGGCGGACTCTTCCAGTGGGGCTCCGGTCAGATCCACCCCTTCGTGGTGGTCAGCCTCGGCACCACCCGTTTCGACGCCGACGTGCCCGGCGCCGACGCCGAGTACCGTTTCTCGGGGTCGTTCGGCGGCGGGGTGAAGATCTTCTTCAACGAGCACGTCGGCTTCCGGCTCGAAGGACGCGGCTTCTGGACGGTGGTGGACGACGACTACGAAGACGACTACTGGTGCGACTACGGCTGCTATCACGACTACGGATACGAGAGCTCGTTCAACCAGGGTCAGGCGTCGGCCGGCTTGATCCTCGCCTGGTGAGCGCCGCTCAGCCGCCGCTCGCCGCCTCGACGCGGTTGCGCCCGTTGCGTTTGGCGGCGTAGAGCGCTTCGTCGGCCGCGGCGAGCAGCGGTCGGGAGCGGGTTCGCCCTTCGCCGCGCGCCTCGTCGCGGCTCGCCACGCCGATCGAGATGGTCACCTCGAGGTGCGATCCGTCGTCGAGCGGGATGGCGAGCTCGGCGATGCGTTGGCGGATCTTCTCGGCGAGCTGCATCGCACCCTCGAGCGGCGTTTCGGGCAACACGATCAGGAACTCCTCGCCGCCATAGCGCCCGATGAAGTCGGTCTCGCGCAGCTGCGCCTTGAGCTCGGCGGCGACCCGCTGCAGCACGAGGTCGCCCGCCAGATGGCCGCGGCGGTCGTTGATCCACTTGAAGCGGTCGAGATCGGCCAGGCCGATCGCCAGCGGCCGGTCATAGCGCGTCGCGCGGCTCCATTCGCGATCGAGGACTTCCTGGATCGCCTCGCGCCGATAGAGTCCGGTGAGCCCCTCGAAAGTGGCCGATTCGAAGAGCCGGGCGTTCTCGAAGACGGTCGCCGCCTGGCTCGCCAACAAGGTCAGGAGCTCCAACTCGTCGGCGAGAAAGCGCTCCCCGGAGCGCTTGCCGCCGAGCAGCAGGAGCCCGACCAGCTGGCCGTGGGAGAGCATCGGCACGGCGAGCTCGCTCGCGGTCTCGCGCACCCGGGCGCCCAGCGTCCCGCCCCCCCGTTCGAGCAACGAGGCGGGCAGCGGGCGGGCCGAGCGCGCCAGGTTGCGCAGCCCGGGATCTTCCGGCGCGAGCAGCGCGGTCTGTTCCGTTTCGGCCAGCGCCCGGCTCGACGAGGCGACCGAGAGCAGGTTGCCCATCGGCGGCGTCGCCACCCAGAGGACCGCCGATCTCACGCCGAAGATCCGGCAGAGCTCGAGGCAGAGGTGCTCTCCCATGCGCGGCAACTTGCCGTGCGCCGGCAGCTCGCTCGCGAGGCCCAGAACCCGTTGACGGAAGGACTCGCTCTCCGGAAAGAGCCGCCGGTCGATCAGCCGCTGGAGCCGCACGCGCAGCGGGTTGAACAGCAGTCCGAGCCCCAGCGTCGCGGCCGAGATCAGCCAGACCGAGTGGCCGCCGACCGGAAAGGCCTGCGCGAAGAGCGTCCCGCCGGCCCCCAGCGCGGCGTAGAAGATGAGCACCAGGAGCGTCGTCAGCGTGCCGTAGAGCAAGCTCTTGCGGATCACCAGCTCGATGTCGAACAGCTGGTAGCGCAGGATGGCGGCGAAGACCGCCACGGGATAGGCGAGCAGCACCAAGCTCCAGACGCTCTGCGGGACGTCCACCGCCGGCAGGCCGAGCACCTGTCGCGCGCCGAGAAAAGCGACCACGGCGACCCAGGGGAAGATGCCGAGCAGCACCAGCCCGGCCTGCTGCCGACCGGCGCGCTGGGGATGGGTGAGCAGGCGGCTGGTGAGCAGCCCACCGACCGCCGCCGCCCAGAGCGGCAGGCCGAGATCGAGTTGCACGAATCCCGCCTGGGTGAAGGTCCAGGGCAGGCTCCCGCCGCGCGATTCGACCCAGACCGCGAGCGCGCTCGCGCCGGCGAGCGCGCCGCCCACCGCGTAGTAGGCCGGGACGACCCAGCGGCGTTTCTGCAACCACTCCGGCCGGTCGGGAATGAGCGAAGCCATGTGCAGGTCGGTGCCCATCTGGAATCCGGTGAGCAGCAGGAAGGCGAGCTCGCTCACCAGGCCGACCGTCGTCGTGGTCACCGGGTCGTAGGGCAGGACGATCTCGGCCGCGACCGCGAGCGAATAGAGGTAGAGCAGGCGGAGGCGGACGTCGCGGCCGGCGCGCCCGATGGCGAGCAGCGCGAGCGCCAGGTAGGCGGCGGCGACGACGAAGTCGATCACCAGATCGCGCCAGGGCGGCTCGACGCCGGGAACCAGCCTGAGCTCGAGGCGCTGCGCGCCACGGTCGATCACGAAGAGCACCGGCCGGCCCCGCCCGAAGTCGCGCGCCGCCAGGTCGTAGTCGATGCCGCGGTGAATCGCCCGCCCGTCCACCTCGAGCAGCCGGTCGCCGCGTCGCATCCCGGCGCGCGCCGCCGGCAGGTCCGGCACGACCTCCCGGATCACCACCGCGACCTCGTTCTGGTCGAAGGAGAAGCCGACCCGTCGCCCGCTCGCCTCCTCGGCGTGGGTCCACTTCGTCGTGTAGAGAATCGCCAGGGCGAGCGCCGGCAGGCCGTAGATCAGCAGGCGGCGAATCGGGGGCGGGAGGGGGCGCTCGGCTCGCACGGGAAAGTGCGCCGAGTCTACGGCGAATCGACCGTGCCCGCTGCCGTCCACGGCCCGCAGCGCAGCAGCCGCCGGGCGATGCGCAGATTGCCCCGCAGCGCGCCGTCCCGGACGAGCACCGCCGCGGCGTAGCGGCTGCAGCTCGGCTCGAACCGGCAGCGCACGCCGCCACGGTGCAGCACGGGCGAGATCCAGGCCTGATAGCGGCGAATCGCGGCCAGCTCGGCGCGTACCGTCCACTGGGCGAGCGGCGGCCGGCTCCAGTCGAGAGCGAGCAGCGCCACCGCCAGCGCGGCCGCGAGCAGCCAGCGCCGTCGCCGGTTCAGGTTCCGCTCCGCCAGAGGTAGACCCAGTTGGCGGCGAGCGCCGCCGCGGCGAGCCAGCCGGCACCCCGTGGCAGGGTCCGCGGCTCGGCCGGCAGGCGGCCGGCGAGCGCGAGCGCGGCGGCCACCAGGCCGCCGATCACCAGCGCGCCAGCCACCAGCACGGCGAGCGGATTGGCGGCGAGCGCGGTCAACGGATCGAGTCGACCGAGCGCGAGGAGCGCCCGGCCGCTGCCGCAGCCCGGGCAGGGCAGGGCGAGCCAACGGCGGACCGGACAGGCCGGGAGCAGCGGCGCGAGCCGGGGCGCGAGCGGCGCCAACGCGAGCAGGGCGAGGGCGGTGGCCCCCCAGAAGAGAGCCGCTTGCCGCGTCGAACGCTCGGCGTCAGTTGGCGCCGGCGGCGGCGCCGGCGACGAGCGCCGCGATGCTGCCGAAGACAAGGACCACCGCCAGGGCGATGCAGGCGCAGCAGATGGCGAACGGCACCAGCACGGCCGCCAGCGCCTTGCCTTGGCTCGTGCGATGCATGGCGGCGAGGCCGAGCGTGTAGAGGACGATCGACCAGACGATCGAGATCAGTCCGCCGGCGAACGGAACGAGGGAGGCGAGCTGCGCCACCGAACCGTAGGAGAGCGCGCGAATCGTCCCCTCGAAGCCGGTGGCGGACTCGCGGGTTCCGCCGAAGAGCATCAACGCCAGGTGCACCACGCCGCCGACCAGGAAGAGGCCGATCAGGACGAAGATCGGCGCGACGATCATCTGGACGACGAGGCCGAGGGTCGAGCCCGCGAAGTGGAGCGCCCCACTCCCCTCCGCGCCGCTCGGCAGGAAGGGCAGGAAGGTCCAACCGAACGCGAACTGCCAGACGCTCTGGATGATCGCCCCGGCCCACGAGATCAGGACCGCGAAAGCGATCGGACTCACCAGGTCGCCGCGCCGGCGGGCACGCTCGTAACCCTCACCGGGCGCGGTGACGAAGAGGCGGACGGTCTCGACGAGCGCGGTGAGGAAGCCGAGCCGCGCGCGATCTTCCCAGGGGACCGGCGCACCGGCCGGGACCGGAGGCGGAGCCAACGGTTCGCTCATCGTGCCAGCTCGGCCGGGGGCGCGATCAGAACTTGTCGGCGAAGTCCGACAGGCCGGGGATGATGAAGCGCTGGCCGTTGACCGCCTTGACGATCGACAGGATGGTGACGATGAGGATCGGGATCCAGAGGAAGAGCGAGATGATGCTGGTCACGCACCCGACGCCGGGAACGAAGGACAGGATGGTGAAAACGACGAAGATCGCGATCCAGGCGAAGAACTGCACCAGGCCGTGCTTGGCGTGCCACTGGACTTCCTTGTCGTTCTTCTCGGTGAGCAGCGGAATGAGCGCCAGGAGCCCGAGGTAGGCGAGCACGAGCATCAGCGTGCGGTTACCCGAATCGGCGGCGGGCGGGGGCGGCGGAACTTTGGGTTCGCTCATCGGAAACGTCTCCTCGATCGAGATCGGAAGCGACAGTCGTCGGTCTTGAACTCATCGAAGTGTACACCCCGCACCGAGGGCGGACAAGAGATGCGCGGCGCATCCGCGCGGCTCAGGCGCGTGGCGCGATGCCGAGCTCGGCGAGCGCCGCGTCGAGCTCGGCGCGCGCGCGCTCGGCGACCCGCACCACGAGCTCCGCCTCCTCGCCGTAGCGTTCGGCGACCAGCTCGATGTCCGGCGGGCGGAGCAGCCGCTTGACCGTTCCGACGCGCGCGAAAGGGACCGGCAACGTCAGCTCGCGGCCCGGCAGCTCGCGTCGCGTCGGCAGGCGCGCCACCGCCTCGTGCAGCGCGCCGGCATAGGCCCGCGCGAGCCCTCCCTTGCCCAGCTTGGTGCCGCCGAACCAGCGCAGCACCGCCGCCACGACCCCGGTGAGCTCGGCGCCACGCAGCACCGCGAGCATCGGCTGTCCGGCGGTGCCCGACGGCTCGCCAGCGTCGGCGCCCCGCTCGGCTGGCGGCCAGCCGATTCGCCAAGCGAAACAGCAATGGGTGGCATCGGGAAAACGGCGGCGCAGCGCGTCGACCCAGGCCTGCGCTTCGGCGACCGTCGCCGCGGGCGCGACGTAGGCGAAGAAACGCGAGCCGCGGTCGCGCAGCTCCGCCGCGCTCTCGGCGGTGGGGAGGTGATAGCCCTCGCTCAGCGCCCGGCTCCGCCGCCGAGCCGGTCGAGCGTCGTCTCGTAGAGCTGGCGGTAGCGCGCCACGATCGCCGCCTCGGAGAAGCGCTCGAGCGCTCCTGCTCGCCCGGCGAGCGCGAAGCGGCGCTGCCGGTCGGGGTCGGAGAGCAGGGCGATCGCCCCCTCGGCCATCCCCGCCACGTCGCCGACCGGGAAGAGCAGGCCGTCGATCCCGTGGCGCACCACCTCCGGAAGGCCGCCCGCCAGGGTGGCGATGACCGGCACCTCGCAGGCCAGCGCCTCGAGCGCGGCGAGTCCGAACGACTCGCTCTCCGAAGGCAGCAGGAAGAGATCGGCGCCGACCAGCACCTCCTCGATCGGCGCCATGTTGCCGAGGAACGTCACCCCCGCGCAGCAACCGAGCTCGCGGCAGCGCTGCTCGAGGCGCGCCCGCTCGGGTCCGTCGCCCACGAAGAGCAGATGCGCCGGCAGGCGCTCGCGGACCTTGAGAAAGACCTCGAGCACGTCCATCGCCCGTTTGACCGGCCGGAAGTTCGAGACGTGCATCAGGATCTTCTCGCCGGGCGGCACCCAACGGCGCGCCCCCGGGAGGTGGCGTGCCGCCTCGTAGCGCCGCGGGTCGATGAAGTTCGGGATCACCTCGATCGGCCGCTCCTCGACGCACAGCTGGTGCACCGTCGCGGCGCGCAACGACTCCGAGACCGCGGTCACCGCGTCCGAAGCGAGCACCGCCCAGCGGGTCGTCTCGAGATAGGACGGGTCGTTGCCCACCAGCGTGACGTCGGTGCCGTGCAGCGTGGTGACGACACCCAGCGGCCGCGGCGCGAGCATCAACTTGGCGAGATTGGCCGACACCGCGTTGGGGACCGCGTAGTGCGCGTGCAGCAGGTCGAGCCGCTGGTGGCGCGCCACCTCGGCCATCTTCGAGGCCAGGGCGAGCGAGTAGGGGGGATACTCGAAGAGCGGATAGTGCGGGACGACGACCTCGTGGTAGTAGAGGTTGGCATCGGCCAGGGAGAGGCGGGAGGGGAGCGCGTAGGAGAGGACGTGCACCTCGTCGCCGCCCGCGGCGAGCGCCATGGCGAGCTCGGTCGCGACGATTCCCGAACCGCCCCAGGTGGGATAGCAGCTGATGCCGATGCGCATGTCGCTCCTAGCGCAGTCCGCGCGGCAGAAGTCCCCACGGGTCGGCCACCGCGAGCGGCCCGCCGCTCCAGAACGGCTCGCCGAGCTCGGCGCCCACCAGGTTGCCGTAGTGCCGCGCTCGCCCCTCGACCGCCAGGCGGAACTCGCGCGAGGCGACCTTGGTCCGCGGTCCGGGTGCCTCGACGCCCCCGGCGGCGGCCACCTGGCTCGCGTAGGCGTCGAGCGCCGCCGCCTTCACCGCCCAGGTCGCGGTCACGTCGACCACGAACGCGGGCAGGAACCCGTCGTGCTGCATGTAGCCGAAGAGCGCCGCCGGCCGATGGGGAGCTCCGTTGCCGCGCCGGGCGAGCCCGGCATAGAAGCAGGCGTCGGCCACCAAACGGTGGGCCCGCCCATGATCGGGGTGACGGTCGGCGGGGGTCGGCCCCAGGACCAGCTCGGGGCGCAGCCGCCGGAGCTCGGCGATCAGCGCCTCCTCCTCGGCCGGCCCGTGGCGCAGGGCGCCGTCGCCGCAGTCGAGGAAGGCGAGCTCGACCGCCCCCAGGATCTCGGCGGCCCGTTCCGCCTCGTGACGGCGCGCCTCGACCGTGCCACGAGTGCCCGCCTCGCCGCGCGTCAGGTGCAGGATTCCGACCCGCCGGCCGCTCCGCGCGAGCAGCGCGACGGTCGCGCCACACCCCAGCTCGACGTCGTCCGGGTGCGCTCCGATCGCCAACACGTCGACCGTCATCCGGCCACCTCCTCGTCGCGGCCATGCTAAGGCGGCGTTGGCGCCACGGCAACCGGCCGGTCCGGCGCGCGAACCGTCCGCCGGTTCGCACGTAAGTAGGAATCACGCTCCCGGGAGGCTCCATGCCGCGCTTCGCCCCGCTCGTCGTCGTCGCTGGTATCTGCCTCGGCGCCCCTTGCTCCGCCGCCGAGGAGCTCGCCCCCGGGATCACGCTGCTCGCCGGGGAGTTCGTTCCCGGGCGGCAGCCCGACGGCAACACCCTGGTGCTCGCCGCGCCGGAGGGGCTGATCGTGGTCGACAGCGGGCGCCACGTCGCGCACACCCAGGCGATCGTCGCCTGGGCGCGCGCCGCCAAGCGGCCGGTGGCGGTGGTGGTCAACACCCACTGGCATCTCGACCACATCGGCGGCAACGCGCTGCTGCGCCGGGAGTACCCCGGGCTGCAGGTGGTGGCGAGCGGCGCGCTCGAAGCGGCGCTCGGCGGCTTTCTCGCCGGCTATCGCCGCCAGCTCGAGGGGATGCTCGCCGGCGACCTCCCGGCCGACCGCGCCGCGCAGTTCCGGGCCGAGCTGGCTCTCCTCGACGCCGCCCCGGCGCTCGCTCCCGACCAGGTCGTCACGGCGGGCGGGGCGCGCCGCCTCGCCGGGCGCGCGCTCGAGCTCGGGCTCGAACGGCGGGCCGCGACCGCCGGCGACGTCTGGCTGCTGGATCCCGAGACCCGGACCCTCGTCGCGGGGGACCTGGTGACCCTGCCGGTGCCCTTCCTCGACACCGCCTGCCCGGCGGGCTGGCTCACCGCCCTCGACCACCTGGCGGCGGTCGACTTCG
Organism: uncultured Thermoanaerobaculia bacterium; assembly: GCA_964481735.1. Taxonomy (GTDB): domain Bacteria; phylum Acidobacteriota; class Thermoanaerobaculia; order Multivoradales; family JAGPDF01; genus JAGPDF01. Next base: position 64,617 of record CAYZWR010000001.1, read on the forward strand.
TCCGCCTCGTTCCGGGGCACGGCGCGCCGCTCGACCGCGCCGGTTTCGCGCGCTACCGCTCGGCGTTCGCCAACCTGCTCGCCTGCGCGGCCCGCGAGGTGCCCGTCGCCTCCTGTGCCGACGGCTGGCTCGGTGATCTCGGCGAGCTCCTCCCGGCGGCGGAGCACCCCTTCACCCGCGAGCTGCTCGACTACTACGTGGGCAACGTGCTGCGCGGCGACCCGCAGGCGATCGCCGCGCGTTGCGCCGGCTAGGCTTCGGCCGAAGGTCCGTCGGTCAGGGCGTGATGAACCCCTCGAAGATCGCGTCCCAGGTCAGGTAGGGGTCCCCCGCCGGAGCCGCGGAGTTGAACGAGAAGGCGTAGATCTGGGTGTCGTTGTAGACGCTCGGAATCTCCCACATCGAAGCCCAGCCGGCCACCTCGTCGGCGACCGTGAACAGGTTGACCACGTGCGGCAGCGTCACCGTGGTGTCAGCCAGCTGCGCTCCCGTCTCGTCGTACCGCCGGTAGGTGTACTCCGTCGCGCAGCCCGCCGTCACGCAGAGCGCGGAGGGCCCTCCGGTCTCGTGCACCGTCCAGGCGAAGACGACCAGCCGGCTCGACCCGGTGAGTGGCACCGAGCCGAAGGTGCGCGTCTTGACGCGATACACCGTGTGCGAGGCGTCGCCGTCGCACGCGACTTCGCCGACCAGTTGCGCCGCGCAGGTCCGAGCGTCGACATCGATCTCCTCGCGGCCGTCCGGGACCTCCCACTGGTAGAAACCGTGGAGGAAGTTGTCGCCCGTGGTACCGACGTATTCGATCGGCACCATCGAGATGCCGTTCGCGCTCCCTTCCTGCAGCCGCACGTAGTAGATGTAGCCCTCGAGGTAATTCGCGGTTCCGAAGGGATAGGCGAGGTCCTGCGGCGTGAGTGCCGTCGCCGCCGTGACGACGTCGAAGGTGACGAACCCGCGATAGAAGGCCCCCTGGGTCAACGCGGCCTTGACGCCCGCGGTCTGCAGGGCGATCAGGTCGTACATCGAGGTGCTCCAGCTCTCCAGGCTGCCCAGCGAGAGGTTGCCGTTGAACACCGGCTCCCCGTCGATGTCCCAGACCTGATAGTGCACGTTGACCGAGGCCATGTAGACGTTGTGCACCACCAGCAAGGTGTTCTCCACATGGGTCGCGCTGTCGATACCGACCTCGAAGAACGGGACGAGCAGAGTGGCTGCCGGAACGTGATCGGGGGTCCCGGCGATGCCGTAGGCCACGCCGGCGCCGAGCAGCGCGGCGAGCGCCATGACAACCATTGCCTTCCGCATGGTGTTCCCTCCGTGGGAGGGCTCGCGGAGTGCTGGCCAGAGGCGGGATGCCGGGCCGCCTCGCGAGCCCGGAGTTTCGAAGATCGCTCTTGTCGCTGGTCTTCGGGTGGATTGTACTGCCGGGAGCCCCCCTCCGGGGTAGAGCGTCTCGCTGGGCGGGGGTGGAGCTCAGGCGTCGCTCTTCGCCCGCCGGGCGTCGAGGTAGACCCCGACCGCGAGCGCCAGGAACAGAGCGAAACCGAGCCAGTTCGACCACTCGCCCAGCCAGGCGCCGAAGCCGCCCCAGGTGGTCAGGTCGGGGATCAGCGTCCGCTTCGTCGAGTCCTCGAAGAACCGGAGCAGCGCGGTGCCAACGCCGACCAGCGCGCCCCCTGCGATGAAGCCCGAGGCGACCAACGTGCCGCGCTCGTGGCGGGCCGACGCGAGCCGTTCGTCCTTCGACGAGCGCTTGACCAGCCAGGCGACCGCCGCGCCGACGACCAGCGGCGAGTTCAGGTCCATCGGCAGGTACATGCCGAGCGCGAAAGCCAGTCCCGAGATGCCGCAGAGCTCGGCCGCCACCGCGAAGACCGCGCCGATCGCATAGAGGAACCAGGGGGTTCCGCCGTCGCCCATGACGCCCTGGAGCACCGCGGCCATGGCGTTCGGCTGCGGCGCCGGCAGCGGGTTGAGGTGCGCGGCCGAGGGTGCGAAGCCGTAGACCTTGGCCATCAGGAGGATCACCGCCGTGGTCGCGGCCGAAGCGACCGCCGCGCCCGCCAGGTTCGCCAGCTCGATGCGGCGCGGGGTCGCCCCCAGCCAGTAGCCGATCTTGTACTGAGTGACCAGCGAGCCACTCATCGAGAGCGCCGTGCAGACCACCCCGCCGATCAGCAGCGTCTGCAGCATGCCGTCCTGGCCCGAGAGCCCCATCGCCGAGAGCGCCACCGCGGTGACGATCAGCGTGGTCAGCGTCATGCCCGAGATCGGGGTGATCGAGATCATCGCGATCGCCCAGGCCGAGACCGCGGCGAACAGGAAGGCGATCACCAGGGTCAGACCGGTCGCCGCCCCGGCGATGCCGGTCGCCCCGTCGAGCCCGGCGAGGACCGAGAAGCGGAAGTAGAGGAAGATCGCGACTCCGGTCGCGGCGATCCCCAGCAGCACGGTCGACATGGGCAGGCTCCGGTCGGTGCGCTCGGCCGCCGCTGCTCCGCCACCCCCCTTCGCCAGCCGGGCCACCTCGCTGAGCGCCTGGCGGGTCGCCTGCGCGATCACCGGCGACATCTTGAGGATCGACAGCACCCCGGCGGCGAAGATGCCACCGATGCCGATCGGCCGCACGTAATCGAAGAAGATGTCCTCGGCGGCCATCTGCGCGAGCGGCACCGCGCCGCCCAGAATGGGCGCCGCGATGGACTGACCGAGCCAGGCGAAGAGCGGCACCAGCACCAGGAAGGAGACGAACGAGCCGGCGAGGATGATCGCCGCGTAGTCGACCCCCATGATGTAGCCCAGGCCGAAGACCGCCGCCGAGGTGTTCATGGTGAACACCGCCTTGTAGCGCTCGGTGAAGCGGGCGAGCGCGCCGATCGATCCGGTCGAGAAGACCTCCGCCCAGCCCTTCATCGCCGGGCCGATGAAGTCGAAGGCCGCCGCGGCGAGCGCCGAAACCGAGAGGATCGCGGCGCTCTGGCCGCCGCGCTTGCCGGCGACCAGGATCTCGGTGGTGGCGCGCGCCTCGGGGTAGGGGAGCTTGCCGTGCAGCTCGCGCACGAAGTAGCGCCGGAACGGCGCCAGCAGGAAGACGCCGAGGATCGCGCCGAGGAGCGGCACGAAGAAGATCTGGAAGAAGGAGGAGCGGCTCTCCAGGCCGAGGATGTAGATCGCCGGCATGGTGAACACCGATCCGCCGGCGATGATCCCCGACGTCGCGCCGATCGCCAGCACCTGGACGTTCTCGAGCAGCGTCGAGGCGCGCGCCTTGAGGATGCGCACCGCGAGCACCGAGAACCCGATGGCGAGGATCGAGATCGGGATCGCCGATTCGATCCCCTGCCCCAGCTTCAGCGCGATGTAGGTCGCCGCCGCCGAGAAGACCACCGACCAGAAGAGTCCCTGCAGGATCGCGCGGAGGGTCAGCTCCGGGGCGGCAGCGGCCGCCGGGACGATGGGAGCGTAGCTCTCGCCGGGAGCGAGCTCGCGGAAGGCGTTGTCGGGCAGGCGGACGTCGTCGGGTGCGACCGGGGGCTCGGAAGCGGACATGGACGCATTCTAGGGACTCGTCCGCGCCGCCGTCCCCCCGTCGCGGGGTGGGGATCCGGGGCCGGTTGCGCTCGGCTGGCCGCGGCGGCGCGGCCGTCGCAAGCAGAGGTAGACCCCGGCGAGGACCGCGGCGCCGCCGAAGAGGAGCCCGGGGGCCGGCAGGCGGTCGAACCAGAGCCACTCGAAGAAGAGCGCGAGCGGCGGATTGAGGAAGACGAAGGCGGCGGTGTTGCTCGAGGTCAAGCGGGCGAGCGCCTCGTACCAGAGCCAGTAGCCGAGCACCGTGCAGGCCAGGGCGAGGAAGAGCGTCGCACCGAAGCGCTCGAATCCCCACCGCCCCACCTTCTCGTGCAGACCTTGGTCGAACGCGGCGAGCGGCAGCGCCGGCAGGCTCCCCAGGCCGAGCACCAGGAAGGTGAGATGGAGCGGCGAGCGTCCGCGAAGCAGGGGTTTCGAGAGCACCGTGTAGATCGCCCAACTCGCCGGGGCGAGCAGCATCACCCCGGCGTCGGCGAGGTAGGCGACTTCGACCGCCCGTCCGGCGCCGTGCACCACCACGACGTAGACCCCGGAGAAGGCGAGGGCGAGGCCGCCGAGCTTCGCCGCGGCGGGACGCTCCTCGCCGAGCGCCAGGGCGAGCAGGTAGGTGAGCACCGGGTTGAGCGTGGTGATCAGGGCGCCGGCTCCGGCGCTCACCCGCTGGTGCCCGGTCCCGAACGCCAGGTTGTAGCCCCAGACGGCGAGCAGCCCGAGCGCCGGGACGAGCGCCGGGTGGGCGGCGAGAATCGTCCGGGCCTCGCGCCGCGCGCCCGGCAGGGCGGCGAACCAGCCGAGACAGAAGAGCGCCACCGGCACGAAACGCGCCTCGACGAACTCCCGCGCCGTCAAACGCTCCCCGGCCGGCACCACGTCGCCCACCAGCGCGCGCGTCGCGGTGAACGAGTTCGACCAGATGAGAAAACAGACGATCAGGAGGAGATAGGGACCGCGCGCTCCGGGGCGCGCCGGCGCGTGAATCCGGACGGTCCCTGGCGGCTCCCGCACGGCGCGTCCGTCAGCGGGTCGGATCGATCAACGACAGACGGCGCGGGTCGAGGTCGAGCTGGTCGAGCAGCGCTGCGCCGAAGCGCTCGCCGTAACGTCCCGGAAAGTAGGCCGCCGAGAGCGCCCGCTCCTGCGGCGCGCCGTCCGGCAGGAGCGCGTCGCGAAGCTGCGCGAAGCGGCGGCCGACCAGCTCGTCGCGCCGTCCGGCCGCCGCTGCCACCTTCGAAGCGAAAGCCTCGAGCGCGCGCTCGATCGTCTCGCGGGTCTTCTCGAGCGGTCTCTCGAGCGTCGGGTCGAGGGCCTGCGCGGGCTCGGCCAGGCTGGCCACCTCGCCCAGGATGCGCTCGCGCACCGGAGCGACGAAGCCGCCGCCGGAGCGCTCGGCCAGCCGACGCTCGGCGAGGGCGGCGTCGGCGAGGAGCTCGTCCAGGGTGAGCCCCAGCTCCGCCAAGTGCTCCGCCTGCCGGGGGTCGAGCACGAGGGCGCGGGGCCGGAGCGCGACCGCGGGCCGCGCTGCGTCGAGCAGGGCGTAAGCCGGCGCCGCCTGGGGGAGGTAGGCCATCTCGCCCGGGCCGAGCAGCAGCAGCGTCGTGCCGAGCACCGCGTCCTGAATCGCCGGCCGGGCGAGGACCCCGGGCGAGACCGCGGCCGGGTTCCCCTCGAGGGTCTCCAGGAGCTCGGCGAGCGGCAGCTCGCCGTCGAGGCCGCGCAGCGCGAAGCCCGCCTCGCCGCGCCATTCGATCCGGCGGCGCGCGCCGGCGCGCAGCAGGAAGAGCGGCGAGGCGTTGGGCTGTGGCGCGACCTGCAGCCCGTGGCCGCGCGCCAGGATCGCCGCCTCGCGCTCGGCGACGGCGCGAGCGAGCTCGGCGCGGCGCTCGACCAGCCGCACGAGGTGCGGCCGCTCGGCCTGTTTGAGCTCGGGCAGCTGGGCGTCGAGCAGCAGCGGCGCGCGTCCGCCGAAGGTCGCCGCGAGCTGCCGCGCGAAGGCCTCGCCGAAGCGCGCCTCGGGGCGCCACCAGGTGCCCAGCTTCTCCAGCCAGGCGCGGAACCACTCCGCCGGATAGAGCGCCGCGAGCTCCGCGAGCAGCACGCCGACCTGCGGCCCCACCGTGCGCAGCCCCACCGGCGCGAGCGGCGCCGGGTCCTCGCCCAGGCCGAGGCGCCGCAGGCCGTCACTGGCGGGAAACGTCGCGGTGGCGACCTCGGCGAAGTCGTGGTCCTCGGTTGCCATCCAGAAGACCGCCACCGCCGGCCGCCCGGCCGCCTCGATCGACTCCGCCCAGCGCACCGCCGCAGCCGCCTTGACCAAGGCGAGCAACGGCCCGCCGAAGAGTCCGGTCTGTTGCCCGGTGGCCACCACCGCGGTCGCCGGATCGGCGAGCTTCGCCGCGAGCTCGGCTGCGCGCGGGTGGCCGTAGCCCGCGTTGGCGGTCGCGAGGCCCGACGCCAGCGCTTCGCGCCCCGGCGACGGAGCTCTCTCGGCGGGCTGGACGCCAGGCGCCAGGAAGCCGAGCGGCGCGAGGAGGTCCAGGTCGCGACCTGCGACGAGCGTCCCGGCGAGGCCACCGAGCGGCGCGTCGAGGCTCTGGGCCACCGACCTGGCGCGCTCCGCGGTCACTCCGTGCCCTCCGGAGCTCCCGCGAGATCGAATCCCGGCTCGGGCAGATAGCCCTGGGCTTCGATCTTCTCCCCGCTGAACCGCGCCCATGCGGGGAGACCGGGCGTGTAGCTCTTCGTCATCTCGTGCAGCTCGAGCGCCGAGTTGGCGACGAAGAGATAGACCAGGCGTCCCTCGCCGAACGGACTGGGCAGCGCCAGGAAGAGCCCTTCGTCCGAGCGGCCGTGGCTCCTGCCCTCGAAGCGGAAGTAACCGTCGCCCAGCGTCGCGGGAGCCCGCTCGCCCCACGCCGCCACCAGCCGCGCGACCAGGGCGTTGTCGCGCGGGCCGCCGAGCAGCACGAGGTCGCGGGTCGCGAGCTGCTCCGCGCTCACCTCGGCGTCCTTCACCACCGCAACGAGCTGCTCCGTGAAGTTGTCGGCGAGCGTGGTCTGGAAGCGCAGCGCCAGGGTGCGCTGCGCCTCGTCGGCGCGGCTGGTGCCGTGCACGATGAGGGTCTCCGGCCAACGCTCGGTGACGTGCGGCCAGGCCGCCCAGTACTGGCGCGCGACCGGGACGTCGTTGCCGGGGTCGAAGCGGACGGCGAGCGGCCTTTCCGCCACGTCGAAGGTCGCGACGCCGTGGGCGTCGTCGAGGATCATCGGGTGACGGACGCGCGCCGTCGCGGTCTCGATCTCGAGACTGGTCGCGAGTGGATAGACGTTGCCCTCCGGCTGGTCGACCGCGACCGTCACCCGCCACGCCTTGCCCTTCCTCGCGTAGGTGACGCTCGGCGTGGGGGCCGGGAAGCCGGTGCGCTCGAGCCAGGGGGCGACGATCGGCGCCACGTCACGGCCCGCCACCTCGCGCGCGACGGCGAGGAAGTCGGCGGTCGCGACGCTCTTGCCGGCGAAGCGTTCGTGGAGCGTCCGCATCATCTTCAGGAAGCGCTCGTTGCCGAGCTGGAGCCGGAGCTGGTGGAGGGCGAAGGTCCCCTTGACCCGCGCCACCCGATACGGCGCGTAGCGGGTGTACGAGCGCTCCGCCTCGATCGCGGGGAGATCCGCCTCGCGCTCGAGCGTCGCCTGGAGGAGGACGTTCTGGCGGGCGAGCGCGTCGGCCAACGCCTTGGCGGCCTTCGCTTCGTCGTCCGGCAGGTCGTGGAGCAGCTGCCAGTACCCCGCCGTGCCGCTCGCCAGCCAGTGGTCGGCGGCGCTCGCCGGGAAGAGGGTCCCCTGCCAGAGCTGCTTCGCTTCCACCCGGCTCCGGTCCTTCACCTTCGCGAGGTCGAGCCTGGGCGACTCGGTCTGCTCCTCGAGCGGTGCGAAGCGCCCGGCGGCCTTCGCCTCGTCGAGCTTCGCCTCGAGCCAGAGCGGCGTGACCGCGGTGTAACCCAGCGTCAGGTGCGGCTGGGCGCCCGGCAGGTCGGGCATCCGCCGCGCGCCCTTGGCGGGGAACTTCTCGCGCAGCGTGACCTTGCCATGGTGCGCCCAGAAGACCAGCCGTTCGGCCATCTCCGAGGTGGTGATCTTGCCGTCGCAGGCGTGCGCGAGGTTGATCGGCGAGGTGGCGAAGAGACGCGCCACCGACGGGACGTCGATCCGCCCCTTCTCCCGGGCGTAGTAGGCGTTGAACGCCAGGTCGCGGTTCCAGGGGGCGAACACCGGATCGTAGGGGGCGCCGTTCGGCTGCACCGCGTACTCGGCGCGCACGTCGGGGTCGCGCGCGTTGTTGTTGGCCCACAGGAAGCCGGGGGTGCCGAAGGGGTTCTCGCCCGAGCGCCAGAGCTTCAGCTTCTCGGTGCCGAGCAGGCAGATCGCGGTCTCGTCCGTCTTGATGTCGGCCATCGGCCAGTCGTTGGTGTAGAGGCCGTTGTTCCGCTCGGCGAGAATGGCGACCACTTCGTCGATCGTCCGGCCGTACTGCACGGCGCGGCGGATGCGGTCGCTCATCGGCGCGCCGTCCGGATTCCACGGCGTCTGCGCGACCGTCGTCTCGCCGACCACCAGGCCGGCGCCGTTCAGGTAGAAGTCGGTGCCCGAGTGGATGCCGCCGGGGAAGGTCTGGAAGACGACCCGCTCACCGCTCGTCGGCACGAGATCGAGCAGGACGTTGAAGTGGACGCCGGTGTAGCCGCTCCACATGAAGATCTGCCCGAAGACCACCCGGCCGTCGGCGGTCGCCGGTCCGGTCGCGGCGAGCGCCGAGCACTTGTGCGAGCCGTCGGGAATGGCGAGCTCCTCCTCGGCAGTGAGGAAGCTCCGTCCGGTGAGGGCGTGTGGCAGCGTGGCGAGCCCGCTCTTCAGATAGTCGACGTCGATCGAGGAGTTGAGCGTGACGACGTCGAGGAAGTCGATCGCCTTGCCCTCCCAGGTCGCCCCGGCCGCGGCCGCCCCGTCGGCGATGCCGCGCATCTCGGTCAGCAGCTCCTCGGAGAAGCCGCGCAGCATCGTGGCGTCGGCGAGCGTGCGCAGCGCGCTCCAACCCGCCGCCGGGTCCTTGCCACTCGCCACCTGGGCGAGCTTCGCCAGGTAGGCCGCGATCTCGTCGGCCAGCAGATAGCCGTGCTGGTAGCCACGGGCGTAGGGCTCGCCCTCGACGTGCAGCAGGATCCAGCCCCCCTGCTCGGTGCGGAAGCCGCGGTCGGCCCAACGCACGCTCTCGAGCGGCACGAAGTCGGCGACGTCGGTGACCTCCTCGAGCTCGAGATCGTCGAACCAGGCGGTGCCGCGCGCCGTGCCGTTCCAGCCCAGCGCGACGCGCACCCGATCCTCGGCGCGGGTGGCGACGAAGGGCATCTCGACCGCCGTCCAGTCGCGCGTCGCGCCGACCGCCGGCGAGTGGTTGGTGAAGGGAAAGGAGAGCATCGAGAGGGTGGCCGGAACGGCCGTGGGATAGCGCGCCTGTGGATCGGAGAGCGCGCCTTCGGTGCGGATCCAGGCGCGCAGACGATAGACGTGGCCGACTTCCAGCCGCACCGGCGGCGAGAGCAGGGCGAGCGAGGCGTCCTGCGGGTTCTCCAGCCGGAGGCTGGCGCTGCCGCCATGGGCGAGCGCGGCATCGCGCGTCGCGCGGGCCGCCCCCTCCGGCGTCGCGCTCTCGATCGTCCAACCCGCCGGCAGCTCTCCCGGCGCCGCCGCCTCGAAGCCGCCGTTCGGCACCTCGAGCGCGGTTGCCGCGGGCGCGACCGCCGCCAGCCCAAGCCACGCCGCCAGCCACCCGCTCCCCACCATTCCGCGTCGCGCTCCATCCACCATCGCCAGTCTCCTCGCTCCCCTGCCGGGCGATGGTATCAACCGATCTCGTAGGATTCGCCCGCCGGCGCAAGAAACGCCGGGGGAGAACCGCTCATGGAATGGCTGGCCGACCCACAGGTCTGGATCGCGTTCGCGACCCTGCTGCTGCTCGAAGTGGTCCTGGGCATCGACAACATCGTCTTCATCTCGATCCTGGCCGGGAAGCTCCCGGCCGCCGAGCAGGCGCGAGCCCGCACCACCGGCCTCGCCCTCGCCATGGTGATGCGCGTCCTGCTGCTCCTCTCGATCGCCTGGATGGCGCGCCTGACCGCGCCCCTCTTCGCGGTGGTCGACTACGAGATCTCGGGACGCGACCTGATCCTGATCGCGGGCGGGCTCTTCCTGCTCGCCAAGTCGACTTTCGAGATCCACGACAAGCTGGAAGGGGAGGAGGGGGGCCAGTCGGCGCGCGTCGCCGCCTCGTTCTCCGCGGTCATCGTGCAGATCCTGCTGCTCGACATCGTCTTCTCGCTCGACAGCGTCATCACCGCGGTCGGCATGACCGACAAGATCCCGATCATGGTGGCGGCGGTCGTCGTCGCGGTGATCCTCATGATGTTCTTCGCCGGTCCCATCTCGCGCTTCGTCGAGCAGCACCCGACGGTGAAGATGCTCGCCCTCTCGTTCCTCCTGCTGATCGGCGTGACCCTGGTGGCCGAGGGGCTCGAGTTCCACATCCCCCGGGGTTACGTCTACTTCGCGATGGCCTTCTCGCTCGGGGTCGAGCTCTTGAACCTGCGGCTGCGCCGCAAGCCCGCGCCGGTCCACTTGCGAGCCCGCTACGCGGAGGAGGAGAAGCGCTGACGCCGCGGGCGCTCCGGGGAAGCGGCGCACCCGTTAGAATGCGAGGTTCGATGTTCCGCCTCGGCTCCGTCCCGGTCGATCCCCCGCTCGTCCTCGCCCCCATGGCGGGGGTGACCGACCGCGACTTCCGCCTGATCGTCCGGCGGATCGGCGGCGTGGGCCTGGTGACCATGGAGTTCATCGCCTCGAAGGCGCTGGTGCGGGGAATCCGCCGCACGCTCGACCTGATGAGCTACGCCCCCGAGGAGCGTCCGATCTCGATCCAGATCTACGGTTCCGACCCCGCCACCATGGCCGAGGCGGCGCGCCGGGTCGAGGAGGTGGGCGCCGACGTCTGCGACATCAACATGGGCTGCCCGGCCAACAAGGTGCTCAAGGGTTGCTCGGGCTGCGCCCTGATGGGTGACTTGCCGCTCGCCGAGCGGATCGTCTCGACGGTGCGCCAGGCGATCTCGATCCCGCTCACCGTCAAGTTCCGCCTCGGGCTCGACGCCGATCGGCGGAACTACCTCGAGCTGGGCAGGATCTGCGAGGCGAACGGCGTGCAGGCGGTGGCGCTCCATGCCCGCACCGCGCGCCAGATGTTCTCGGGCGACGCCAAGGCGCAATGGCCGGAGATCGCGCGCCTGAAGGAGACGCTGGCGATCCCGGTGATCGGCAACGGCGACGTGCGCGAAGCGGCCGACGCCGTCGCGATGCTCCGTGCGACCGGTTGCGACGGGGTGATGATCGGCCGCGCCGCGACCAAGAACCCCTGGATCTTCCGCCAGACGGCCGACCTGCTCGACGGACGGGCGCCGGAGGAGGCGACGCTCACGGCGCGCCGCGACCTCATTCTCGGGCATCTGCGGCTGGTCGCCGAGCGCGAGGAGTCGAAGTGGGCGCTGCACAAGCTGCGCAAGTTCACCGGCTGGTACACCCACGGCATCCCGCACGGCCGCGAGCTCCGGCAGCGCATCAACGAGCTCGCCGACGTTGCCTCCTTCCTCGACGCGGTCGAGGACTTCTTCGACACCCTGGAAGCTGCGGCGTGAACCGTCACCAGGTGACGGTCGCCCTCCCGCCCGACGAGGCCGCGGCGGCGCTCGCCCACGCGGCCGCGGAGTGGGGCGCCGAGTGGGAGAGCGACGAGCGCGGCGGGCGTCTCGTCCTGCCGGTGGTCTTCGGGCTGCGCCGCGGGGTGCTCGTGGGGCGGGTCGAGATCGCCCGCGACGGCGGCAAGTCCCGCCTCACCTGGCAGACCGAGGAGAGTCACCTCGAGGTGCAGCGCGCCGCGGTGGGCGTGCTCGCCGGCGCGGCCCTGGTCCTCGTTCCGGCCCTGGCCTGGCCCTTCCACCCGCCGCTCATGGCGCTCCTGCCCTTCGCCGCCGTGGTGGGTCTCCTGGCCTATTGGCTGGTCCTCTCGCGGCTGCGTACCAGCGGACCAGAGGAGTTCTTCGCGACCCTCCAGCCCGCGGGGACGGGAATGCCGCCACCCGGGTGATATGTTCTCCCGTCTGCAGGGTGGCTCTTTCTCAACTGGGGGCGTACCGGGTTCGACGGGGATCAGTGCGGTTCGGGAGCGGCGTGTCGGGCTTAACCACCCGTAAAATCGGCACTTATACCTGCCAACGACAACCTCGCACTCGCGGCTTAATTGACCGCGACGTCTCGTAGATTGCCCGCTCCACGGCGGCCTACGAGGCGACGCTAATGTGGAGTGAACGCCGCGGTTGGCACCGTACCGCGGCGGGATCGTCAAAACGATGCTGGCGCCGGCGTCGGAGGCCTTCTTCCAGAACGCCGGGGCGAGACTCCAAACGAAGGCTACGCACGTAGAAGCTTCCGGGACGCGATCTTCGGACGTGGGTTCAATTCCCACCGCCTCCACCATGTTTCACCTCACTTCACCAGCCACGGTGGGCCTTGCCTCTTCTTCTCATCCACCCAGCTGCCAAGAAGAGGGCTCTTCCCACTGCCTCAACCTCACCGAGGCGCTCGAAGGTCCGAGCGCCAGTGGTTGCGTAATGGTCCGTGAAGTGCACAACATCTTGTGCTAACCTCGTGACATTCTGAGCAACGAAGCAGGCTTCCCGTCGACTCGACGGGCGGCAGGGTGGCCGTCCGCCGAAGACCGTCTCCGGATCGCTCCGGCCCGATGAGCCTGCTTCCCCCCATCCTGCTGCTCGACGACGGCGCCGACGATCGCGAGTTGGCGCGGCTCGTCCTCACCGGCGCCTTCGGCGACGTCGCGATCGAGGAGGTGACCGACGCCGCGGCGCTGGCGCGCGCCGTCTCCGGCGGCACGTTCGGCGTGGCGCTCTGCGAGCACGAGCTCTCCTGGATCCGCTCGCGCGATCTCCTGCGCCTGCTCCACGACCTGCGCCCCGACTGCCCGGTGATCGTGCTCACCGCGGCGCCCATCGAGCGGGTGGCGAGCGAGCTCCTCCATCTGCTGCCCGACGCCGTGCTGCCGAAGACGGCGACGGGCTACGCGGGCCTGCCGCGCGCGCTCCGCGCGGCGTTGCTCGCGGCGCGACGGCGCGCCGCCAGCGAAGCCTCCGAGGCCCCGGCGCGGCGCCTGCTCGACGCCCTGCCGGTGGGGATCTTCGTGGCGAGCGACGACGGCACCCTGCTCGACGCCAACCCGGCGCTCGCCCGGCTGCTCGGCTTCGCAGCCGCCGCCGACTGCGTGCACCGCTCGCTCGAGGGTCTCTTCGCCTCGCCCAGCGAAGGAGAAGCCTGGCGCACCCGTCTGCTCGCCGGCGAGGGAACCCTGACGACGGAGACCCACCTCCGGCGCCCCGACGGCGGCGGGGTCGCCGTCCGCATCTCGGCCTGGCGCAGCGGCGGCGAGCCCGGTGGGGCCCTCCGCTTGCAGGGGATGGTCGCGGAGCGCGCCGCGGGTGCCGACCCCGGGTCGGCCTCGGCCGAGCGGAGCGCCGCCCTGGAGCGCTCGAACGGCGAGCTCCAGGAGATGGTCTACGCCGTCTCGCACGACCTGCGACAGCCGATCACCCAGGTCGTCCGCACCCTCGAGCTGCTCGAGAAGTCGAACGGCGCCAGGCTCGCGGCCGAAGGGCGCGAGCTGCTCGGCCAGGCGCAGCAGAGCAGCCGCCGGCTCGACGGCATGGTCGAGGCGGTGCTCGGCTGCGCGCGCATCGAGAGCCGCGGCCGGAGCTTCCGGCCGGTCGACCTCGCGCCGCTCTTCGCGCGGGTCGTCGAGCGGCTGGAGCCCGAGCGGGCCGCGGCGGGGGCCGAGATCTCCAGCGATCCGCTGCCGACCCTCCCCGGCGACGAAGCTCAGCTCGAGCAGCTGCTCCAGAACCTGCTCGACAACGCGCTCAAGTTCCGCGCTCCGGCGGCCGAGCGCGCGCCGCGCATCCACCTCGCCGCGCGCGACGAGGGCGAGACCTGGCACCTCGCGCTGCGCGACAACGGAATCGGCATCGCGCCGCAGGACAGCGAGCGCATCTTCGCGATCTTCCAGCGCCTGCACACCGCCGACGAGATTCCCGGCAGCGGCATCGGCCTCGCCATCTGTCGCCGCATCGTCGCCCGGCACGGCGGGAGGATCTGGGTCGAGTCCCGCCCGGACGAAGGCTCGACGTTCCACTTCACGCTCGCCAAGCGCCCGAGGGGAGAGGGGACTGACCATGGGTGACGAGCAGCAGCTCGCCGTGCTGATGATCGAGGACGATCCCCTCGACGCCGCGCTCTTCTGCCACCTCCTCGGCGAGGCCGAGCCGCGCGCCCGGATCGAGCACCGATCACGCCTCGCGCACGGCATCGCGCGGCTCGAGCAAGGCGGCATCGACCTCGTGCTGCTCGACTTCTCGCTGCCCGACAGCAGCGGGCTCGACTCCTACGACACCCTCGCGGCGCGGCACCCGGAGGTGCCGGTCATCGTCCTCACCAGCCTCGACGACGACCGGCTCGCCGCCGAGGCCGTGGCGCGCGGAGCGCAGGACTACCTGGTCAAGCGCGAGGTCGACCTCCGGCTGCTCGGGCGCGCCCTGCGTTACGCCTTGGCCCGCCACCGCGCCGAACGGGCCCTGCGCCAGAGCGAGGAGCGCTATGCGCTCGCCGTGCGCGGCGCGAACGACGGCCTCTGGGACTGGGACCTGGACGCCCAGACGGTCTACCTCTCGCCGCGCTGGCGCCAGATGCTGGGGGGCCCGGAGGAGGAGAGCGTCGAGCGCGTCGAGGTCTGGCTCGAACGGGTGGCGCCGCAGGATCGCGCCACGCTCCGCTCGGCGCTCGCCGCCGCCGACCGCGCCGGAGAGTCCCAGGTCACGCTCGAGCACCGCATGGTGCGCGACGACGGCGACATCCTCTGGGTGCTCACCCGCGGCGCGCTGGTTCGCGCCGCCGACGGCCGGGTGCGGCGAATCGCCGGCTCGATGACCGACATCTCGGCGCGCAAGCACGCCGAGCAACAGCTGCTCTACGATGCGTTTCACGACGGCCTGACCGGGCTCGCCAACCGCAGCCTCTTCCTCGACCGCCTGGGGGTGGCGCTCGCCGGTCTCAAGCGCGACAGCGAAGGCCGTTTCGCGGTGCTCTTCCTCGATCTCGATCGCTTCAAGACGGTCAACGACAGTCTCGGACACACGGTGGGCGATCGCCTGCTGATCGAGATCGCCCGCCGGCTCGAGCGGCAGATGCGGCCGAGCGACACCGTCGCCCGGCTGGGCGGCGACGAGTTCGCGGTGATCGCCGGCGGGGTGCGCGACGGCGCCGGGGCGGCGCACATCGCGGAGCGCATCCAGCAGGCCCTGGTCGCCCCGTTCCGGATCGGCGGCCAGGAGGTCTTCGTCACCGCCTCGATCGGCATCGCGCTGCCCGACGACGTCACCGTCGCGGCGGAGAGCCTGCTGCGCGACGCCGATCTGGCGATGTACCGCGCCAAAGCCGCCGGGCGGGGGCGCTACGAGGTCTTCGACCTGGAGCTCCACCGCGCGGCGGTCGCCCTGCTCAAGCTCGAGACCGAGCTGCGCCGCGCCGTCGCGGCGGGCGACTTCGTCATGCACTATCAGCCGATCGTGACCCTCGCCAGCGGGCGGATCGTCGGCTTCGAGGCGCTCACCCGCTGGAAGCACCCGGAGCGCGGCCTGGTCGCGCCGGCGCAGTTCATCGCCCTCGCCGAGGAGACCGGCCTGGTCGTGCCGCTCGGCTGGCTGGTGCTCGACAAGGCCTGCCAGCAGGCGCGCGAGTGGCAATCGCGCTTCGCGGCCGATCCGCCGCTCTACATGAGCGTCAACGTCTCCGGCAAGCTCTTCGCCCAGGAGGGCGCGGTGGAGCAGCTGCTCGCGATCCTCGAGCGTTCGGGGCTCGCGCCCGAGAGCCTGCGCCTCGAGGTCACCGAGAGCGTGGTGCTCGACCACGGCGAGGAGGTGATGCGCCGGCTGCGCCTGCTGCGCAGCTTCGGCGTGCAGCTGTCGATCGACGACTTCGGGACCGGCTACTCCTCGCTCTCCTATCTGCAGCGCTTCCGCTACGACTCGCTGAAGATCGACCGTTCCTTCGTGCGCGACCTGGCGCTCGAGGACTCGCGGGTGATCGTCGAGACGATCCTCTCGCTGGCCAGTCACCTCGGCATCGGCGTCGTGGCGGAAGGCGTGGAGACCGAAGAGCAGCTGGCGCGTCTGCGCCAGCTGGGGTGCCCGCACGGCCAGGGCTACTGGTTCGCGCGGCCCCTCGACGCGAGCGCCGCCGAGGCGCTCCTGGGCTCCGGGATCAGCCTGCCCAACTGAGCGCCCGGACGCTCAGACGATCTCCCACTTGCGGGCGACGCGGCGGGCGAGCCAGAAGAGGACGGCCGTCCAGGCGAGCAGGACGCCGATCTCGGGGAGGATCGCGGTCCAGCCGCTCTCGCGCCAGAAGACGTCCAGGAAACCCTCGAGCGCCCAGGCGTTGAAGGCGACGAGGCTCGCCTTCTGCAGTCCTTCCGGCATCAGGAAGCGGGGGAACATCGAGCCCCCCAGGGCGGACATCGAGAGGATCACCAGGTTGGACATCGCGACCAGCTGCTTGCGGGTCCGGCAGACCGCCGCGAGCAGGAGCCCGAAGGCCGAGGAGACGAGCGCGGTCGGCACGGCCATCAGCGCGAAGCCGGCGAGATGGCTCGGCAGCTCGAGATCGAACAGCGCCCAGCCCCAGACGAACATGAGGACGAGCTGCGCGACGCCGAGCGAAGCGAGATAGAGGAGCTTGCCGGCCAGCAGCTGCCCCATCGTGACGCGCGTCGAGAGCAGACGGTCGAGCGTGCCGCTCTCGCGCTCCTCGATCAGCGCGCCGCCGGCGCCGGCGGCGGTGAAGAGCAGGAACATGACGCCCAGTCCCGCCGCGTAGAAGGCGACCAGCGGGTTCTTCTTGCCCTCGCCCAGCAGGTCGCGCGTCTTGACCGCGATCGGCAGCGCGGCGCCGTCACCCGCCGCGGCGGCTGCCGGGGCCGCCGTCTCGGCCGCGCGCAGGTGCGCCAGGAGCTCGTCGAATCGGCTCCGCTGCTCGGCCGAGAAGCCGGCCACGCGATCGAGCGAGTCGATGCCGCCGGCGAGGAAGAGGTCGGGCATGCCGGTGAAGATCACCTTCTGGAGCAGGCCGCCCGCCATCCGCGAAGCGATCGGGTCGGAGCTGTCGGCGAGCAGCTCGACCTCGGGCTTGTCGCCCTCCACCGGGCCGAAGCCGAAGTGCCTGGCGCCGAAGCCGGGCGGAATCACCAGGGCGACGGCGGCCTCGCCGGCCCGCACCGCCGCCTCGGCTGTCGCCCGATCGTAAGGCGCGGGCGACGGCGCCCCGGGCTCCGCCCGCGGGGCGCGCCGCAGGTCGATCGTCTCCTCGGCGGCGAGCGCGGCGACGAGGCGCGCCGAGCGCTCGCTGCGATCCTCGTCGACCAGGAGAAGGCGGAGCTTGCGGGTCGCCGAATCGCGCTGCCCGCCGAAGATCAGCGCGAAGATGGTGAAGAAGACGATCGGCACGGCGAAGGAGAGCGCCAGCGCGGCGCGATCGCGCCGCAACTGCTGCCACCCGGCGGCAACCAGCGTGCCGATCATTCGCGCAGCTCCCTGCCGGTCAGATGCATGAAGACGCTCTCGAGCCCGGGGCTGAGCAGCTCGAGGTCGGCGACCCCCACGCCGCAGCGATCGAAGGCGGCGAGCAGGCGCGGGATGGCGACCGCGGGCTCGCCGGTGGTCAAGTGGAGCTCGCGGCCGTCGAGCCGCGCGGCGGGAAACTCGGCGCCGAGGCTCGCCGGGAGCTCGCGCTCGCCGTGCACCACCACCCGCCGTCCCGAACCGACGGTCGAGCGCACCAGCTCCTCCTGGCTGCCGGTCGCGATCACCCGCCCATGGTCGATCACCGCCACGCGGTCGCAGAGCCGCTCCGCCTCCTCCATGTAGTGCGTGGTGATGAGGATCGCGACGCCGCGTCCGGCGAGCTCGACGATCATCTCGTAGATGCGCTCGCGCGACTGCGGGTCGACACCGACCGTCGGCTCGTCGAGCAGCAGCACGCGCGGCTCGGCGAGGATGCCGACCGCGAGGTTGAGCCGGCGCTTCATCCCGCCCGAGAAGGCCTCCACCGGATCGCCGGCGCGGTCCTCGAGCTTGGAGAAGGCGAGCGCCGCGGCGACCGCGCGGCGCAGCGGCGCGCCGAGGACCCCCATCAGGCGGCCGAAGAAGAGCAGGTTCTGCTCCGCGGTGAGCACGCCGTAGAGGGCGATCTCCTGCGGGACGTAGCCCAGCGTGGCGCGCGCCCCGGGGTCCTCGGCGGGTCGTTCGAGGAGCCGGATCTCGCCCTGGTCGGGGCGCACCCGCCCGACGAGGGCCCGCACCAGCGTCGACTTGCCGGCGCCGTTCGGCCCCAGCAGACCGAGCACTTCGCCCGGCACGAGGTGGAGGTCGACGCCCGCGAGCGCCTGCAGCTCACCGAATCGCTTGGTCAGCCCGCGAATCTCGACCGCGTTCACGTCGCCATCCTACGTCGGCGCGACGCCTCCGGCAGCGCTCGACCGGCCGGTGGCGACGCCCCGCCGGCGAACGTCGCCTCAGGCCCCGGCGAGCGCGGCGGCGATCGCCGGACCGTAGGGCGGCCGGAGGATCCCGGCCTCGGTGACGATGGCCGAGACCAGCTCGGCCGGCGTCACGTCGAAGGCGAGATTGAATCCCAGCGAGCCCGCAGGTGCCGTGGGCACGCCGGCGAGGCGGGTGATCTCCTCGCCCGAGCGTTCCTCGATCGGGATGTCGGCGCCGCTCGCGGTCCGTGGATCGACCGTCGAGAGCGGCGCGGCGACGTAGAACGGGACGCCGTGGCGCCGGGCGAGCACCGCGACGGTGTAAGTGCCGATCTTGTTGGCAACGTCGCCATTGGCCGCGATCCGGTCGGAGCCGACGATCACCCGGTCGACCACCCCGCGGCTCATCAGCGCGCCGACCATCGAATCGGTCACCACGCGGTGCGGCACGCCGAGGCGCGCCAGCTCCCAGGCGGTCAGACGCGCGCCTTGCAGCAGCGGGCGCGTCTCGTCGACCCAGACCTGGGCCAGCCGTCCGGCACGGAAGGCGGCGGCGAGCACCCCCACGGCGGTGCCGATCCCCCCGGTGGCGAGCGCGCCGGCGTTGCAGTGGGTGAGCGCGCGATCGCCCGGCGCGAAGAGCGTCGCGCCATGCTCGGCCATCCGCCGGTTGCGTGCGATGTCGTCGTCGTGCAGGCCGCGCGCCCAGTCGAGCAGCCCGGCGATCGCCGCCTCGCGCGGCCGTGCGGCGAGCACCTGCCAGGCCCCGGCCCCCTCCTCGAGCGCCCAGCGGAGGTTGACCGCGGTGGGACGGGTCGCGAGCAGCAGCGCGCTCGCCCGCGCGAAGCGCCGCCCGAGGTCCTCCTCGGGGTCCTCGGGATCGGCGAGCGCCACGACCAGCCCGTAGGCGGCGGCGACGCCGATCGCCGGGGCACCGCGCACCGCCAGGCGGCGAATCGCCTCGGCGACCTCCTCGACGTGGCGGGGCTGGAGCCAGAGCTCCTCGCCGGGCAGGCGGGTCTGATCGAGCAGCTCGAGGCCGCGGGCGCTCCAGCGCAAGGGAGAGAACTCGTCGGACGGGCGCATTTCGCGTCCCATCCTAGAACGCCGGCTGCTAGGATTCGCCCCTCGTGCCCGTGGCGCTCTCGCGAGCGCAGCGCGGCCGCGCCCCGAGGGAGGCTCCGACGTGAAAGGCGACTGGAAGGACCGAGGCTTTGCGACCCGCGCGATCCACGCCGGTCAGCACCCCGACCCGGCGACCGGCGCGGTGGCGGTGCCGATCTACGCCACCTCGACCTACGTGCACGACAAGCTGGGCGAGCACAAGGGCTTCGAGTACGCCCGCGTGCAGAACCCCACCCGCTTCGCGCTGGAGGCGAACGTCGCGGCGCTCGAAGGGGGCACCTCGGGCCACGCTTTCGCCTCCGGCATGTCGGCGATCGCCGCGCTGATGACCCTCCTGCGCACCGGCGAGCACGTGGTCTGCTCGCGCAACGTCTACGGCGGCACCTACCGCTTCATGACCCAGGTGCTCGACCGCTACGGCGTGCTCTCGAGCTGGGTCGACTCGACCGATCTCGCCAACGTCCGGGCGGCCCTGCGGCCGGAGACCCGGATGGTCTACGTCGAGACGCCGACCAATCCGATGATGGAGGTGACCGATCTCGCCGGCGCGGCCGAGCTCGCGCACGCGCACGGCTGTCTGCTCGCCGTCGACAACACCTTCATGTCGCCCTGCTTCCAGCGCCCGCTGGAGCTCGGCGCCGACGTCGTCGTCCACTCGACCACCAAGTTCCTCAACGGGCACTCCGATTCGATCGGCGGCCTGCTGGTCGCCAAGGCGGCGCGCGAGGGGGAGTGGTTCTACTTCGTCCAGAAGTCCGAGGGCGCGATCCTCTCGCCGTTCGATTCCTTCCTGGTCCTGCGCGGCATCAAGACGCTCGGCGTCCGCATGGAGCGCCACGAGGCGAGCGGTCGCGCGCTCGCCGAGCACCTGGCGCGCCATCCCAAGGTGCGCGCCGTGTTCTATCCCGGCCTCCCCGAGCACCCCGGGCACGCCGTGCAGCGGCGCCAGGCAACCGGCTTCGGAGCGCTCATCACCTTCGATCTGGGAAGCTACGCCGCTGCCGAGACCTTCCTCAACCGGGTCGAGGTGATGTCGCTCGCCGAGAGCCTCGGCGGAGTCGAGACGCTCACCTCGCACCCCGCGTCGATGACCCACGCCTCGGTGCCCGCCGACAAGCGGGCCGAGCTCGGGATCACCGACGGCCTGGTGCGCGTCTCGGTCGGCCTAGAGGATCTCGAGGACCTGCTGGCCGACGTCGACCGCGCGCTCGCGGCGATCTAGCGAGAGCTAGTAGTTGGTTTCGTCGAGCATCTCGGGCTCTTCTTCGTCCGAGAAGGGGGCGTTCTTGTCGAGCGAGCCGGCGAGCCAATCGAGGAAGGCGGGCTCTCCCTTGCAGACCTTGAAACAGAGGATCTCGGGCAGCTCGTAGCTGTGCAGCTCCTTGATCGTCGCTTCGATCGCGGGGTACTCGCTCTCGAGCGTCTTCGCCAGGAGCATGAACTCGGTGTCGCGGCAGATCTTGCCCTGCCAGCGGTAGACCGAACGCAGTCCCGAGACGATGTTGACGCAGGCCGCGTGCCGCCGGGCGATCAGCTCGGAGGCGATGAGGTTGGCCTGTTCTTCGGTGCCGACGGTGGTTACGACGACGAGTCCTGCCACGGGCGGGGAAGCTACTCCCATCCGGCGAGTCAAGTCAAACCGCGGTGCGGCATGCGGCGGACGCCGGGCCCTCGCCCGGCTCAACGCGCCAGCCAGCGCTCGTTCGCGACGTCGTAGGTGAGCCGTCCGACCTTCCCGGTGCGGCCGAAGACCCGCACCGCGGCGAGATGGCGCTTGCCGTCCGTCACGTACACCGAGCCCGGGGTCGAACCGCCGAAGTCGCTGAAGGAGGCGATGTCGGAGCGGTTGAAACGAATCGGGTCGTCGAGCCGGTCGAGCCGGCGGCGGGGGTCGGCGGGATCGCGCGGGGCCTCTCCTGGCGGGAAGCCGAAGCGGATCTGCCGCCCGAAGTGGGCGAGTCGTTGGACGGGAGCCACCTCGGGGTCGACCCCGGACTCGATGTCGGCGCTGAGCACGCCGTCGCCATCCCCGTCGCGGTAGAGCGCCCAGGTCACCGCGCCGTCGTCCGCGACGCGGAACTTGAGCCCCACGTAGGCGCTGTGGCGGATCGCGAAGGCGCGCGCAAGGCGCAGCGTGGAGGCGACTTCCATGGCGGCGAGCTCGACGCGAAGCTGGCCGGCGAGGTCGAGCAGCACGGGCACGCCGAGCGTCACGAGGAGCCCCGAGAGCGCCAGGCCCAGCACCAGCTCGAGCAGGCTCGTACCGCGTTCTTTCGCGCGCATGGTCGTCGCCTCCACCCTGGGCTCCGGGCTCAGCTCTTCGCCGCCGGGGCCGACTTCGCCTGCCGCGGCAGTTGGACCTTCTCGGCGAGGGTGGTCGCCCCGGAGAGCGCCACGTAGGGCTTGATCTGCTCGAAGGTCGACTCGCCGATGCCACGCACCAGCATCAGGTCCTCGAGGCTCTTGAAGGCGCCGTTCTTCTCGCGGTGCTCGACGATCCGCTGCGCGACCGCCGGTCCGATGCGCGGCAGCAGCTGGAGCTGATCGACCGTGGCGGTGTTGACGTTCACCGTCCCGCCGGGCGCGGCAAAGGCCGGCAGGGCAGCGAGGGTGAGGACGAGGGCGAGAACGGCGGCGACGAAACGACGGCTCTGCGACATGGTGAAGCTCCTTTCCTTGGGTTCGGCGGCGCAGCGCGCCGCGCGGGTTGGTTCGAATGGGTTGTCGAGTTGCTTCAACGATCGGTGCTGCGTTCCGAATTGGCCTGCGCGGTTCGGTCTTTCGGGCTCTCTCTCGGCGTCCCTCCTTTCTCCGCTGGGTTGACCTGCGCGAGCCTCTAGATCACGTTCGCTGCCACCTCCCAGGAAAGAGTCAAGTTGAAGTAAACAAACGGCTTGACGAAATCGTTCGGAGCGTGGCGGGGAGGCCGCGGGACAAGCGATCAGGCGGCGGGGAGACCGTTCGGGGGTGGGCGACGCGGCGCGGGGTCGCTCCGCGCTGGGGTCGAGGCCGCTGTCAAGGAATCTGGACGGCGGCGCAATCGCTTGCGCCGATCGGATAGGCTCCGCGAGCCATGACCGAGGCGACGCCCCGCTCGACCGCGCGCGAGTATGCCGAGGCCCTGCTGATCGCGGCGCTCTTCCTGCTGTTCACCAACACCTTCGTCATCAAGACCTTCTTCATCCCGAGCGGATCGATGGAGAACACGCTGCTGGTGGGGGACCACCTGTTCGTCAACCGGTTCATCTTCGGGCCGGCGGCGAGCGAGGCCGAGCGCTCGCTGCTCCCGCTGCGCTCCCCGCGGCGCGGCGACATCGTCATCTTCCGCTCGCCCGAGCGCCCGACGGTCGACCTGGTGAAGCGCCTCATCGGCCTGCCGGGCGACACCCTGCAGATCATCAGCAAACAGCTCTACGTCAACGGCCAGAAGGTCGCCGACGGTGGCTACGTCGAGCACAAGGACCCGCGCACCTTCCTCAATCGGCCCTACCTGTCCGAGCAGATGCGGCTGCGCGACAATTTCGGGCCGGTCACGGTGCCCGAGGGGCAGTACTTCTGCATGGGAGACAACCGCGACTACTCCTACGACTCCCGCTTCTGGGGGACGGTGCCCGCGCACTATCTGAAGGGACGCGCTTTCGTCATCTACTGGTCCTTCGGCGGCGGCACCTCCGACGGCACCTGGCGTGGCCTGCCCGCGAAGCTCAAGGAGATCGCCAACACCATCATCGGGTTCCCGACCAAGACCCGGTGGGCACGCACCTTCCACCTGCCACGCTGAGCCGCCGCTCGCTCGTCCGCGGTCTCGTCGACGCCGGGCTGGTGGCGGTGCTCCTTGCCCTGTTCGCGCGCGCCTTCCTGATCGAGGTGGTCTCGATCCCGAGCGACTCGATGTCGCCGACCCTCGTCGCCGGCGATCAGGTGCTGGTCGATCGCTGGATCTTCGCCGACAAGGCGAGCTGGCGCGCCCTGCCGGTTCGCCCCGTGCGCAGCGGCGACATCGTGCTCTTCCGCTCGCCCCTCCCGCCGCATCGGCTCCTGGTCAAGCGCTGCGTCGCGGCGGACGGCGAGCTCGCCGGCGGGAGCCGGGTTGCGCCGGGCGAGCTCTTCCTGGCGGGCGACAATCGTGCGCGCTCGTTCGACTCGCGCAGCTTCGGGCCGGTCGCGACCTCGGCGGTCCGCGGGCGGGTCTTCGCGATCCTCTGGTCGCGCGCCGCGAGCGACTCCCGCCGCGCCCTCCGCGCGGTGCGCTAGACTTCGCGTTCGGCATCGAGCACTTGGAGGACGGCATGCGCAACGCGCGAAGGCAGGCGGGCGACGGCAAGCTGGGCTGCATTCTCTGGACCGCGCTGTTGGCGGTGGCGGTGATGATCGCCTGGAAGGCGATCCCGGTGAAGATCGCGAGCTCGGAGCTCTACGACTTCATGGTCGAGCAGGCGAAGTGGGCCGCGGGCACCAACCCGGAGCTCGTGCAGAAACGCATTCTCGCCAAGGCCGCCGAGCTCAACCTGCCGGTCGAATCCAAGCAGGTCACGGCGGAGCGCATCGGCGATCGGATCCGCATGCGCGCCCGCTTCACCGTTCCCCTCGAGTTCCCCGGCTACGTCTACAACTGGGACTTCGACCTGCAGGTCGACCGGCCGATCTACATCTGGTAGGCGCGTCGCGCCCCGTCAGGCCGAGGTGATCTCCTCGGCGAGGGCGGCGAGCGCCGCCTCGGGGTCGGCCGCCTGGGTGAGCGGGCGGCCGATGACCAGGAGATCCGCCCCCGCCGCGAGCGCCACTCGGGCGCTCGCCGTCCGACGCTGGTCGTCGAGCGCGGCGCCGGCCGGGCGGATCCCCGGCGTGACGATCAGGAACGGCGCGGGCAGCTCGCGGCGCAAGGTCCCGAGCTCCAAGGGGGAGGCGACGACGCCCGCAGCACCCGACTCCGCGGCGAGCCGCGCCCAGGCGAGCACGCGCCCGGCGGCCGCGCCGGGCAGGTCGAGCGCGGTGAGCGCTGGTGGGTCGAGATGGGTGAGCAGCGTGACGGCGAGCAGCTTGACGCCGTCGCCGGCGGCGCGGGCCGCCGCGCCGATCATCTCCGGACCGCCGCCCGCGTGCAGCGTGAGGTAGTCGACCCCGAGATCGCGCGCCGCCGCGACCGCTCCGGCGACGGTGTTGGGAATGTCGTGCAGCTTGAGGTCGAGAAAGAGACCGCGGGCGTGTTGCCGCGCCTCGGCGACCGCCGTCGGGCCGAAGCGGACGAACGCTTCGAGACCGACCTTGAGAACGCCGACGCGCGGCCCGAAGAAGGCGCACCAGCGCTCGAAGGTCGCGCGATCCGAAGTGTCCAGCGCCACCGCCACGCGCGCGAGGGAGCTCATCCATCCTCCCAGGGCCGTACCGCACCCACCAGATCGCTCACCCGCTCGAGGCCGAGCGCGACGAGCCGTTCGCCCAGGCCGCTGACCAGCCGCTCCGCGGTGCGCGGTTGGCGAAACAGCGCGGTTCCCACCTGCACCGCGCTCGCGCCGGCGAGCAGGAACTCGACCACGTCGTCGACCGTCTCGATGCCGCCGATGCCGATCACCGGCAGACCGACCTTCCGCGCCACGTCGTAGACGATGCGCACCGCGATCGGCTTGATCGCCGGCCCCGAGAGTCCGCCCCGCCCGGTGTGCAGCCGGGGGCGACGGGTCCAGGGATCGATCGCCATGCCGAGCACGGTGTTGATCGCGGACAGCAGATCGGCGCCCCCGGCCTTGGCCGCCTCGCCGATCTCCACCGGCGAGGTGACGTTCGGCGAGAGCTTCACCGCGATCGGCTTCGAGCTCGCCTGGCGGACGCTGCGCACCAGGCGTTCCAGGAGCTCGGGGTCGTGGCCGAAGTGCATGCCCCCCTTCTTGACGTTGGGGCAGGAGACGTTGAGCTCGATCGCCGCGACGCCGGGATGGGGCTCGACCCGCTCCGCCAGCCGCGCGTAGTCGTCGAGCTCGTAGCCGAAGAGGTTGACGATCACTCGCGCGGGGTAGCGCGCCAGCCCGGGGAGGACTTCGGCGAGGAAGCGCTCGATGCCGATGTTCTGCAGGCCGATCGAGTTGAGCATGCCGCCCCGCGGCTCGGCGATGCGCGGCGGCGGGTTGCCCGCCAGCGGCTCGAGCGAGAGCCCCTTGGTGACGATGCCGCCGAGGCGCTCGAGATCGGCCAGGTGGGCGAATTCGAGCCCGTAGCCGAACGTTCCGCTCGCGGTGAGAATCGGGTTCGGAAGCTCCAGGCGGCCGAGGCGGACCGAGAGATCCGGGCCGCTCACCAGCGCACCGCATCGAAGGGAAACACCGGCCCGTCCTTGCAGCAGAGCCCGTAGCGGCCGCTGGCGAGCGGCACCGCGCAACCGAGGCAGGCGCCGAAGCCGCAGCCCATCGGGGTCTCGAGCGCGGCCTCGCCGGAGACGCCGTGCGCCGAGGCGAGCTCGGCCAGGCGCGCCAGCAGACCCATCGGGCCGCAGGCATAGAGCGCCCGGTAGGCGCCCCCCGCGAGCCGTTCGGCGAGCGGCTCGGTCACCAGCCCGCGCCGTCCGAAGGAGCCGTCTTCCGTCGTCGTGATCAGCGCGCCGCCGCTCGCGGTCGCGAGCTCGCCGAAGCGCGCGGCGAGCGCGAGGTCGACTCGCGACCGGCCGCCGTAGAAGAAGTCGAAGCTCACGCCGCGCGCGGCGAGCGCCCGCCCGAGCAGCAGCAGCGGGGCCGAACCGACGCCGCCCGCGACCAGCGCGACCGGCCCGCGGTCGACCGGCAGGAAAGCGCGGCCGAGCGGTCCGAGCACCGACATCGTCTCGCCCGGCCGGCGCGCCGCGAGCGCCCGCGTTCCCGGCCCGACGACCTTCACCAGCAGCTCGATCCGCGACCCGCGATCTGTTCTACTGACGTCGTGCACCGAGAAGGCGCGCCGCAGGTAGGGTTCGAGCCCGTCGCCGGTCTCGACCATCACGAACTGCCCCGCGCGGACCTCCGCCCAGGCCGGCGGACCGTCGAACGCGATGGTGTAATAGGGCAGCGGTTGCTCGACGATCTCGAGGACGGTGGCGCGGGCGTCGACCGGTTGCATGAGCATCGTGAACTCTAGCAAACGCCTCGCGGGCGAACCGCGCGCCGCGGCTTGGGCGCGCCTCGCCACGCACCGGTGGCCCGAGCCGCTCGTCGCGGCGGCGCTCGCGCTCGTCGCGGCGCTGGTCGCGGGTGCCCAGTTCGCGCTGCTGCTCGTCTTTCTCAATCCCGACCTGCCGCTCAGCGCCGGCGCTCTCGTCGCCGCGACGTGGCGCTTCGGGCTGCTGCTGGCGCCGGTGGCGCTCGCCGCCTTCGTCCTCGGCTTGCGCCGGCGCAACGTGCGCGCCAGCCGGCTGTTGCCGTGGGCGCTCACCGTGGTGCTCGCCGCCGCCGCGCTCGGCGACTGGGTCAACGCCTCGCACCATGCTTTCTACCTGCCGCCGGGAATCAACGCGCAGCTGCTCAAGGGGGCGCTCTGGCTCTCGCTGGGGGCGGTGCTCGCCTTCTACACCGCGCTCCTGCACACCGTGCACCACCGCGCCTACGGCGCACGAAGCCGCTGGCTGCTCGTCCTGGTGGTCGCCGGCTCGCTCTATGCTCTGGTCGATCGCCGGGTGAGCTACCACCCGCCGCCGCCACCCACGCCCGCCGCCGCGCGTCCGGTCGCCGGGCCGGCCCCGCGCCTCCTCTTCGTCGGCCTCGACGGCGCCAGCCTCGATGTCCTCCTGCCGCTCGCCCGCCAGGGCAGACTGCCGTTCTTCGCCGGCTTGCTCGAGCAGGGGAGCTACGCGCGGCTCGCCACGCTCTCGCCCATCCGTCCGCTCGCCCTCTGGGCGAGCGCAGCGACCGGCAAGATGCCTCATCGCCACGGCTTGCTGGGCGACGTCCATGCCGCTCCGCGTTGGCTCGCCCCCGCTGGCGAGCTGAAGCTGCTGCCGCTCGGCGTGGGGCCACGCCTGGGCCGTATCCTGTTCGGCCCCACGCTCCCTCCCGGCGAGCCGCCGCGCTCGGCGCTCACCGTCTGGGAGATCCTCGGTAAGCTCCGGCCGTCCGCCGAGACGATCGGTTTCCCGCCCGCGCTCGCCGCCGCCGCGCCACGGCTCGAGCTCGAGCCGGAACCCGCGGTCGATGCCGACGAGCCGTTCGCCGAGCCGCTCGCCATGGCGCAGCGCCTGGACCGCCCACGGCTCGCCGCGGCGACGGCGCGCCTCACGGGCGGCGACCCGCCAGCCTCCTGTTTCTTGCTGTTGCCCGGACTCGAGGAGCTCTCGCTCGCCACCGTCGGCGGCTTCGAGGCGGCGGAACTCGCGGGCTCACGGGGGCGTGAGCAGCGGAGCGCGGCCGCCGCGCTCACCGCTCACTACGCCGAGCTCGATGCCGCCCTGGCGGCGCTCTGGGAACAGTTGCCGCCGCCGCGCGTCGTCGTCGTGGCCTCGGTCTACGGCGTCGCACCACCGCAAGGGGTACGCAAGGTCCTGGGCGAGTTGATGCGCTTCCGACGCACCGCCGGCTCGCTCGCCGACGCGCCCGACGGTGCGCTGCTGATGCGCGGGGATGGGATCAGGAGAGGGGAGGCAATGCCGCCGGGGCGCATCGTCGACCTGCTGCCGACCCTGCTCTATCTCTCCGGGCTGCCGATCGCGCGCGACCTCGATGGCCGGGTGTTGACCGAGGCCTTCGAGCCGGCGCTGCTGCAGCGCGAGCCGCTCGCTTTCCTGCCGACCTATCAGGGCCTGTTCAGCGACTAGCGCTCCGGCTTCGCGGCGATCCGGCCGACCACCTTGGCGCCGACCGCCGCCGGCGCGCCGTCGGCCGTCGAATCGGCGCGCGGCGCCTCGGCCGCGAGCTTCTCGCCGGCTGTCATCGCGCAGTGCCCTTCGAGCACCCCGCCCTCTTCGATCACCAGCGCCACGGCACGGATCTCGCCCTCGACGCGCCCGTGAGGGTGGATCGACAACCGCCTGGCGACCTGCACCTCGCCGTGCACCCGCCCCGAGACGAAGAGCCGCCCGACGCGAATCTCGCCCTCGACTTCCCCCTTCTCGCCGACGACAAGATCGCCCTCCGAGATCACCCGGCCGACCACCTTGCCATCGATGCGGAACGACTGGTCGAAGCGCAGCTCGCCCTCGAACTGCGATCCGACGTCGAGGAAACCGGAGAGGTCCCCGGACGCCGATCTGCCGCGGAAGTTCATGGCCTTCCCCCTCGCTGGAAGATGAGGTCGAAGAGGCGGATCAACTCCTCCTCCGAATGAAAGTGAATCCGAATCACACCGCCCTTGCGGCGGCGATCGATCTCCACCTTGGTCTGCAGATGCTGGGTGAGTCGCTCCGCCGCCGCCGCTGCGTGCGGCTCGGCGGCGCGGCGCTTGCGCGCGCGGCGCCGGGTGCCGCCGCCGGCGGTCGCGAGGGCTTCGAGCGTCCGCGCGTTGATCCCTTCGTCGGCCGCGCGCTCGGCCAGGCGCTCGATCTCGCCGGCGTCCTCGAGAGCGAGGAGCGGTCGCGCCTGGCCGGCGGTCAGCCGTCCGGAACGCAGGAGATCCTGCACCCGCGGCGGCAACTTGAGCAGGCGCAGCGTATTGGTCACCGCCGGACGGGTCCTGCCGACCCGCGTCGCGATCTCCTCCTGCGCCAGGCCGAAGTTCTCCTGCAGCGTCCGGTAGGCCTCGGCCTCCTCGATCGGGTTGAGGTCGGCACGCTGCAGGTTTTCGACCAGCGCGAGCTCGAGGAACTCCCGGTCGTCGCGCACCTGGCGCACCACGACCGGCACCACCGTGAGGCCGGCGCGCTGCGCCGCGCGCCACCGGCGCTCGCCGGCAATAATCGTGTAAGTTCCTTTTCCGGTTGGATTTACGATGAGCGGCTGAATCAGCCCTTGGGTCCGAATCGAGGCCGCGAGCTCCTCGAGGCCGCGATCGTCGAACGCGGTTCGGGGCTGATAACGGCTCGGCTGCAGCTGGGCGATCGGCAGCGCCCTGACCTCCTCGCTAGTCGTAAGCAAGGCGGAAAGTCCGCGTCCAAGGCCCCTCCGTTTGTCGTTCATCCCCGCCGCCTCACGAGCTCGCGCGCCAGCGCCAGATAGGCCTCGGCGCCGCGGCTCTTGATGTCGTACTTGAGAATCGGAACCCCGTGGCTCGGCGCCTCGGCGAGTCGCACGTTGCGCGGAATGACCGTCTCGAAGGTCTCGCCCGGGAAGTGGTCGCGCACCTCCCGCTCGACGTCACGGGTCAGGTTCATCCGGTCATCGTACATGGTGAGGACGATGCCGGAGAGCGCCAGGGCGGGATTCCACGCCGCGCTCACCCGCCGCACCGTGGTCAACAGCTCGCTCACCCCCTCGAGCGCGAAGTATTCGCACTGCAGCGGCACCACGATGCCGTCGGCCGCGACCAACGCGAGCACCGTCAGGTGGCCGAGCGATGGCGGGCAGTCGAGCAGCACGAACTCGTAGCGACCGGCCAGCGGCGCCAGGCGCTCGCGGAGCCGGAACTGCCAGCCGTCGAGGCCGACGAATTCGACCTCCACGCCGACCAGATCGCGATTCGCCGGGATGAGGTCGAGGAAGGGAAAGCCGGTGGGGACGACCGTGGCCCCCGCCTCCGCCTGCCCGACCAGGAGATGGTAGAGGTGGGGCGGACTCGCGTCGCGCCCAAACCCTCGGGTGGCGTTGCCCTGCGGGTCGCAGTCGATCAGCAGGACCCGCCGCTCGAGCGCGGCGAGCGCCGCGGCCAGGTTGATGGCCGTGGTGGTCTTGCCCACCCCGCCCTTCTGGTTGGCGAGCGCCAGCGTCGTGGTCATCGCTTCTCCGACAGTCGGTACTCCACGATCTCCCGGCGCCCCCACGGCAGCGCGATCCGCCGCCCAGCGACCCAGGGCGGAGGCAGGCGTTCGCTCGCGGGCCCGGCCCAGACCAGGGCGCTCCCGCGGTCCGAGAGCCTACCGGCGAGCGCCGCCCAGACTCTCGCTGGCAAGCGCAGCGCCCGGACGGTGAACACATCGATCCGCTCAGGAAGCTCCAGCGAGAGGCTCGGATCGACTCTAGCATCGAGGCAGTGGCAGGCCAATCCGGCCCGGCGCACCGCCGCCGCGAGAAAAGCGGCGCGGCGGACCCGCGGCTCCACCAGGTAGACCGCGAGATCGGGCCGCGCGGCGGCGAGCACGAGACCGGGAAACCCGGCGCCCGACCCGAGATCCACCAGGGTTCCGCTCGCGGGGAGCAGGGGTCGGCCCGCCAGGCTCTCGCCGTAGTGGCGCTCGAAGAGCTCGTCGAAGACCGCCGGACCGACGAGATCCACCTTCGGTGCCCAGCGCAGGAGCTCGAGGTAGTGCTGGTGAAGGGCCGTCGTCATCCGAGGATCCAGCGACTCCCCGAGAACGCGGGCCAGCGCGTCGGCAAACGACGGTCGATCGAGCGCGTCGCTCGGGAGGGTCACGGCGGGAGTCCGCGTCGGAACCGACGCCCGAGGGTGATGTTCCACGTGAAACCGGTCGGGCGCGACAGTCGTTTCACGTGAAACCCGGCCCGCGGCGCGGCCTTACCTAGGAATTGGCGAGCGAGATGCGCAGCTTCTTGTCCGGGCGAGAGCCGAAGCTCTCGGTGCGCAGTCGCGCGTCCTCGGCGAGCGCCAAGTGGATGATGCGGCGGTCGGCGGGAGAGAGCGGGCCGAGCACGGCATCCTCTCCCGAGCGCAGCACCTCGCCGGCGGTTTCGCGGGCCAGCTTGCGCAGCTCGTCCTCCCGTCCCTCGCGCAGGCCGGCGCCATCGATCCGGCAGCGCACCAGTCGGCCCGAGAGCCCCTTGATGGTGCGCGGCAGCAGGTGCTCCAGCTCGTCGAGGAAGCCGCTGCCGAGGCGCCGCAGGGCGGCCTCGTCGGATCCCGCGAGGCGGATCTGCAGCCGCTCGCTCTCGCGTTCGATGGCCACCGTGAGGTCGAGACCGGCAAGGGCGAGCAGGCGCCGCAGCCCCTCGCTCGCCGCGAGCTCCGACTCCTCGTCCGGCGGCAGCATCGGTTCCGCGGTGATTCCTCCTTCACCCGGCGGGGGAGAGGTCGCCGCAGCGCGCCGCGAAGGTGGCGATTCGGGATGGCGCAAACGGGGCGTAGATTTGGCTGCGGCGGCGGCCGGCATCGGGACGATGGGTGTTCCCGCCGCCCGCGCCGGGTGCAGCGGATCGACCTCGATCACGACCCGGCGTGGATGGCGCAGGAAACCGTGCCGCTTCTCCCGTTGACGGTAAGCAAGCTGCTCCGGAGGCAGCCGATGGTAGCGGGCTGCCGACATCAGGGCTTGGGGCAGGGAATTGCCCCAGAAGAAGCGCCGCGAACGCGCGCTCATTTCGCCTTCCGTTCCCCCTTGACCGGCACCGCGGCAGGCTCCGCGGCGTGGTCCTTGATCGAATTGTAGAGCAGCTGCTGACCGATGGTGAGGATGTTGTTGGTCAGCCAGTAGAGCACCAGGCCGCTCGCGAAGCCGAGCGAGAAGACGGTGAAGACGATCGGCAGCATCTGCATCAGCCGCTTCTGCATCGGATCGGGCGGCGGCGGCGTCATGCGCTGCTGGATCACCTGCGAGATCCCCATGACGATCGGCAGAACGTAGTAGGCGTCCGGGGCGGTCAGATCGGTGACCCAGCCGATCCAGGGTGAGCGCCAGAGCTCCACCGCCGTCGCCAGCAGGTTGTAGAAGGCGAAGAAGATCGGCAGCTGGACGAGCATCGGCAGGCAGCCGCCGGCCGGGTTCACGCCCTCGCTGCGGTAGAGCGCCATCACCTCTTCGTTCATCTGGCGTTGCGCGTCGGAGTTGAAGCGGCCGTTCTTGTCGCGCAGCTTGCCGCGCCAGCGCTCGCGGACCGCCTGCATCTTCGGATTGAGCGCCTGCATCTTGCGCATCGACTTGAAAGCCGCGAGCGAGAGGGGCAGGAGCACGATCTTGAGCGCCGCGGTGAGCAGGACGATCGCCCAGCCATAGTTGGCGACCACGTTGGCGTGCAGCCACTGCAAGCCCCAGAGCAAGGGCCGCGCGAGGAATCCGAACATCCCCCAGCGCACCGTGCTCTCCAGTCCATAGGGCAGAGCGGCCAACCGGTCCCACTGTTTCGCGCCCCAGAACGAGGTTCCGGCGAGCCGTTCGCCGCGGGCGTGGAGCTCGACCACGAACTCGCGCGGCAGCTTCTTGTCGGTCGCCGAGAGCTCGCCGCCGGCGGGTAGCGGGCGCGCCTCGAATCGGTGCTCGTCGGGCGTGGGGTCGAGCAGCACCGGGCGCACCCGGGCGCGAGCGAGCGGCTCGCTCGGCACGACGGCGGTGAGGAAATAGGTGTCCTCCAGCCCGATCCAGTCGAGGCCCTGGCCTGCGATCTCCTCCGTCTCGAGGTGCTTCTCCGGGGCGAGGGTCTCGAGCGACCCGCCGACGCTCCAGACCGCCAGACGTCGTTCGTAGCGGCTGGCGAGATCCGCCGCCGTGCGGGCACGCAGCCCCGGACCCAGGACCAGCCCCACCTCGCCGGTGCCGGGCGCCACGATCTCGAAGTCGAGTCGCCCGTCGGCGAGCAGGGTGAAGCGCTTCTCGGCGCGCCCGAGCTCACCGCGATAGGAGAAGACCAGGCTGTCGCCGTTCGGCGTCGCCTCGCGCGCCACCGCGAAGAGCGCCCGGTTGACCGGCAGGGGCGTGCCGTCGGCGGCGAGCAGGGCTAGCGGTAGGGGCGTCGTCTCGCGCGGCGCCACGAGCTCGAGCGCGCCACCGGCTTCGGCGGTCTTGCCGCGGACCTGGAGCGAGACGAGCAGGCCGCCGCGGCTGGTGAACTCGGCGCGGAGCTCGCCGTTCTCGAGCACCTCACGGCGCTCTTCCTCGCCTTCGACCGGAGCCAGCTCCCCGGCTGGCGCGAAGGTCTCCGCCGGCAACGTGGCCTCGGCGCGTGCTGCCACCGCCGGGGGCTCCGCGGTCGCCCCGGCGGGAGGCGCCGCGGCTTCGGCGGCGGGACGAGGCGCCGGCGGCTCGGGGGCCGGGAAGAGGTACTGCCAGGCGAGAAGCACCGCCATCGAAAGCGCGGCAGCGATCAGGAGACGGCGATTGTCCAAAGGTTACGGCTCCTTGCTCGGGTTGGGGGTGACGCCGCTAAGGCAGATCGATGCCGCCGGCGCCCAGCGGCTGACAACGCAGCAGCCGCCAGATGGCGCGCGCCCCGCCGACGACCAGCCCGTCGCGCAGCACCACGAGGCGGGCGTATTCCGAGCAGGTCGGCGAGAACCGGCAGGCCGGGGGCAACAACGGCGAGAGCCAGCGTTTGTAGGCGGCGAGCAGCGCGACCGCGACGCGTTTCATTTCGGCTCCCGCGGCAGGAGCAGGCGCAGCTGCTGTTCGAGATCGCGCGCGAAATCGGCGAATCCGGCCTCGGCCGCCTCGGGCCGGAAGTGCACCACGAGGTCGCCACCCGGCAGCCGGTCGCGTTCGGCGAAGCGACGGAAGACCTCCCGCCCCCAGCGCTTGAGGCGGTGGCGGACCACCGCGCCCCCGACCTTGCGGCTGGCGGTCTGGCCGAACAGGGTCGGGGAGGCCGCGGGGAGGGTGTAGAGAATCAGGAAACGCCCGTTGCGCCGACGCCCCAGCCGGTAGCAGCGTTGATACGCCGCCGTCTTGCGGAGCCGGTCGCTCCGCCGCAGGCGCTGGTCGCGCGGGGCGGACGGCAGCACCGCGGCTCTTAGACCGACAGCCGCTTGCGACCCTTGCGGCGGCGGCGCGAGAGGACCTTGCGGCCGTTCTTGGTGCTCATGCGCTCGCGGAAGCCGTGGGTCTTCTTACGGCGACGGTTGTTGGGCTGGAATGTGCGCTTCACGATGCTCTGCCTTTCTCGTGACTGGGGCCGGGCACGCCCGTCGCGCCGGATCGCGCAACGCTCCCGGATCGGGCGAGCCGTTCATTCTAGAGGACGACTGGCTCCTCCGTCAAAGCGGCCCGAAAAAGAGAATCTGGCGGAGAGGGTGGGATTCGAACCCACGGTACCCGTGAAGGCACAACGGTTTTCGAGACCGTCCCGATCGACCACTCTGGCACCTCTCCGTGTCGAGACTTGAGCTTGGCGGAGAGGGTGGGATTCGAACCCACGATAGGGTTACCCCTATACACGCTCTCCAGGCGTGCCCCTTCGGCCGCTCGGGCACCTCTCCGCGTTCGTCCTTCAAAGAACCTCAGGCTTCGCGCCGCAACCCGGCGAAGAAGCGTTGCAGCAACTCGCGGCTCTCTTCGGCCAAGACCCCTTCGACCACCACCGCCCGGTGGTTGAGCCGCGGGTCCCGCACCAGGTCGCCGAGCGATCCGCAGAAACCGGCTTTCGGGTCCCGCGCGCCGAAGACGACCCGATCGAGGCGTCCGAGCACCGCCGCCCCGGCGCACATGGCGCAAGGTTCGAGGGTGACGAAGAGCTCGCAACCCACCAAACGCCAGGAACCGAGTCGGGCGGCGGCCTCCTGGATGGCCAGGAGCTCCGCGTGCGCCGTCGGATCCTGCGCGCTCTCCCGGCGGTTGTGCCCGCGCCCGACGATCTCACCCGCGGGCGAGACCACCACAGCGCCGACCGGCACCTCCCCCAGCTCGCCAGCCTCCCGCGCGAGCTCGAGGGCGGCTCGCATCCAGATTTGATCCCGCTCCGCGGCTGTGCCCCCGTCCGTCAAACCGGCGAATTGTAGCTCACCGCGCCCTCGTCGGGCGAGCGCCGCGTCGCCGGGTCGCTTTACACCGCCCCCGGCGCCGCGTACGATGACTCCCGGCGCCGACCGCGGCGCGAAGGGTTCGGGTCCTGTGCACCGGACGGTTCCGAACCTCGTCAGGCCCGGAAGGGAGCAGCGATAAGGTCCTCGCTTCGGGTGCCGCAGGGGTGCCGGAACCCTTCGTGACGCGGTCCGCGCCTTCATCTTTATGGCCTATCAGGTACTCGCCCGCAAGTGGCGGCCGCAGGACTTCGCCTCGCTGATCGGCCAGCAGGCGGTGGTCACCGCGCTCACCAACGCTCTCGTCGAGGAGCGCATCGCGCAGGCCTATCTCTTCTCGGGCATCCGCGGCGTCGGCAAGACCACGGCGGCGCGGGTCTTCGCCAAGGCGCTCAACTGCGAGCAGGGGCGCGCGAGCGGCCCGTGCAACGAGTGCACCCCTTGCCGGGAGATCACCGCCGGCTCGGACCTCGACGTGCTCGAGATCGATGCCGCGACCTACTCCAAGGTCGAGCAGGTGCGCGAGCTCGCCGAGAGCCTCAAGTACGGTCCGGCGCGCGACCGCTACAAGGTGGTGGTGCTCGACGAGGTTCACCGCCTGTCGCGCCAGGCCTTCGACGCGCTGCTCAAGATCATCGAGGAGCCGCCGCCCCGGCTGGTGTTCATCTTCGCCACCACGGAGATCGACGCGGTGCCGGCGACCATCCTCTCGCGCTGCCAGGAGTTCCATTTCCGACGGGTGGCGAGCTCCGAGGTCGCGGCGCATCTGCGCTCGATCTGCACCGCCGAGGGGATTACCGCGAGCGACACCGCCCTCGCGCTGCTCGCCCGGGCCGGCGAGGGGAGCGTGCGCGACGCCGTCGCGCTGCTCGACCAGTTGGCCACGTTCGGGCGCGGCACGGTGGCCGACGAGGAGGCGGCGCGGTTCCTGGGCGGCCTCGATCTCGCGCTCTTCCAGAGGCTGCTCTCCGCGATCACCGCCGGGAGCGCGGGCGATGTGGTCACACTGGCTCGCGAGGTCGACGAGCAGGGCTGGGATCCGCGCCAGGTCTATGCCCACTTCCTCGCCTACTGCCGCGACGCGCTGCACCTCGCGCTCGGCGAGACGGCCGAGAGCGCCACGCTGCCCGGCGAGGAGCGCGCGGCGCTGGCGCGGCTCGCCGCCGCGACCGGCTACGAGAACCTGCTGCGCCTGCTCAGCCAGCTGCTGGCGAGCGAGCTCGCCGTGCGGCGCAGCGAGTCGGGCATCCTGGCGCTCGAGCTCGCCTGGCTGCGCGCCGCCGAGCTGCCCAAGCTGACCGCGATCGAGCGCCTGCTCTCCGGCGCGCCGGCCGACGCCAGCTCCACTCCGGCACCGTCCCGGGCGGCGAAGCCGCTCCCCGGGGCCGCACCGGCGCCGGCGCCGCCGCCGGCCGACGCGCCGGCCCCGACCGAAACGCCCCGCGCGCCCGAGGCACGAGACGAGCCCGGCACCGCCGAGACGTTCCTCGCCGAGGTGAGCGCCCGCCGCCCGGCCCTCGCGGCGCAGCTCCAGGCGCTCGCCACGCTCACCTTTTCCGCCGCCGACCGGCGCCTCGTGATCCAGCCGCACGACGCGCTCGCCGCGGGCTCGCTCGCCCGCGCCAACAACCGCGACCTGATCGACGCCGCCGTGCGGGCCGCGTTCGGCGAGCCGGCGACTTGGAGGTTCGCGCCCGTGGCCCCCGCCGCCGAGCACCCGGCGCTCCCGCCGGCCGCCGCTTCGCCCGCCGCCGCGAACCCCGAGAGCACTCCGGCCGAGCATCCGCGGGTCCAGGCGGTGCTCGATATCTTCGGCGGCACGGTCGCCGCGGTCGAACCGGCAGGCAGCGACGAGGAGCCGTCCCGATGAACATCCAGAAGCTCATGAAGCAGGCGCAGCAGATGCAGGAACGGATGCAGCGCGAGCTCGCCGAGCTCGTGGTCGAGGCCTCGACCGGCGGCGGCATGGTGGCGGTCAAGATGAGCGGCCACAAGCAGCTGCTCGCGATCACCATCGATCCGGAAGTGCTCGATCCCGCCGACCCCGCGATGCTCCAGGATCTGGTGCTCGCGGCGGTCAACGAGGCGGCCCGCAAGGTGGACGAGGCCATGCAGTCGCGCCTCGGCGGCCTGGCTGGCGGCCTGCCCGGCATGATGTAGCGACGCACCATGGCCGATCCCCTCGCCCGCCTGGTGGCCGAGCTCGCTCGCCTGCCCGGCATCGGGCCCAAGACCGCGGCGCGCCTCGCTCACCACCTGCTCCGGCAATCGCGCGAGCAGGCCGGAGAGCTCGCGCGGGCGATCCTCGAGGTCAAGGAGAAGCTCTTCCACTGCTCGCAGTGCAACGCCATCACCGACCTCGAGCCGTGCCGGATCTGCAGTGATCCGGCGCGCGACGCGACCCGGCTCTGCGTGGTCGAGGAGCCGTTCAACATCCAGCCGCTCGAGCGCACGGGCGAGTATCACGGCCGCTACCACGTGCTGCTCGGAGCGCTCTCGCCGCAGCGCGGGATCGGGCCGGAGGAGCTGCGCATCGCGGGCCTGCTGCCGCGCCTCGCGGGCGTCGAAGAGGTGATTCTCGCCACCAATCCGAACGTGGAGGGGGAGGCGACCGCGCTCTATCTCGCCCGGCTGCTGCGCGGCCGCGTGCCGCGCATCACCCGGCTCGCCTTTGGCATGCCGGTGGGGGGCGACATCGAGTACACCGACGAGGTGACGCTCGGCCGCTCGCTCGCCGGCCGGCGCGAGCTCGCATGACGGCCGCGGGCCTCAGCGCCGCGCCGCCGCCGGACTCGGACGCGGCGCTCGCCGCCGGCGATCTCCTCCCCGCGATCCTGGTTCCGCCGCCCGGCCCGGCGAGCCGCGCCGCGGCGCGGCGCCTGGCCGCGGTCGAGGCGCCGGGCATCAACACTCTCGGCCCCGCCGACCAGCCGAGCATCGTCTGGCGAGCCGCGCTCGGCGCCAACGTGCTCGATGTCGACGGCAATCGCTACGTCGATCTCACCTCCGGCTTCGGCGCCGCGCTGGTCGGCCACCGTCACCCGCGGGTCGTCGCCGCGGTCACGGCGCAGGCCGCCGAGCTCGTCCATGGTCTGGGCGACGCGCAGGCGCACGAGCTGCGGATCCGCTGTGCCGAACGCCTCGCCGCGCTCGCCCCGGTCGACGAACCGCGCGTCTACTTCGCCGTCTCCGGCGCCGACGCGGTCGAGATCGCGCTGAAGAGCGCGCTGCTCGCGACCGGACGCCGGCGCATCGTCGCTTTCGCCCCGGCCTACCACGGGCTCACCCTCGGCGCGCTCGCGGTCACCTCGCGCGCTGCCTTCCGCGACCCGTTCGCGGCGCATCTGCACGCGGCGGTCGACCGGCTGCCCTTCGCCGCGCCGCTCGCCGAGATCGCGGCGCGCCTCGCGGCGCACCCGGCCCCGGCGGCGCTCATCGTCGAACCGATCGTCGGGCGGGAGGGCGTCCTGCTGCCGCCCGCGGGTTGGCTCGCCGGGGTCGCCGAGCTCTGCCGCCAGCACGCCGTGCCCTGGATCGCCGACGAGATCCTGACCGGCTGCGGGCGCACCGGCACGTTTTTCGCGGTCGACGCCGAAGGACTGCGACCCGACCTGCTCTGCTGCGGCAAGGCGCTCGGCGGCGGGATGCCGATCGCCGCCGTGGTCGGCCGGCGGACGCTGCTCGAGGCTTGGCGGGCGCCGGGTGAGGCGCGCCACACCGCGACGTTCGTCGCCCACCCCTTGGCCTGCGCTGCGGCGCTCGCCACCCTCGACCTGCTGGCGGACGGCGCTCTCCTGGCGCGCGCGCGCGCGATCGGCGAACGTCTCGCCGGCGAGCTCGCGCGAGCGCTGCCCGCGGACGTCGCGCTGCGCGGCCGGGGAGCGCTCTGGGGGCTCGAGCTGCCGACCGCGGAGGCGGCGCGCCGGATGGTCGCGGCGCTCGCCGCCGCTGGTTATCTGGCGCTCGGTGGCGGCCCGGAGGGGCGGCTGGTCGAGCTCCTCCCGCCCCTCGCCATCACCGACCGCCAGCTCGCCGGCGCGGCCGCCGAGATCCGGCGTCTGCTGGGGGGCACGCGGTGATCGCGGGGGCGCGCAAGCTCGCCTTCATCGGCACGCATGGCGTCGGCAAGACGACGCTCTGTTACGGGCTCGCGGCGCGCCTCAAGCGACGCGACGTGGCGCTCGACATCGTGCACGAAGTGGCACGCCGCTCGCCCCTGCCGATCAACGCCGAGACCACCGCCGCCGCCCAACGCTGGATCCTGCACACCCAGATCGCCGAGGAGATCGTCGCCGCGGCACGCTATCCGGTCGTGCTCTGCGATCGCAGCGTGCTCGACAACTACGTCTACTTCCTGCTCGCCGCCGGCGACGACCCGACGCTCGACCGCCTGGTCTCCGACTGGCTGGCGACCTACGACCTGCTGGTCTGG
Organism: uncultured Thermoanaerobaculia bacterium; assembly: GCA_964481735.1. Taxonomy (GTDB): domain Bacteria; phylum Acidobacteriota; class Thermoanaerobaculia; order Multivoradales; family JAGPDF01; genus JAGPDF01. The sequence goes on from CAYZWR010000001.1 coordinate 104,180, forward strand.
GTGCCGATTCTGCAAGGCCCGCAACCCGACGGCATCCGCGCCCCCGACCCCGCGTTCCAGCGCGCGGTCGACCAGCGGCTGGCGCGCGAGCTCGAGCGCCGCGGCCTAGCCGCCCTGGAGCTCTCGGCGGCGGAGCCGCACCTCTGGTTGGATCGCGTGGAGACGGCCGCCTGGCGGCTGCTCGCCTCGCCGCAGCTCGATCTGCTCTGACCCTGGGCGGGCTCGGCTCGAGCTGCCCGCTGGGGCACTCAGCCCGCGATCGGCGTCACCGCAACCAGCTCCGGCGGCTCACCCTTCGTCACCGCTCCCTCCTCGGCGTAGAGCACGCGCTCGAGAAAGAGCCCCGACGGCGGCGCGGTGTGCGCCGCGGTGTCGAAGCCGCTCACCCCCCCCGGCTCGAGCAGCGCGGCGAAGCTCTCTTCTGAGAGCTCGCCGGCGCCGACCTCGACCAGAGCCCCCACCAGCCGACGCACCATCTTCCAGAGGTAGTGCGACGCCGCGATGCGGACCAGGATGAGCGCCCCCGCGACCGCGACGTCGCAGCGCTCGACCACCACCAGCGTCGACTCCTGCTCGGCCGGCTTCTCGGTGAAGCGGGCGAAGTCGTGGCGGCCGGCGAGCCGCGCGGCGGCGCGCGCCATCGCCGCGGCGTCGAGCGGCCGGCGCACCCACCAGACGAAGCGCTTGGCGAGCGCCGTCCGGCGGCGCGAGATCTGGTAGAGGTAGCTGCGCGAGGTGGCGTGGTGGCGCGCGTGAAAGCGCTGCGGCGCCGGCTCGACCGCGAGCAGGTGGATGTCGGCCGGCAGGCGATCGTTGACCGCGCGCTCGAGCTCGATCGGGCGCATCGGTCGCCGCGACCGCAAGTGGGCCACCTGGGCGAGCGCGTGCACGCCGGCGTCGGTGCGCCCCGCGCCGCCCAGCTCCACCGTCTCGTCGAGCACCTCTTCGATCGCCCGCCGCAGCTCGCCCTGCACGGAGCGCGCGTTCTTCTGCTCCTGCCAGCCGCGATAGCGCGTTCCCTCGTATTCCACCGTCAAGCGATAGGTCGGCATCTCGGCTCTCCCGCCGCCCGGCCCCGGGCGCGGCTCAAGTTACAATAACCGCACCTTGGGAATCGCCGACCGGCTGGCGCAGCTCGCGCTCTTCTCCCACTTCCGCCCCTCGGAGCTCGCCGCGCTCGCCGCCTGTTGCGTCGGCCGCGCCTATTCCTCGGGAACCCCGGTGCTGCGCCAGGGCGAGACGACGTCCGACGCCTATCTCCTGGATCGCGGCGGGATCGACATCCAGCGAGCCACCGCCTACGGCCTCTTCACGCTCGCCCAGCTCGGCCCCGGTCAGCTCTTCGGCGAGGCGAGCTTCGTCGACACCAACGCGCGCTCGAGCGACGCCGTGGCGCGCGGCGAAACGCTGCTCATCGCGTTCCCTTCGGCGCCGATCCGCGAGCTCCTGGAACGCGATCAGCGGGTCGCCGTGGCGCTCTACTGGGCCTTCTGGCGCAGCCTCTCGGCGAAGCTGCGCCTGACCAACGATCAGCTCACCCAGTTCTTCGCCCATTCGCCGCAGCCGACCACCGCCCGGCCGCCGCTCCTCAAGCCGCCCACCGGCGAGTTCCGCGTCGATCTGCACGCCAAGCGGGACCTCTTCGCCGAGCAGAAGCTCTCCTCGCTCGAGATCAACTTCCTCTCCTCGCTGTCGCGCGAGCGCAAGCTGAAGAGCGGTCAGGTGCTCTTCCGCGAAGGGGACCCGGGCGACGCGATGTACGTGGTGCTCGAGGGGCGGATCCTGATCAGCAAGTTCATCCCCGGCGCGGGCGAGGAGGCGCTCGCCATCCTCGAGCGGGGCGACTACTTCGGCGAGATGGCCCTCATCGAGAGCGCCCCTCGTTCGGCCGAGGCGAAGGCCCACGACGGGGGCGCGGTGGTTCTCGCGATCCCGCAGGAGGTGGTCGCGGGGATCCTCGACATGCGCAAGGTCTCGTCGCTGCGTCTGCTCAAGATCCTCTGCGGGCTGGTGGCGAAACGGCTGCGCGAGATCGACGACAAGATCGTCGGCTGGTACATCCTCGCCGGCGGCGAATCGCCCCACACCGGCTGAGCCCCGTTGCCGCGTCGAAGGTTGCGGCGCGCGCTCCGGGCTCAGAGCCGCGCGAGGAGCTTGCGCGCCAGGCCGGTGAGCGCCAACTCGCGCGCCGCCGTGGTCGAGAACCAGCCGGCCTCCGGCGCCTCCTCGACCCGGCCCCGTGGGCTCCAGGTGGCGCGGCGCGCCACCAGGGCATAGCGCCGGCGGGTGATCGCATGGTCGAGGCGCGCCACGACTTCGCCCAGGCGCCACTCGCCACCCCAGCGTTCGCCGAGCAGCCGCTCGGCGCGCGGGCGCGTGGCCGCCTCGACCACGGGAAACTCCCAGAGGCCGGCGAGCTGCGCGGCGGTTGCCGAACGCCGGACGAGCAGCCAGCCCTCGGCACGAGCGGCGAGCGCCGCCACCAGGCGCACGCGTTCGGGCGATGGCGCGGAACGGGGCCGCGGATAGGCCTCCGGAAGGCCCGCCGCGCGCGCCCGACAACCCGCGGCGAGAGGGCAGTCCGGGCAGCGCGGCGCGCGTGGCGTGCAGAGCGTCGCTCCGAGCTCCATCAGCGCCTGGTTGCTGTCGCCGGGCCGGGCCGGATCGAGCAGCCGGCGGGCGGCGGCGAGCAGCCGGCGGCGGGTGGTCACGCTCGCCGGATCCCCCGGCTCCGCCAAGCGGCGCGCGAGGACCCGTGCCACGTTGCCGTCGAGCACCGGAACTGCCTCGCCGAAGGCGATCGAGGCGATCGCCGCCGCGGTGTAGGGACCGATGCCCGGCAGCTCTTCGAGCCGCCGCGCCTCGCGCGGCAGGCCGCCCGCGGCGACCACCTCGCGGGCCGCCGCCAGGAGCTGGCGTGCCCGACGGTAGTAGCCCAAGCCCGACCAGAGCGCCAGCACTTCCGCCTCCGCGGCCGCAGCGAGCGCCTCCACGTCGGGAAAGCGCGCGACGAAGCGCTCGAAGTAGGGCATCGCGGTCGCTACCTGGGTCTGCTGCAACATCACTTCCGAGATCCAGACGCGATAGGGGTCCGGGCGCTCGCGCCAGGGCAGGGCGCGGCGATGCCGGTCGTACCAGGCGAGGAGTTTTCGCGCCTCCAAGGTGGGGGAGTCTACCCACCTGGGGGAAAACCGGGCCAAAAAGGCACCGGCGCGCCAAAAATGATTCGGCCCCGGGATGACCGGGGCCGAGAGAGAACCGCAGGCGGGAGGTTCCGGTTGGGTTGGCCTTTTGTGGCTCTACCCCTGTTTCTAGGGGACTTAGATTGGATTCTAAGAGGGGTGGAGATCCAACCGGATCTCGAAAAAGCTGGCAGGTTTAGTGTTGGAAAGTGGAACCTCCCCGCGTACGGTGAACACTCTGCACTCTCACCCTAGCAAAACGAGTGCCAGGGTCCCGCTATTCCCGACCACCCACCCGACCGGCCCGGCGCGGTATCGTTGCCGGTCCGAGGACCCGATCCATGCGCCGACTGCTCGCCCTGCTGCTCCTCTTCGCCGTCGCCGGGGCGCTGCTCGCCGCCGCCGGGCTCTGGTTCTTCGGAGCGGCGGCGCCGTCGCTCGGGCGCCCCACGATCCTCACCCTCGAGCTCGACCAGGAGCTTCCCGAGCACGACTACGCCGCGGCGCTCCCGTTTCTCGAACCCGACGACCGCCCGACGCTCGCCAAGCTCTACCGCGGCCTCTCCGCCGCGCGGCGGGATCCCGCGGTGCTCGGGGTGGCCGTCACGATCCAGGAGGCCGGCTTCGGGCTCGCCAAGGCCGAGGAGCTGCGCCGCGAGCTGATCGCCGTGGGGGCGGCGGGAAAGCGCGTCGCCTGCTACCTCGAAACCGCCGGCGAGGGCGGGAACGGCACGCTCGAGTACTACCTCGCGACGGCCTGCGACGAGATCTCCCTCGCTCCGGCCGGCGAGATCAACCTGCTCGGCTTCTATCTCGACAGCCCCTTCCTGCGCGGCGGGCTCGACAAGCTGAAGATCGAGCCGAGCTTCCTCACCGCCGGAGAGTTCAAGAGCGCCGGGGAGAGCTTCACCGAGACCGCCCACTCGCCGGCCGCCCGCGAGGCGCTCGAAGCGGTGCTCGACAGCCTCTATCTGCGCCTGGTCGACGACATCGCCAGCCGGCGGGAGGTCGCCGCCGTTACCGTCCGCGCCTGGATCGACCGCGCACCACATCCGGCAGAGGACGCGCTCGCGCTCGGCCTGGTCGACGCGCTCGCTTTTCCCGACGAGTTCCGCGCCAGCCTGGACGCCTGGGGCGACGGCGACGCGCGCCGGGTCGATCTGCTCGACTACGCGCGCGGCGCTGCGGCGGGTGGCCCCTCCGCCGCCAAGATCGCGGTGGTCTACGCGCTCGGCAGCATCCACCGCGGCGGCAGCGGAACGGAGCCCTTCACCGGCGATCCGGTCATCGGCTCGGACGATCTCGCCGCCTTGCTCGACGATCTGGCCGAGGACGACGCCGTCGCCGCCGTCGTTCTGCGCATCGACAGTCCCGGCGGCTCCGCGCTCGCTTCGGATCTCATCCTGCGCGCGGTCGACCAGCTGCGCGCCAAGAAGCCGGTCATCGCCTCCTTCTCCGACGTCGCCGCCTCCGGCGGCTACTACATCGCCTCGCGCGCCAGCAAGATCGTCGCCGAGGCGACCACCCTCACCGGCTCGATCGGGGTGGTCACCGGCAAGCTCGCGACCGGCCGCTTCCAGGCCGAGCTGCTCGGCGTGACGCACGATCCCCTCCGTCGCGGCGCGAACGCCGACCTCTATGCGGGGCTCGCGCCCTTCGCCGGCGAGCAGCGCGCCATCATGCAGCGCCGCCTCGACGCCGTGTACGCGCGCTTCCTCGATCACGTCGCGGCGGGGCGTGGCCTCGAGCGCGCGGCCGTCGAAGCGGTGGCCGCCGGCCGGGTGTGGAGTGGTGCCGACGCGCAGGCGCGCGGCTTGGTCGACGAGCTGGGCGGGCTCGAGCGCGCGCTCGAGCTCGCGGCGAGCGCCGCCGGTCTGCCCGCGGATTCGACGCCCGGCATCGTCTACCTGCCGCGCCCCACGAGCTTCTGGGACTGGCTGCGCTCACGCCGGCCGCAGCGTCTGGACGCTGCCACGCTCGCGGCCTGGCTCGGCGGAACGCTCGCCCGCGAGCCGCTCGAACTCGAGCTGCCGCCGCGCTGGCGCGCTCTTTCCCGCCCCCATTGAGGCGCCGGGTGAGCCGCGCGACGCGTGCTATAGTCGAGGCATTCCTTAGTCGCCCCCTCGCGGGAAGACGCCGGCTGTTTTCCACAAGTTGTGGAAATCCTGTTTAATTCAGAGCCCTCGCGACATGAACGAATCCCAGTGGCAGCAGCTCCAGGAGCGCCTGCGCGCGGTGCTCGAGCCGGAGGAGTTCGCCACCTGGATCGCGCCGCTGCGCCTGCGCGAGGAGCACGAAGAGGGGCTGGTGCTCGCCGCTCCCAACGCGCGCTTCGCCCACACCCTGGAGGAGAGCTACCGCGACACCATCGACCGCGAGGCGAGCGCGGCGTTCGACGAGCTCTTCTCGATCTCGATCGTGGCCGACGACGGCGCGCCGGTGCGCACCGCGGCGACCCCCCTCGCCGGCGACCGGCTGAACCCGAAGTACCTCTTCGAGACCTTCGTCGTCGGCAACTCGAACCAGTTCGCGCACGCCGCCGCGCGCGCCGTCGCGGAGAGCCCGTCGCACAGCTACAACCCGCTCTTCCTGTACGGCGGCGTGGGCCTGGGCAAGACCCACCTGCTGCACGCCATCGGCCATCAGATCCTCAAGCGTCACCCGCAGCTCAAGGTGCTCTATCTGACCGCCGAGCAGTTCGTGAACCAGCTGATCAACTCGCTGCGCTTCAAGTCGATGCACACCTTCCGCGAGCGCTATCGCTCGATCGACGTCCTGCTGGTCGACGACATCCAGTTCCTGGCCAACAAGGAGCGCACGCAGGAGGAGT
>CAYZWR010000002.1:0-53708 GCA_964481735.1 uncultured Thermoanaerobaculia bacterium
CATATCGCGTGCCTGTCCCGATTAGACTGCGGTGGTGCGTCGCCTCCGCTTCCGAACCGTCGGACACCGACTCGCGGGGGCGGCTCTCCTCGCGCTGGCCCTGGTCGATGGCGCCGCCGGGCAGACGTCGCCGGTGTTGGTGGTGCGCGCGCCGCCCGAGCTCGCCCAGGTCGCGCGCGAGATCGAGCGGCTGCCCGCCGCGGCGCTCGCCCCCGCGGTGCGGCTCACCGGAGTGGGTGGCGGACCGCCGATCCCCGTCGTGCTGGCGCCCGAGCGCTCGGCCACCGCGCGCGCCACGCCCGCCTGGATCTCCGGCTACGCCACCGGCGACGGCGTGATCGTCGTCCTGCCGGCGCGGGTCGACCGCTATCCCAACCTCGGTCTCGCGCCGCTGCTGCGCCACGAGGTGACCCACGTGCTGGTCGGGCGCCGGGTCGGCGGCGGGGATCTGCCGCGCTGGTTCAACGAGGGCCTGGCCATGGCCGCCGGGCGGGAGTGGGATCTCGGGGACCGCGCGCGGGTCGCCCTGGCCGTCCTCACCGATGCCCGCCTGCCGCTCGCTCGGCTCGACCGCGCCTTCTCCTCCGGCAGCGCCTCCGAAGTGCACGCCGCCTATGCCCTCGCCGGGGACCTGGTGCGCGAGCTCCTGCAGCGGCATGGCGAGGGGATCGGTCCCGGCATCCTGGCTCGCCTCGGCCGGGGAGAACGCTTCGCGGCGGCCTTCCGCGCCGAAACCGGGACCAGCCTCGGCGAGTTCGAGGCCGCCTACTGGAAGCGGCGGACCTTCTTCGACCGCTGGCTGCCGGTGATCTCGAGCTCGGTCGTTCTCTGGGGCGGGATCGCGCTGCTCGCGCTCGCCGCGTTCCGCCGCCGCCGCCGGCGCGACGCCGAGCGCCTCCGGCGCTGGGACGAGGAGGAGGCGGCCGCGTCAGCCCCACCACCGCAGGACGACGAGCTCGAGGAACGCTAGTCGGCGCCTTCGGCGCGACCTACCCGAAAGGTCGGGGACGGATTCACGACCTGGCAGGACAATCGAAGCCAGGCCCCGGGCCGACAACTGAAGCAGGGACGTTCCACGAGCCGACTCGGGGCGGGAGTCGCCATGCTCGTGGGCCTCGGGATCGACGTGGTCGGAGTCGCACGCATCGCGCGCGCGCTCGAGGCCGATCCCGACGCGCTGCCGCGCCAGCTGCTGGTCGCCGAGGAGCGGGTCGCCTGGGAGCGCCTGCCGCTCGCCCAGCGTGCCCGGCACCTCGCGGCCCGCTTCGCCGCCAAGGAGGCGGCGATCAAGGCGCTGGCCGCCGGACCGGGTGATCTCGGCTACTTTCGCGAGATCGTCGTCGAGGCCGCGCCGGGCGCCCGTCCGGCGCTCGGCCTCCGCGGCCGGATGGCGCGCCTCGCCGCCGAGCTCGGGGTTCGCCGCACCCACCTCACCCTTACCCACACCCGCGATCTCGCCGCCGCGGCGGTCGCCCTGGAGAGCTGAGCGACCATGCCACGACGCACCTCGCCCGCAGCCATCGCATCCCGGGAGGCTCCATGAGCTCGCTCCTGCTCGCCGCCCCGCCGCAGAACGCCGCCGTCTGGGAGTCGGCCGCGAGCGCCCTCGGATGGCGTGCCGGCGAACCGCTCAACATCGGCTGGCACTGCACCGACCGCCTCTGCAAGCTGGGTCTGGGCAACCACCCGGCGCTCCTCTGGGAGGACCACCTCGGCCACGAGCGCACCTACACTTTCACCGAGCTGCGGCGGGCGACCGACGCTTTCTCCGCGGCGCTCCTCGACCTGGGACTCGTACCGGGCGACCGGATCTGCCTCTTCCTCGACCGCGTCCCCGAGCTCTACCTGGGATTCCTCGCCATCCTGAAGATGGGCGGTATCGCGCAGCCGCTCTTCTCGGCCTTCGGCGAAGATTCCCTCTGGACGCGCCTCGAGGACGCCGGCACCGCGGCCGTGGTGACCCAGCGCAAGCACCTGGCGAAGGTGCGTCGCATCCGCGCCCGGCTGCCGGCGCTGCGCCGGGTGCTGGTGGTCGACGCCGGGGATCTCGCGCTCCAGCCGGGTGAAGTGGAGCTCGCGGTCGACACGCTTCCCGCGCCGGCGCACTTCGCGGTGCAACGGACGTTCGCCGAGACCCCGTCCGTGCTGCACTACACGTCGGGCACCACCGGCCAGCCCAAGGGCGCGCAGCACGTGCACCTCTCACTGCTCGGCCAGTTCGAGACCGCACGCGGGGTGCTCGATCTCGCGCCGTCCGACGTCTACTGGTGCAATGCCGACCCCGGCTGGGTCACCGGCACCTCCTACGGCATCATCGGCCCCTGGGCCAACGGCGTCACCCAGGCGGTGCTCGACGCCGGCTTCAACTCCGAGCGTTGGTACGGCTTCCTCGAGCGGCGGCGGGTGACGGTCTGGTACTCGGCGCCGACCGCGATCCGCCTGCTGCTGCGCGACGGCGCGCAGCTCGCCGGGAGCTTCGACCTCTCCGCGCTGCGCCACCTGGCGAGCGTCGGCGAACCGCTCAATCCCGAGGCCGTCTGCTGGTCGCGCGACACCTTCGGCAAGGCCTTCCACGACACCTACTGGCAGACCGAGACCGGAGCGATCGTGATCGCCAACCTGCCCGGGATGCAGATCCGCCCGGGCTCGATGGGGAAACCGGTACCCGGCGTGACCGCGACGGTGCTCGACCCCAAGAGCTCTCGCCCGCTCGACGCTCCCGGGAAAGTGGGGATCATCGCGTTGCGGCCCGACTTCCCGTCGATGATGCGCTCGTACTGGCGGCGGCCCGAGGCCTACGCCAGCAAGTTCCGCGACGGCTGGTACCTGACCGGTGACCGCGCATCGATCGACGACGACGGCTACTTCTGGTTCGTCGGCCGCGACGACGACGTGATCAACACCGGCGGACACCTGGTGGGTCCCTTCGAGATCGAGTCGGCGATGCTCGAGCATCCGGCAGTGGCCGAGTCCGCGGCCGTCGCCAAGCCCGATGCGGTGAACATGGAGGTCGTCAAGTCCTTCGTGGTGCTCAAGCCCGGCTTCTCGCCGAGCGACGACCTCGAGCTCGAGATCATGAACTCGCTGCGGCGGCGCCTCTCGCCGCTCGCGATGCCGCAGGAGATCGCCTTCGTGCCCGGGCTGCCCAAGACGCGCAGCGGCAAGATCCTCCGCCGCGTGCTGCGCGCCCGCGAGTGGGGCGAGCCGGAAGGCGATCTCTCGACGCTCATGGACGACTAGGAGGTTGACATGGCAGACGTCGCAGAAGACCCCGAGTTGCGGGAGTTGCAGCAGGCGATCCTCGATTACGTGACCCGCGAGTACCTCGAGGAGGGGCAGCAGCTGCCTCGCGGCGCCGAGACGCCGCTCATCTCGAGCGGCATCGTCGACTCGTTCTCGATGGTGTCGCTCAAGCGCTTCGTCGAGAAGAAGTACGCCGTCCAGATCCCCGATGCCGAAGCCACTCCGGCAGCGTTCGACACCGTCGCCGGGATCGCCCGGCTGGTGGCCCGCCGGCGCGCCGTGGCCGTTCCGGCCTGAGCCGCGGGATCGAGTCTCCGGGAGGATCACGTCATGGCATTCCAGATCGCAGCCCGCGAGCACTACCGCCGGGAGCTCGCCAACTTGCGCGAGGCGGGGCTCTACAAGGAGGAGCGCATCCTGCACGCCCCCCAGGGGGCCGAGGTCGAAGTCGAGTTCCCCGCGGGTGAGCCGCCGCGGCGGGTGATCAACCTGTGCGCCAACAACTACCTCGGACTCTCCAGCCACCCACGGGTGATCGCCGCCGCGCATGCGGGTCTCGATCGTCGCGGCTACGGCGTCTCCTCGGTCCGCTTCATCTGCGGCACCCAGGACATCCACCGCGAGCTCGAGGAGAAGCTCACCCGATTCCTCGGCACCGAGGACACGCTGCTCTTCCCTTCGTGCATGGACGCCAACGCCGGGGTCTTCGAGGCGCTCTTCGACGAGCAGGACGTGCTCGTCGCCGATCGCCTGGTGCACGCCTCGATCGTGGACGGCATGCGCCTGGCGAAGGCCCAGCGCGACACCTACAAGCACTCCGACATGCAGCACCTCGAGGAGAAGCTCGCCGAGCACCTCGACAAGCGCCGCCGGGTGATCGTCACCGACGGCGTCTTCTCGATGGACGGCGACCTGGCGAAGCTCGACGAGATCGTCGCGCTGGCCGAGAAGTACGACGCCATGGTCTTCGTCGACGACTCGCATGCCACCGGCTTCATGGGGCGCACCGGCCGCGGCACGCACGAGGCGAAGGGCGTGTTCGGACGCATCGACCTGCTGACCACGACGCTCGGCAAGGCGCTCGGCGGTGCTTCCGGCGGCTGCGTTTCGGGGCGCGCGGAGCTCGTGGAGCTCTGCCGGCAGCGGGCCCGTCCCTATCTCTTCTCGAATTCGGTGCCGCCGGTGATCGTCGCCGCGGCGATCGAGATCCTCGACCTGATCGGCGAGAGCACCGAGCGGCGCGACCGGCTCGCGGCCAACGCCTTCGCCTGGCGGAACCTCCTGACCGAGGCCGGCTTCGACGTCAGGCCGGGGGAGAGCCCGATCGTACCGGTGATGCTCTACAACGCGCGCCTCGCCCAGGAGGTGGCACGCGACCTCTTCCGAGAAGGGATCTACGTGGTCGGCTTCTTCTTCCCGGTGGTCGCCAAGGGACAAGCGCGGATCCGCACCCAGCTCTCGGCGGCGCACGAGCGCAGCCATCTCGAACGGGCGATCGCCGCCTTCGTCCGCGTCGGTGAACGACACCAGATCCTCGGCCTCACCAAGGAAGAGATCGTCGGGCGCTACGGCACCTGAGAAGGAGCCCTGACCATGGGTACCACGCTGTTGGAACCGTTCGCCGCCCCCCTCACGGCGGGCGCCAGCGAGCTGCTGCGCGACCTCGAGGCGAGGGGCTGGAAGGTCGAGATGCGCCCCTGCTGGGTGGTCGAGGCGAGCCGCGGCATGGACGCCGAAGAGACCGTGGGCGCGACCCGGGAGGAAGCGCTGGGCCGCCTCGCCGAGCTCGCCCGGCTCTACGAAGCCGGGCATCTGCCCTGAAGCACCCTGTCGCCGCCCGGCGACGGAGGAATATTCGGCCCCTCGATCCGGGTTGAGATCCGCACGGGAGGGCTCGACGAATGACGAGCAGACCAAGGGTCGGCGTGATCGGTTCCGGCGTGGTCGGCCGGACGCTCGCCGCGGGCTTCGTGAAACACGGGCACGAGGTGACGCTGGGCACTCGCCAGCCGGGGAAACTGGCAGCGTGGCAGGCGACCGACGGCAAGAGTGTGACGGTCGCCAGCGTCGCGCAGGCGGCGCGTTTCGGCGAGCTCCTGGTGCTGGCGGTCCAGGGGGCCGCCGCCGAGGAGGCCCTACGACAGGCCGACGCGGCGGATCTCGACGGCAAGATCATCCTCGACACCACCAACCCGATCGCCGCCACGCCCCCCGAGGAGGGCGTTCTCAAGTTCTTCACCTCGCTCGACGAATCGCTGCTCGAGCGCTTGCAGCGCGCTTTCCCCGGGGCCCGTTTCGTCAAGGCCTGGAGCTCGGTGGGCAACGCCCTGATGGTCGATCCGGAGCTGCCGGGCGGGCCGCCGACGATGTTCGTCTGCGGCAACGACCCGCGGGCCAGGCGCGAGGCGGCCGAGATCCTGGCGCGCTTCGGCTGGGAGAGCGAGGACCTCGGAGGCGCCGCCGCGGCGCGCGCCATCGAGCCGCTCTGCATCCTCTGGTGCATCCCCGGTTTCCTGCGCAACGACTGGGTGCACGCTTACAGGGTGCTGCGTCGCGCGGCGGACTAGCTACTTCGCAGGACGCGCCGGCGCATCGAAGAACTCGCGGCCCGAACGGTCGATGAAGCCCTCGGCGAACTCGGGCAGGTCGGCCCGCAAGCGGCGCGAGACGTACGCCAGGCCGTCCGCGAAATCCGACTCGACCCGGCTGTAGCGGAACGGAATGGCGAGCTCGCCCGAGAGATCGTAGAAACCCCAGAGCTTCCCCTGCTGCGCCGCGCAGCGCCCCTCGCGGCAGGGTCGTACCCAGGCGTGTTCCGGCGGCACCACCCAGCGCCCGCTGCGGTCGATGAAGCCCCAGCCGCCGCCCGGAGCCTTCATGCCGCAGAGCCCCTCGCTCCACCCGGGCCGCGCCTGGCGATCGACCCAGCCGTCGAAGGCGAAGGGCACGACCACCTTGCCGGAGCGATCGATGAAGCCGGCGAGGTCGCCCCGCCGGGCCCATGCGAGCCCCTCGCGGAACGTGCCCACCTCGTCGTAGATCGCCGGTACCGCGAGAGCGCCGGTGCGGTCGACGAAGCCCCACTTGCCGTCGAGCTCGGCCGCGGCCAGCCCCTCGGCGAAGGGAAAGGCCGAACCGAAGCGCAGCGGGATCACTTCGCGACCGGCATGGTCGATGAAGCCGAAGCGCTGCGCCCGGCGCACGCCGAGGAGCCCCTCGCTCCAGGCCTCGTGACTCCCGTCGTAGGGCAGCTTCGGGATCGCCACCCGCCCGTCGAGCGAATGGAAGCCGAAGCGCCGAACCTCCAGGGAGGGCTCCTCGTAGATCACCTTGACCAGGCCCTCCGAAGGGGGCGAGACGTAGCAGTACCTGACCGGGAGGACCTCGCGGCCGGTCGCGTCGACGAGTCCCCATTCGCTGGCGACCAGGCAGGGGCTCTCGCGACGGAGCTGCACCTGCGCGACCCCGTGCTCGAACCAGTTCACGCCGGTGTAGCGCAGTGGAACGGCGAGTCGTCCGGAGCGATCGACGAAGCCGCAGGCCTGCACCTTGACGTCGCGCTGCCCCCGCCCGACCCCCTCGGTCACGCCCGAGGGGCGGTCGGTGTCGCGGCAGGCCGGGGCGTAACCCTCGGCAAAGGGACCGAGGCGGTCGAACTCGAGCGGCACGACGACCCGCCCCTGGCGATCGATGGCGCCCCATTTGCCGGCCCTGGCGACGCGCGCCAGGCCGTCGTCGAAGCGGGTTACGCGATCGTACTCCGGCGCGACGACGACCTTCCCCGCCCGGTCGGCGTAGCCCCACCGCTCCCCTTGCCGGAGCGGGACGAGCGGCTCGATCGGCTCGGGTTCGGCGGCGCCGGCGGCGAGCGCCGCCAGGGCGACGGCGAGCACCAACCGACGGCAGGCGCGGAGGCCGAACAGCCCTCGGGGGCGTGCCATGCCGGGGAGTCTACGCGCAGGATTGACAGATCGCTCCGGGAGGTGCAGTCTCCCGTCGAGGCCCGCTCATGAACTGCTGGGAGTTCCGCGACTGCGGCCGGGAACCGGGTGGACGTCGGGTGCCCGAGCTCGGGGTTTGCCCCGCCGCTGAGTTCGCAGCGGCCGACGGCTTCCTCGGCGGGCGCAACGGCGGCCGCGCCTGCGCCTTCGTCGCCGGGACCTTCTGCGACGACGCGGTGCAGGCGAACTACCGCAGCAAGCTCCAACAGTGCTGGGGCTGCACCTTCTACCGCGAGCTGCGGCGCGAGCACGGCGCGGAGTTCAGCCTGCCGGCCTTCGCGCTCTTTCTCGCGCAGCAGAACCCCTCGGCCTACGCCACGTTCTACCAGCAGAACCACTCCGACCGCCGAACGCCGGACTGAGCCGGCCCGGTTCAACCCTCCCCCTCGTACACATCCCAGACCTCGTCGGCTCCGAACTGCACGGTCATCGTGACGTGGTCGTAGAGGGCCACGTTCCAGCCCGGATTCGCATCCTCGTCGGAAAGCGCCATGACGCAGAGGTCGCTCAGGGCGTCGAGCACGCCCACGAGTTCCTCGAGCCGCAGGCCCTCGTGGCAGCGCTGGAGCGCGAGGTCGCGACAGTAATCTCCGAACGACGCCTTGTCGCCCGAGCGAATGGAGTCGAACAGGGCTTCCTCGAGCGCAGCGATCTCGGTCTCCAGCCGCTCGCGCCCCTGCTGCTGCAGGCTCTGGAAGAGCTCGCCGCGCCGCGGATCCAGGACGACATCGACCAGCGCCGCCGCGAGTTGCCGCGCACGGCTGGCCAACAGGAAGTGGACGTGCAGGTTCTCGTACAAGCGGACGTGGCGCGCCCTGGCATGGTTCCGGCGGTGCCACTCGGAGGGCGTCGCCTTGCGGTGCTGGATCAGGAAGGGCATGCGCCGGCAGATGGCGAGGCGGGACCGGGCCGCCCACGCCAGCCGGGAGCGGGTCGCGGCGGCGTTCGCCCGCAGCTGCAGATCGATGAAGCGCCCCATCCAGGGCCGCTCGAAGGCCGGCGGCATCCCGAGCCGCTCGGCCGCGACGCGCAGCCAGATCGCGGAACGGCAGAGGCTCCGGGAGAGCAGCAGGGGCCGCTCGCGCTCGCCGAAGTGCGACGCGGTGGCCGCCTCGAACAGCTCGCGGTGCGACGTGGCGCCATCGCTGCTGGCGAGCAGCAGCTCGCGGGGATCGAGCTCCGTGCGCCGCTCGAGCAGGCGCACGACGAAGCTCACCGCGTCGCGGACGTGAAGGTAGGGCACCGCGGAGAGCCCTTGGCCGGCGAGAATCCGGCGCTGCGGCCGATCCGACAGCCAGACCTCCAGGAAGCGGTATAACGGCTCGTACTCGCACCAGTCCGAGAAGAGCGCCGCAAAGCGGACCGTCCAGGCCCGGAAGGCCCCCTGGTGTGCGGCGACCAACGCCTCACCGGCGCGCTTGCTCGCGGCGTAGGGCGTGTCTCCGTCAGCCGGCGAGCTCTCGACCAAGGCGCTCCCGGCGGCGGGAAAACCGCAGGCGGCCAGCGAACTGGCGAAGAGCAGATCGCGCACGCCCAACTCCCGCGCCGCCTCGAGCACGATGCGCGTTCCTTGGACGTTGGTGCGCTGGTACTCCGGGTGCGGCTCGCCGGTGAAGTCGTAGTGCCCTGCGAGGTGCAGCAGGATGGGCACCGGGCCGGCGCGGCGAAGCCGCGCGAAGGCCGCCTGAACGGCGGGCTCGTCCGCGACGTCGAGGTACTCCCACTGCACCGCGGCTGGCATCGCCATGCCGCGGCTGCTCGGTGAGGCGCGCGAGATGGCGATCACCTCATGGTCGCGACTGAGCGCCTCCACCAGGTGCCGGCCGAGAAACCCGGAGGCGCCGGTGACCAGGATCCTAGAGCCTTCCACGACGGCCCCCCGCCTGCAGTGATTGGCGCGATGATACTCCCGCTCCGCCGCGCCGCCGGCCGACTCGCCAGCGGGCGGCGAATCCCGCTACCATCCGGTCATGGAACGCTCGGATCTCGAGTTGCTGCGCGAGCTGCTCACCGGGACGCGCGTGGTCGGACTCGCGCTGGTCGACGACGGAAGGCCGATCGCCGGCCTCGCCCCTTTCCTCGCCGCACCCGACCTCGCGGCGCTTCACGTCCACGGCTCGCGATTGGCGCGCCACATGCGCGCCCTGCGGGCCGGGGTCTTCTTCTCGGCGGTGATCCATGCCCCCGATCGCCCGGAGCTCGACCCCCTGCGGTTGCCCAGGCTGCTGCTCGACGGCAGTGTGGGCCCGGTCGACGACGACGAGCGCGCCGCGCTGCTGCCGCGCTGGGTGGAGCGCTTCCCCTCCGCCGCGATGACCGTCGAGCTCGGCGACTTCGCCTTCCATCGCCTGTCGATCCGTTCGGGCCGGCTGATCGCCGGCTTCGGCCGCGCCTTCGGGCTGGGTCCGGACGAGCTCGCCGCAGCCGCGGCGCTCGCCGGCTGAACCCGGAGGGAAGGGGCCGGCGCGCCGGTCGCTGGGGCTCTCGGGAAAATACTTGACATATCAACGGTTCATCACTAAGCTTTCTCTCACGGGTCGAGGGGACCCACCCACGGACGCCGCACACACGGAGGTCGACTCATGTCGAAGCAACCGCAGATCATCGCCGTCGTCGGAGCCACCGGGGCGCAGGGCGGAGGCCTCGTGCGCGCCATCCTCGCCGATCGTTCGGGCCGTTTCGCGGCGCGAGCGATCACCCGCAACCCTGCTTCGGAGAAGGCACGGGCGCTCGCCGCTGCCGGGGCCGAGGTGGTGGCGGGCGACGCCGACGCGCCGGAGACCCTGGCGCCGGCCTTCGCTGGGGCTCACGGCGCCTTCCTGGTGACCAACTTCTGGGAGCATTTCTCGCCCGGGCGAGAGCTCGCGCAGGCGACAGCCCTGGCGCGCGCCGCGCGCCAGGCCGGCGTCGCGCACGCCGTCTGGTCGACGCTCGAGGACACCCGCCAGTGGATCCCGCTCGCGGACTCGCGCCTCCCGACGCTGCAGGGCAAGTACAAGGTGCCGCACTTCGACGCCAAGGGCGAAGCCGACGCCGTCTTCGCCGCCGAGGGGGTGCCGACGAGCTATCTCCTGGCCGCTTTCTACTGGGAGAACTTCATCTTCTTCGGCCAGGGACCCCGCCGGGGAGCGGACGGCAAGCTTCTCCTGGCGCTTCCCCTGGGCGGTGGCAAGTTGCCGGGCATCGCCGCCGAGGACATCGGCAGGTCCGCGCTCGGCATCTTCCGGCGCGGCGCCTCGGCGATCGGTCAGCGCTACGGGATCGCCGGCGAGGTGCTCTCGGGCCCCGAGCTCGCCGCGGCCTTCGGCCGTCATCTGGGGGAACCGGTCGCCTTCCACGACATGCCCTTCGACGACTACCGGGCGCTCGGCTTCCCGGGCGCGGACGACATGGGCAACATGTACCAGTGGCAGGCGATCCTCGGCGAGGAGTTCCTGCGCGCCCGCGACCCGGAGGTGACGCGCTCGCTCAATCCGGCAGCGCAGGATTTCGACACCTGGCTCGCCGCCAACGCCGCGCGCATCCCGCTCGGCTGAGCGGCGCCACCTTCCGGGGCTCCGGAGCCGGCGCAGGACGATCGTCCTGCGCCGGCTCCGGCACCGCTCGCCGCGGATTCGGGTTTGCTTCTTCGGGCCACCTGGGGCAGGATCCGCTTCGATCCACCGCATCGATCGGAGGGCTTCGCCATGAGGTCAGGCTTCACGCTGCGACAGTCGGCTCTCGCGGTTGCGCTCGCCATGCTGGCTGCGGGCGCTCTCTTCGCCGGGATACCGCCCCAACCGGTCTGCCTGCCGGGAACCGAAGTGATCTTCTCCCCGACCGGCGCCCCGCAGAACTACGACCTGCCCGCGGGGTCGGTGACCCTGGCGATTCTGGCCAGCGGCGCCTCGGGTGGCGACGTGGTGCTGCCTCCGGTCGGCTCTGAGGGCGGCAACTACGTGGGTGGCCTGGGCGTCCAGCTCTACGCCGAGCTGCAGCTCTCCGGTCCTGCTTCCCTGCAGGTGATCGTCGGCGAGCGCGGCCAGGACGGCGATGGGGGCCCGACGGAGGGCGAAGGATCCGGAGCTGCTGGCGGGGGCGGTGCGTCGCTCGTGATGCTCTCCGGTACGGCGCTGATCGTGGCGGGGGGCGGCGGCGGCGCCGGCGTCACCGACGATGGTCACGACGCCGAGCTCGGCCCGGACGGCGGCGCGGCCGACCCGCCGTTCGGCGGCGCCGGCGGCACGAATGGCAACGGTGGCGCGGCGGCGAGCAACGAAGGGTCGGGCGGCGGCGGCGGCGGCTTCCTCAGCGACGGAGGCGACGGACCCGGCTCCGGCCTCGGGGAGGGCGGCCACCGTCTCTCGCCGCCGGGCGACGCTGCGGGCGGCGCCGGCTTGGGCGGCAATGGAGGCTACGGCGGCGGCGGGGGCAGCGGCGGCGTGGGCGGCGGCGGCGGCGGCGGCTACGGCGGCGGCGGCGCGGGCTACGGCGAGAGCGTCGACGGCGGCGGCGGGGGCGGCACCTACGCGGACCCCGCCGCGCTGAACGTGGTCAGCGCCACGGCCTCCGCGCCGGGTGACGGCACGATACAGATCTGCCTCGTTTCCGCGGCCACCGCGGTTCC
Organism: uncultured Thermoanaerobaculia bacterium; assembly: GCA_964481735.1. Lineage (GTDB taxonomy): Bacteria > Acidobacteriota > Thermoanaerobaculia > Multivoradales > JAGPDF01 > JAGPDF01. Next base: position 11,851 of record CAYZWR010000002.1, read on the forward strand.
GACGCTCGGCGAGTATGGCCTGGCGCTCCTGGCGGCAGTGCTCGCGCTCGCTGGCGCGGCGATCCTCGGGCGGCGGCGGCTCGCCCGCCAGGTGGGCTGAGCCGAGTTCCGATCCGCCGCGCGGCACGCTCAGCACGATCGTGATGTCCGTGCGCGCGAGAGCCCCTGAGCTGGCAGCCGCGGCGCTCCTCGCCCTCGCGCTGGCGTGGCTCGTTCTCGCCATGCCGCGCGGCGGCGGGATCGACTGGTACCACTTCTGGGGCGCTGCCCGCTACACGCGTTCCGCCGAGGCCTCGGCCCGCGGACTCTACGCCGACCGCGCCGCCTTCGTCGCGTTCCTGACCGCCGATCTCGCGGCGCGCGGCGGCGGATCCGCCGGGATGCGCGAAGCGAAGCTCATCGCGCAGGTGGAGTCGGGTTTCGGCTTCGTCAACTCGCCGGCGATTCTCGCGCTGGTCCGCGGATCGGCGCTCGACCGGCTCCCCTTCGAGCCTTCACTCGCCATCTGGCGTTGGTTGCAGGTGCTGTCGCTCGCCGGGGCGATCGTCCTGTTCGGTCGGCTGGCTGGATTCCGCCCCTCGACGCTGCTCTTCGTCCTCGCCCTGGCGCTCGTCTCCGGGCCGCTGCGCAGCTCGCTGCGCGTCGGACAGTTCCTCGAGCTCACCTTGCTGCTCGCCGCCGGCGGTCTCGCACTCGCGAACCGGCGGCGCAGCGCTGGGGCGGTCGGCCTGGCGGGGGCTCTGCTCGGCGCGGCGGTCGTCCTCAAACCGGTCGCGCTGCCGCTGCTCGCCTACGCGACCTGGCGCGAGCTCTCGCTACGCGCTCGCCGCGCGGCCTTCTCCCTCGGCGTCGCGGCCGGCGCCGGCGGCTGGCTGTTGGCCGGTGAAGTCGTGCTGCCGGGCGGGTTCACGGAGTTCGCGCGCCACCTGCCCGCCTTGCTGACGGGCGGCTTCGATCATCCGGGCAACCGCTCGACCGTCCGGGCGCTCGCCGCGCTCGGTCTGGCCGAGTGGCCGGCTCAGGCGCTCCTCGCGGTGTTCGGCGCGACGCTCCTGGGGACGCTCGCCGCCAGGCGGCGGAGACCCCTCCTCGAGCGTCCATTGCTCGGGGCCGGCCTGGTGGTCGCTCTGGCGCTCCTGCCCGCCGGACTGGTCTGGTACCACTACTGGATCTTCCTCGCTCCCGCGCTGCTCGCAGCGCCGCTCGCCGCGGCCCTCCCTGCTTTTGCCGCGATCTCCTTCGCCGAGCTGCTGGTGCGCCGGCTGCCCGCTCTGTCCTATCCGGACCAGCTCGGTCTGATGATCCTGCTCGCGGCGCTCCTCTGGCGCTGCTGGCGGCTGGCTCCGGCGCCGGACGCCGCGCCGCGAACGTCCTAGCCGTGGCATAGGCTCCCCGCACCGCATCGTTCTAGAGTGTGCGCTTCGGCGTCGGACGCCGCCCATACCGGGAGGCGTCGAGGCGCGAGAGGAGGGCGGGCCCCATGAAGGTCCTGGTGATCGGCGGCACCGGCACGGTCGGTTCGCAAGTCGTGCGCGAGCTCCTCAAGCGGCAGGTCGACGTCGCCGTCCTGACCCGCGATCGCACCAAGCCGATGCCCATCGGAGCCCACGCGGTGGTCGGCGACCTGCTCGATCCGAGCACCGTGCGCAGCGTCTTCCGCGACATGGACGGTGTCTTCCTGATCAACCCGGTCTCGCTGACCGAGAGCCACGAGGGCCTGATGGCGGTCAACGGCGCGGTCCTCGCCGGGGTGAAGCGGCTGGTCTACAGCTCGGTGCACCAGGTCGATCGCGTCGCCCGGCTCCCCCACTTCGGCTCCAAGATCGGCATCGAGGCGGCCGTCCGGGACTCGCGGATCCCGTTCACCATCCTGCGGCCCGACAGCTACTTCCAGAACGACTACCGCCTCAAGCAGGCGATCCTCGAGGCCGGGGTCTACTCCCAGCCGCTCGGTCGAGTCGGGACGGCGCGCGTCGACGTGCGCGACCTCGCCGAGGCCGCGGCGATCGCGCTCACCGAGCGCGGACACGACGGGGAGACCTACGACGTGGTCGGCCCCGAGGTGTTGACCGGTCCATCGAGCGCCGAGGCCTGGAGCCGCGCGCTGGGCCGCAAGGTGGTCTACGTCGGCGACGACATGGATGCGTGGGAGCGCCAGATGCAGGCCTTCCTGCCGCCGTGGATGGCGTTCGACCTGCGGCAGATGTACGAGCACTTCCAGCGCAACGGCCTGATCCCGAGCGCCGAAGCGGTGCCTCGCCTGACCCAGCTGCTGCGTCACCCACCGCGCCGCTTCGACGACTTCGCGCGCGAGACGGTCGCCGCCTGGGCCAACCCGGCGCCCGGCTGACGCGGCGTCGCGGGCCGCGCTGCGCGATCGCTCAGCGCAGGTCGACCCGCGGCTGCATCTCGACGGCGAGAACGAGCTCGATCCCCGACGCGCTCGCCTCCAAGGATCCGGCGCGCAGCGGCGCGACGTCAGCCTGCAGCCAGATGCCCGGCGTGAGCTCGCGGTTGAACGCCGCCGCGAGCCCGCGGCGCAGCCGCTCGAGGCGTGGGGCGAGATCGATCCGCGCGTGCTGCTCGACCGCCGCCACCAGGGCTTTCTCGGTCAGCCCGCTCATCGCTTGCGCCAGGCGGCCCTGGGTCTCGATCGTGGCCGAGAGATCGGTCAGCTGCAGTGTCACGCCGTCGGGCGCGAGCAGGACGCGGCCGACCAGCAGGGCCGTGCCGTCGATCACCCCGGCGAGGCCGAGCAGGACGCCGATCGCCGAGCCCCGCGGCTCGACGCGCAGCGACTCGAGGCGCACCGCGCGGCCGGGCACCACCGGGATCTCGGTGCCCACGAGCTCCCCGGCGAGGCGGCGCTCGACGTCGGCGTAGCTCGCCACGAACGGCACGGGAAGGCGCAGTCCGGCCGCTGGCATCGCCGCGACCCGCAGCGGCGGCGCGACGGCCGGTGTCGCAGCCGGGGCGGTCATCGTGACCTCGGGCGAGATGGTGACCGCGATCTGGGTGCGCAGCGTCTCGCCGTCGCCGCCGATCGGGCCGGCCGCGGCGGCGGTCGGCCGGAGAACCAGCCAGGTCCCCTCGACCAGCTCGACCGGTCGTCCCAGCGCCTGCCAGAAGGCCTCGAATCGCCCCCGTTCGCCCGCCTGTACGGCGAGCGAACGGTCGATCGTCGCGGCCAACGTGGCGAGCCGCGCGGCGAGTCCCGTCTCGAGCTGCGCCCCGAGGTCGGTACCGTCGGCGAGCCGGCAGGGGTCGAGGAGCTCCGGCGGAGCGAAGGCCGTGCGGGTCGCCAGCCGCCAGCCCTCGTCCCAAGCGAGCTCGGCGCGCCCCACGAGGCGCGCCCGGCGCGGCCACTCGTCGCCGTAACCGCAGCTCCCGGACACCGAACTGCCCGAGGGGCGGGTGATCTCCGCGCGCAGCCGGTACTGCACCTCGTCGAAGCGCAGCACCAGATCTCCGCCCTCGATGGCGAGCCGCGACGGACCGCGGAAGAAGTAGACCTGGTAGCGCACGGTGGAGCCGTCGGGAAGCGGTCGCCCGGCACTCCATTCCGCCTCGCGATCGGTCTCCATCGGGAAGCCCTCCCGGATCGCCGGCTGCAGGAGGACGAGCGGCAGCTCGATCGGCAGGACGAGAACCGCCGGGGCCGCGCCGGCGGACGCCGGCTGAGCGCTCGCGGAAGGCGCCGGCGCGAGCCCGCCGAAGGCGAACAGCAGGAGCACGGCGCAGCTGCTCCAGCGGAAGCTGATTTCACGTTGGATCATGGAAGTCCTCCGGGGAGAACCGGCTCGTGCGGCGCACAACGCGACGGGCACGCCTCCGAGTTGGACGACGTGCCCGTCGAGTACCGGCTCCCGCGCGCGACGCGCGGGCGGCGCTGAGGCTCGCGACTAGAAGCGGGTCACGAACTCCAAGCCGATCATGCGCGGCTCGTTGGTCATGCCGGTCAGGTTGTTGAAGTCGATGCCGTTCTGCACGATCTCCTCGTCCAGCAGGTTGCGCGCGAAGGCGGCGAGCTCGAACTTCGCCTCCGGGAAGACGTAGGCGATGCGCGCGCCGATCTCGAGCGAATCGCCGTTGAACTCCTCGGACTCGTAGAGGAAGAAGCTCTTCTCGCTGTGGTAGGCCCAGTCGAGGCTGGTGACGAAGAGCCCTTCGTTCGCGAGCGGCAGGCGGTAGTCGATGATGCCGTTGAAGATCCACTCCGGGGCGTGCGGCAGGCTGTTGCCGTCGATCTGGGCGAGCCCTCCGACGATCGGATCCAGGACCGTGCAGCCGCCACCGCAGGGGGTTACTCCGAGGGACGGATCGTCGATCTCGGTGCTGTTGTAGCTGGTGCCGAGGGTGATCAACCAGTTGGTCGACGGCATCCAGTCGAGGTCGATCTCGAAGCCGTAACCGTTCGTGTTGTCGGCGTTGAGCAGGGTCGCGATGTTGGCCTGGCCTCCCACCGCCACGATCTGCTGGTCGCTGACCTCATAGGTGTAGACGCCGACGTTCAAGCGCAATCGCCGGTCGAACTCGGTCTTGATGCCGATTTCGTACGAGGTGATCGTCTCCTCGTCGGCGACCGAGACGCAGTCGGTCTCCGGATCGGTGCCGCCCGAGGTGTCCGAGGGACAGAAGCCGATGCGTCCCTGGATCGACGGCGCGCGGAAGCCGGTGCCGACGCGACCGTAGAGGTTGACGCTGTCGCTCGCCTCGTAGGTTGCCGAGAGATCCCAGGTGACCAGGTCGGCGTCGGTCTTCTCGACGATCGGCCGCAGCGTCGGGTTGGGGCCGGTTGGCCTCGCGGCCGAGAAGTCCTTTTCGTCCGTCGTGTACCGCATTCCCGCCTTGAGCGTCCAGCGGTCGGTCGGGCGGAAGTCCATCGAAGCGAAGAGCGCCCAAGACTCGGCGTCCTGGAGCTGGTAGTTGTACTCCCCACTGGGAGGATTGCCCGGCGCCAAGCTGTTGAAGCCGAAGGTCTCGATCTTGAGGCTCTCGTCGAAGTAGTAGAAGCCGAACAGCCAGTCCCAGTTGCCGCCGGTGTCGGACGCCCAGCGCAGCTCCTGCGTGAACTGATCGAGGTCCGGGATGCCGTCCGCCGTCTCGGCAGGGAAGGGTACGAATCCTGGACCGTTCGGCAGACCGCAGAAGGCGCAGCCGAAGCCGCCGTCGATGTCGCCCCGGCTGTACATGTCGAGCGTCTCGTAGCCGGTCACCGAGGTGAGCGTCGTCTCGCCGATGCCCCACTCCATCTTGAGCACCCCGCCCTGGGCGCTGATCTCCTGCTCGTTCAGACCGTCCTGTGCGACCTCGTCCTGCTCGTAGCCGTCGACCAGGTCGTTGGTGCCGGGCTTGATGATGTTGGCGCGGAAGATGCGCGCCGTTCCGTCGCTGACGTCCCAGCCGTGCACGTTGAGCAGCGCGCTGAAGTTCTCGCTCGGCTCCCAGAGGAACTGCAGGCGGTAGGCCCAGGTCTCGTGGCCGCCCAGGGCGTCGTTCTCGCCGGTGTAGGTGTTGTCCACCCAGTCCGACTGCGACTGGTAGAGCACCGACGCGCGCGCCGAGAGGTGGTCGGTGATGGCGCCGCCGAACGCCGCCTTGGCGTCGATGTTGTCGAAGGTGCCGTAGGAGGCGCGCACGAAGCCGCCCTGCTCCTGCGAGGGCTTGACCGTGTCGAACTTGACGATGCCGGCCGGTGTGTTGCGCCCGAAGAGCGTGCCCTGCGGGCCGCGCAGGACTTCGGTGCGCTCCAGATCGAAGAGCGGCATCCCCTTGAGGACCGGGTTCTCGAGCACCACTTCATCGACGATCATGGAGACCGGCTGCGAGGCGTTGAGGTCGAAGTCGGTGTTGCCCAGGCCGCGAATGTAGAAGCGGGGGAAGGCGCGCCCGAAGGAGGATTCGAGCAGCAGGCTGGGCACCCGCGCCGAGAGGAACTTGACGTCCGCGCCGCCCGACGAGAGGAGCTCGATCTCCTCGGCATCGAAGGTCGTCACCGAGAGCGGGACCTCCTGGATGTCCTCGGCGCGCTTCTGGGCCGTGACGGTGATCGTGTCGAGGACCACCTCCGGCTCGGCGTCCGGAGCCGCTTCCGGCGCGGGCTCGGCTGGAGGCTGCTGCGCCGCGGGTTGCTGCGCCGAGGCGAGCCCACCCGAAGCGAGCAGCGAGAGGATTCCAAGAACTGCCATCCACGATCGTCGATTCGTCGCGAAGAGCGCCATGTTTGCCCCCTGTGTAGTTGTCAGGCTGAGGTGGCAGTGTAGCACTCGACGCGCGGCCTTCGGGGGGCGCCAGGGGGGTTTTCCGCGCCGATTCCGACTTGGCCGGCGCCAGGGGAGAATACGCACGCCATGGCCGAGACCCCCGCCTTCCAAGACCTCTACCCCGACCCCTGGAGTCACTGCTACGGCTGCGGACGACTGAACGAGCACGGCCTGCGGATCCGCAGCTTCTGGGACGGCGAGGCGACCGTCGCGACGGTCCATCCCCGGCCGGAGCACACGGCCCTCCCCGGCCTGGTCTACGGCGGGCTGATCGCCTCGGCCATCGACTGCCACTCGACCGGCACCGCCGCCGCCGCCGTGCATCGGGCGGCGGGCGGACGGCTGGGGGACGGCTACCTGCCCCGCTTCGTCACCGGCCGGCTGGAGATCGACTTCCTCGCGCCGACGCCGAGCGGCCAGCCGCTCGAGCTCCGCGCGACGCTGGTCGAGGTGCGGGAGCGCAAGGTGACTGTCGCGACGGAGCTCTCGGCGGGGGGACGACTCTGCGCCCGCGGGCGCGCCGTCCTCGTCCGCGTGCCCGACGACTGGCGCCCGGGCGAAACGCCGGCCGCCGGACGCGGATAGCATCCGAACATGACCTCGTTCCCTCCGCCGTTCTTCTGTGGCACGGAGCTCGCGGCGCGGCTCGAGCGGGCCGAGAGCGCCCTGATCGAGGACGGCGCCACCGCGGCGGCCCGCCGCCGCCCCGGCACCGGGGTCTTCGTGCGGCCGATCGCCGGGGGTCGGGCCTGCTACGGCGGCGCCGGCTCGCCGCTCAACAAGGTGGCCGGCCTCGGCTTCGCCGGCCCCTTGGACGAGAACGAGCTCGCGGGGATCGAACGCCTCTACGCGGAGCGCGGCGAAGCGGTGCGCGTCGAGCTCGCCAGCCTCGGCGAGCCCGCGATCGCGACCCTGCTCACCCGCCGCGGCTACCAACTGGTCGGTTTCGAGAATGTGCTCGGACTCGCCTTGCCGCCGGCGAGCGCGGCCCCGCCGGCGGCCGGCATCGACGTCCTGGAGTGCGCGCCGGACGACTTGGAGCGCTGGCTCGACGTGCTGGTCGACGGCTTCGCGCATCCCGATCTCCAGGGGGTCGCCTCGGACGAGGAGTTCCCGCGCGAGGTGGCGGCGTCGGCGATCGGTGACGTCGCGGCGATCGCGGGCTTCCGGCGTTACTTCGCGCGGCGCCTTGGCGAAGTCGCCGGCGGGGCGAGCTGCCGATTCGCGGAGGGTGTCGCCCAGCTGTGCGGCGCGGCGACCCTGCCGGCCCACCGGCGACACGGCATCCAGAGCGCGCTGCTCGCCCATCGCCTCGCCGCCGCGGCCGCCGCCGGCTGCGACCTCGCGGTGGTCACCACCCAGCCCGGCTCGAAGTCGCAGCAGAACGTGCAGCGACAGGGTTTCTCGCTGCTCTACACCCGCGCCGTGCTCACCCGCGAATCCTAGTCGTCGGCGAGGCGCGGGACGCTCGCCAGGCGCTCGGCGATCGCCTCCAGGACCTCGGGGTCGAGGCCGAGCCCCCAGTGGCAGGAGGTCGCCTCGAGGTGCTCGACGCCGGGTGTCAGGCGATCGAGGCAGGACCGCCAGTCGACGATGCCGTCGCGCCGGCTGAAGATCGCGGTGACCGGCACGCGAATCGGCGTCTCGTTGGCCGCCGCGACGATCCGCGCGATCGCCGCGAGATCCCAGCCCTGCAGCCGGAAGAGGCCCCCCACCGCGGTCGCGCCGAGCCCTCGCTCGACCGGCGAGCCTAGGGTGATCACCCGCCGCACGAGATCTGGACGCAGCCGCGCGAGCTCCCGCGCCAGCACGCCGCCGAGACTCCACCCGACCAGCGCGAGCGGCGCGCCGACCGCGCTCGCGAGCGACTCCAGTCGGACCAGCAGGCGGGCCAGATTGCGCGCCACGTCGGGGCGGTTGCGCCCGAGGCCCCAGCCTTCGGCGGCGAACCCCTGACGGCGAAGGTAGTGCCGCAGCGTCCAGGTCGAGAGGTCGCCCACCCCCATTCCAGGAATCACCAGCACCGGCTCGCCGGCGCCGCGCGACGCGGCGGCCAGGCGGCGGCGGGCCCGCCAGCGACGCAGCGGCTCGCGCAGCAGGCGGAGCTGCCGAGGAATGGCCACAGCCAGGGAGGGCGTCTCCGCGGGGGCCGGCGGGATCTCGCTCGCGTTCACCAGGCGCAGCACGCCGGCAGCGTAGCAGCGCCCGGGGGCCGGGATAATCTGCGCATCGCCCGGTGTCGGGGGGAGGAGTTGCGACATGCTGCGCGCCATCACTCGCCAGGTCAGCCGTTCGTTGGAGCGTTGCGAGCTGACGCACCTCGAACGGCAGCCGATCGACCTCGACCGGGCCCGGCACCAGCATCGCGCCTACGAAGCGGCCCTCGGCCGGCTCGGTTGCGCGGTCGAGCAGCTCGCGGAGGAGCCCGAGCTACCCGACTCGGTCTTCGTCGAGGACGTCGCCCTGGTGCTCGACGAGGTCGCCATCCTCCTGCGTCCCGGCGCGGCGTCGCGCCGCCCGGAAGTGCCGAGCGTCGCGCGCGCGCTCGCCGCCTACCGCGAGCTCAGGCCACTGCCGGGCCGCGGGACCGTGGATGGCGGCGACGTCCTGCGGCTCGGGCGAACCCTCTACGTCGGCCGCTCGGGCCGCAGCTCGCGCGCCGGCTGCGACGCGCTCCGACGCCTGGTCTCGCCGCTCGGCTACACGGTCCGCGAGGTCGCCATCCGGGGCTGTCTGCACCTGAAATCGGCGGTGACCGCGGTGGCGCCCGACACGCTGCTCGTCCATCGGGCGTGGGTCGATACCGCGCCGTTCTCGGGCTACCGTCTGGTGGAGGTCGACCCGCGCGAGCCCCAGGCCGCGAACGCCTTGCGGCTCGGCGACGCCGCGATTCTCTATCCGAGCGCCTTCCCGGCGACCGCCTCGCGGCTCGAGGCGCTCGGCTACCCGCTCGAGCGCGTCGACCTCTCCGAGCTCGCCAAGGCCGAGGGCGCGGTCACCTGCTGCAGCCTCGTCTTCTCCGCCTGATCTCGGCGCGGCCCGAGCGCGACCGCGCTCAGTCGTGGTGTTCGGCGGGCGAGAGCTGCTCGGCGCCCGGCAGGACGTCGGCGAGGCTGTGCGGATCGTGGATCAGCACCGGCATGTGCTGCGGGCAGATCCAGGTCGGCGCGCCGCGATAGAGCAGCTGCACGAGCGGAGTGGCCTGGTCGTCGCGCTCGCAGAGCAGGCAGGCCGGACGCTTGGGTGGGGTCATGACGTTCCTCCGGGACGCGCCGGGCGGGTTCCTCCCGGCGCGTGCGACCTTACTCGGCGCCGGTGCGGGCCGCCATGACGAACGTCAGGTGGCGGACCGACGGCGCGCGGCCTTCTACTCGCCGCTCGCCGGCGTCGTGTTCCCCGCTGGTCCTGCCGCTGCAGGGCTCGTTGGCGCGTCGAGCGGCACGGCGGCGCGCAGCGCGCCGAGCTTGCTCGTGATCTCGGCCGCGACGCTCGCCGGCAGATGGAGGGTTACCGCCCGGCCGCTGGTGCGCGCCGGCACCGCCCCGGCGACGGCAGGATGCAGGGTCAGCGTCTCCTCGCCCCCGTCGGCGTCGATCAGGCGCAGGGTCAGCGTCGGCTTGCCCGCGACGGCGGCGCCGTCGCCGTCCTCCTCCAGGCGGTCGGCCTTGGCCGACGTCACGGCGTAGAGCAGATCGCTCGCGACGGTGAACGGGACGCGCTGGCCGTCGCGCAACCAGTCGCCGTCCTTGCGTTCGAGATCCAGCGACCCGACGGCGTCCTCGACGCGCACCCGCTCGATCCGCCAGTTCTCGAACCGCGTCCAGTGGCGCGAGCGCCACTCCACCGCCGGGCGGCCGAGCGCTGCGGCGAGTTCGCTGGTCACCTCGAACGCCTGTCCGCCGCTGCGCATCAGACGCCGGCCGGCGCGCTCGCCGCCGACCTCGATCCGCTGCGGCTCGGCGCGCTCGGCGATCACCAGGTCGATCGTCCCCAGCGGGGCGGCGAGTCCGGCGGCGGCCGCAGGCTCGAGCGGCGGATCGAGGAACGTGGCGATCCGCAGGGCGGTCAGGTCGGAGAGCAGTTGGTCGGCGAGATCCCGGTCGACCGCGTCGGCGACCGGTTCCTCGAGGCGGAGCGACTCGCCCGAGCGGGCGAGCACCAGCCGTGCGCCCGAGGCGGGCGTGAGCGTGATGCGCTGGATCGCCTGCCGATCGGCGGTCACCACCTCGCGGCTCCGCCAGTCGCCCGCCGGCTTCTCGAGCTCGGCGACGAAGCCGTCGGGAACCACGGCGAAGCCCGGCGAGCCCGCCGCCGCGATCAGCAGGTCCTGCGCGGCGGGCAGCTCTCCGCCGATCTCGAAGCTGCCCGAGCGCCGCGCCGTGCGCCAGCTCACCTTGCCGCGCGGCGGATCGAATCCGAGGTCCTGGCGCGAACCTTCGGCCACGGTGCGCAGACTCTCCAGGCGCGTGAGCGTATCGGCGAGCTGTTCGACCGCCGCCGAGTCGGCGGGTCCCGGGAATGGCTCGACCAGGCGCCACTTGCCCGGCGGCGGCGGGACACCGGCGGGCGCCGGAGCCCCCGCGTCCGCGGCCTTCGCGGGCGGCGACGCCGAGGGCTCACGCTCGAGACGGACGACCCTTCCGGACCACTCCACCTCGAGCGCGACCAGATCCCTGGCCTCGACCGGAACGATCTTCTTGGCCAGCTCCCGCCGCTCGTCGGACGACGGCTGCTCCTTCTCCCAGAAGACGATCAGGGCGCCGAGCAGGGCGACGACGGCGGCGAGGAGCGCCAGGGTACGCGGCTTCAACTCCTACCTCCGGCGCCTGAGGTAGACCGTCACGCCGGCCACTACGGCGAGCAGCGGCAGGCCGGCGAGAACACCCCAGGTGATGGCCGAGAGCTCCGCCGGCGTGAGCGTGAGATGCACCTGCTCGGGACGCTTGGGGCCGATCTCGATCAGCTTCTGGCGCTCGAGCAGCCAGTTGAAGGCGTTGGCGAGCAGCGTCGGGTTGCCGGCGTTGGCGAGCTGGCCGTTGGTCGCGAAATCCGAATCGCCGACCACCACCAGCCGCCAGGCGGGCGCCGCGGACACCGGCGCGGTGGGCGGCGTCTCGGGAGCGAGCTCCTCCGCCGCGAGATCGGGCGTCGCCGGCGGCGCCGGCTTCGCGGCCACCGCGACGGCGAGCGGCACCGGTCCGGGACGATCGCGCTCGCCCTTGGCCACCGCCTTGAGGTCGGCGAGATCGGTCTCCCCCCACCCCTCGGCGCTCGTCTCGAGCAGCACCTGCGCCTCCATGCCGGCGGGGGTCGCACCGGCGGCGACGGAGCGCGCCAGCGCCACGATGACCGGATACTTCGCCTGCTGCAGGCTCTGCACGATCTTGCTCGCGCCGGTGGCGTTGGCGAAGATCGTCTCGGCGCCGAAGAACGGCAGCACCGCGGAGGGATCCACCACGATGTCGTCGCCGACCTTGACGCCGTACCGGGCCAGCCACGACTCGAGCCCGGTCGCGACCAGGCCTCCGGCGCGCGCCAGCTCCGGATCGAGCAGCACCATCATCCGGCCGCCCGCTTCGAGGTAGCGCGCGAAAGCTTCGAGCTCGGGCGGGATGAAGCCGCTGCGCGGCCCGGCGATCACCAGCAGGTCGGTGCCGGCCGGCACCTCGGCCTGACCGAGCGACGACCAGCTCTCGAGGTCGAGGTTCTCCCGGCCGAGGAGCTCGCGGATCCGCGACAGTCCCTGGCCGCCGACGTCCTCGAGCGCCAGCTCGCCATGGCCCGAGGTGAACCGCACCTTGGGCTTGTGGCTCTCCACCAGGGCGAGGATCGCGCCGCTGAAGGCCTCCTCCCCCTTGAAGCCGGTCATCTCCGGCGCGCCACCGAACTGCAGGCCCGAATAGTCGTAGTCGGCGAGATCGCCCTCCTCGACCACCCGTCGATCGGTTCCGGAGTCGAAGACCACCACGTTGAGCGACGAGATCTGGTACTTGTCCACCAGACGCTGCGCCTCGATCAGGTTCTTCTCCGCTTCGACGACGCGGAAGGTCAGCCGCTTCGACTTCGCCGCGTAGCGTTCGAGCAGCTCCCTCGCCTGGTCGTGGAGCGGCGACTGCGCCGGCAGGAACATCGTCACCTCGATGTCCTTGTCGAGGCCGTTGAGCACCGCGATCGTCTTGTCGGAGAGCGAGTAGATCCTCTCCGCGGTCCAGTCGAAGCGGTGGTAGTACTTCATTCCGAAGTAGTTGAGGATCCCGACGAGCGCCACCACCAGCAGCACTCCGGCCGAGAGGATCGAGCCCTGGACGAGCGACTTCCTGTTCGGGGTCGGCATGGCTATCTCCACTTCTTCGCCGCCAGGGCGCGGCTGGTGAGGAAGAGGAAGAAGCCGACGCCGGTCGCGTAGTAGACCAGCCGGCGGGTGTCCACGATGCCTTTCGCGAAATCGTCCATGTGTTGCCAGAGATTGAGGTAGCCGAAGACCCGCTTGGCCGTGTCGCCGTTGACCAGGTTCTCGAGCAGGCCGCAGCTGAACAGCACCAGCAGGCAGAAGAAGGTGACGATGGCGGCGACGATCTGGTTCTTCGACAGCGACGAGGCGAAGACGCCGACCGCCAGGAAGAGCGCGCCGATGCCGACGATGCCGAGGTAGCTCGCCGCGATCGGGCCCCAGTCGACCGGCGTCTCGAGCCGCACGATCAGCACGTACACCAGGGTCGGCGCCCAGAGGAAGAGGTAGAAGGCGAGCGCGGCGAAGTACTTGCCGAGCACGACGTGGGTTTCGGAGACGGGCGCGGTCATCAGCGTCTCGATGGTGCCGCTGCGGAGCTCCTCGGAGATCAGGCGCATGGTGAGGAAGGTGCCGGAGAAGATGAGCACCAGCCAGGTGAAGATCGTCTGCCCGAAGAAGAGCTCGAGCGGTTTGCCGGCCGCGGCGCGCGGGTCGGAGAGATAGGAGACGATGATCGCGAAGTAATAACCCTGCACCAGCAGGAAGAAGGTCAGGATGACGTAGGCGAGCGGCGAGAAGAAGTAGGCCCGGAGCTCGCGGGTGAAGACCGCCAGCGCGCCCCTCATGCGGCCTCCCCCGGCTCGTCGCGGGTGGTCAGGCGGACGAAGACGTCTTCGAGCGAGGCGCGCTCGGCGGCGAGCTCGACGAGCACCCAGTGGCGCTCGACGGCGAGGCGAAAGAGGTCGGCCCGCGGGTCGCTCCCCTTGGCGCACTCCAGCCGGAATCGTCCCGGCGCCGCCGGATCGGCGCTCACCAGCTCGACGTTCGGGACCGCCGCGAGCGCCTCCGCCGCGTCCGGCTCGACGGTCGCCAGCTCGAGATTCACCGCGACCTTGCCCTGCCAGCGCTCGCGCAGCGCCTCCGGCGTCCCCTCCGCCACGATCCGCCCCCGGTCGATGATCAGCACCCGCCGGCAGAGCAGCTCGACCTCGGGCAGGATGTGGGTCGAGAGCAGCAGGGTGTGCTTCTCGCCGAGCTCGCGGATCAGCTCGCGGATAGCCACGATCTGCTTCGGATCGAGCCCGACCGTCGGCTCGTCGAGCACCAGGACCTTGGGATCGTGGAGGATGGCGGCGGCGAGGCCGACGCGCTGCCGGTAGCCCTTGGACAGGGTGCCGATCACCTGCCGGCGGACCTCCGCGAGCAGACAACGCTCGATCACCTCTCCCTGACGCCGGCGGGCGGCGAAGCGGTCCATGCCCTCCAGCCGGGCGCGATAGGCGAGGTACTCCTCGACCCGCATCTCCGGGTAGAGCGCCACGCTCTCCGGCAGGTACCCGATCTGGCGACGGATCTGGACATCGCTCTCGAACAGGTCGTGCCCGCCCAGGGTCACCCGCCCGGAGCTCGGCGGGAGGAACCCGGTGATCATCCGAATGGTGGTCGTCTTGCCGGCCCCGTTGGGGCCGAGGATGCCGACGATCTCCCCCTCTGGAACGGCGAAGGAGATCCCGGCCACGGCGGTGAAGTCGCCGTAACGGCGCGTCAGGTCCTGAGCTTCGATCATGCCGCGCAGGTTAGCAAAACCAGTGCCTTACGCTCGGAGCCGAAACGTGCCAGGTTGGCCGTCGGCTCGCCCCGCGGCGAGTTTGCGATGGGCTGCCGCCGGAGCGTAGAATGAGAAGACAAGCAGGATCTCGATTGCAGTCTGCTCCATCCACTTCAGAAGGAGGAAGATCACGATGACTCGACGCTTCGCAACCCTGCTGGTTCTGGGGATCCTCGCCCTGGCACCGCTGCCTCTCGCCGGACAGGCCGCCGACGTGGTCGGCGGACCCGAGGTGGCCGCCCCGCCCGCCGGACCGCCCGCGCCCCTGTGGGCCGGCGTCGGCGAAGACCTGCTCTGGGACAACGGTCCGTTCGCCAACGTCGCCGGCAGCGCCTGTCCGAGCGGCACCGACACCAGCCGCCTGCAGTCCGCCCTCGGATTGAACACCTACGGATTCGGCCACGCCGTGTCCGCCGGTATCCGAGTCGCGGACGACTTCACCGTCCCCGACGGACCGGAGTGGCAGCTCTCGCAGATCACCTTCTTCGCCTATCAGACCGGCTCGACGACGGCGTCCACCATCACCGCCGTCAACGCCCAAATCTGGGATGGCAGCCCCGACGATCCCGGCAGCTCGGTGGTCTGCGGCGACACGGTGACCAACTGCATGTCGACCACCGTGTTCACCGGCATCTACCGCGATCTCGACTCGGCGCCGGGCGCGTGCAACCGCCCCGTCATGGCGCAGACCTGCGACTTCTCGGGTTGCGTGCTCCCGCCGGGCAACTACTGGCTCGACTGGCAGACAGACGGCAGCCTGGCCTCGGGACCCTGGGTTCCGCCGATCACGATCACCGGCCAAGCGGTGACCGGCGACGGTCAGCAATCCATCGACAGCGGTGCGACCTGGGCCCCGCTGATCGACACCGGCACCGCGGGGGCGGCGCAGGGATTGCCGTTCCTGATCGAGGGCACCGCGGTGCTGACCTCGGCGCTCGAGATCCCGGCGCTCGCGCCGATCGGCCTCGCCCTGCTCGCCGCGGGCCTCGGCGCCGCGGCGGTGATCGGGATGCGGCGCCGCAAGTAGGCGCGCACCCCCAGCAGCTCGTGCGCAGCGAACCGCCCGCTCCGGAGCGCCGGAGCGGGCGGTTCGTCGTTTCAGGCGGGGTTTCGGCCGGCGAGGCAGGCGAGCAGGCAGGGAGTCACCTCATCCAAGGCCTCGAGCTCGGCGAACGCCCGGGCTTCGGAACCGACCGCGAGCAGCGGCACCGGGTTGCGGGTGTGCAGCGGTTGCGTCGCGTCCTCGAGGTTGCCGTGGTCGCTGGTGAGCAGGACGGTGAGGTCTTGCGGGCGTTCGGCGAGAACTCCGGTGAGGAGGCCGTCGAGTCGCGCCAGCGCCTCGTCCGCGGTCCAGCCCCAGCGCCCGTGCCCGGCGAGATCGGTCGTGAAGGTCTCCCAGAGGGTGAAATCGTGCCGCCCGGCGAGCCGGGCGAGCTGGCGGCCCGCCTCCTCGGCCGCGACCGGCGCGATCGGCTGGTCGAGATAGGTCGCGAAGTGGTCCCGGCAGACGTCCCAGGTGACCGCCTCGCCCCGTTCGAGGTCCGCCAGGTCGCGAAGGGGTGCCGGGCCGGCGAGCGCGGCGAGGGTGGTGGCCGAATGCCGCCGGCGGCGCGCCGCGACCTCGGCGAAGTAGCGCGGCGTGAAGGGATTGGCGAATAGCGCCGAGCGGCCGAGCGCGCCCACACGGGCGAGCACGCTGTGCGCCGCGAGGAGCGCCGCGAGGCGCGGACCGGGGAAGGCGGAAACGTGCCGGCCGAGATCGCGCGCCGCGTTGACGCCGGTGAGCAGCGTCGTCTGGCCGGTGGCGCTCTGCGGGAGCCCCTCGACGCCGAGCGTGGCGTCAAGGGGGCGGAGGAGCATGCCAGCGCTCGCCTGCACCGACTCGGTAGTCAACGGACCGCCGAGCAGCCGTCGGAGGGCCGGCGTCGGGACGGTCGACAGCGGATTCGACGCGCCCGCCGGGGCGAGGCCCACGCCGTCGACGAAGAGCAGCAGGAAGCGCGGGCGGCTAGAATCCCTCTCCGACATGGCGACCAAGGATAAGACCTCCGGAATGAAGTCCTCCTACGAGCTGGCGCTCGAGCGCATGGAGCGCGAGGGGCTCGAACCGCCGCGCGAGGAGGCGCTCGCCGAGGCGACCAAGCAGGCGATCGCCGAAGCCCGCCGGGTGATCGCGTCCAAGCTCGCCGAGCTCGAGATCCTGCACCGCGACAAGCTCGCCAAGCTCTCCGACCCGGTGAAGCGGGACGAGCAGGAGGAGTTCTACCGCCGCGAGCACGAACGCCTGACCGCCGACGGCGACGCCAGGGTCGCGCGCCTGCGCTCCGGCGGCTGAGCCTCAGAAGGGCAGCTCGTCCTCCTCCATGCCGAAGTAGTGCCCGAGCTCGTGCTGCACGGTCTCGCGGATCTCGCGGATGACCTGCCGGCGGGTTTCGCACTCGCGCAGGATGGGGCCACGATAGATCAACACGCGATCCGGCAGCGCGGTGTAGAAGCTGTCGCGCTCGGTCAGCGGCACCCCCTGGTAGAGGCCGAAGAGCTCGTCGCGGTCGGGGTCCTCCGGGTCGATGCCGACCTCCTCGAGGTCCTCGTCCTGCGGCTCCTCCTCCACCATCACCGCGACGTTGTCGAGCGCCTGCTTGAACTCGTCGGGCAGCTGCTCGAGCGCCTGCTCGACCAGCGCCTCGAACTCCTCGCGCGAGACCCTCACAGGGCTGCCCCCGGCGCGGCGGGCATCGCCGTCGTCCGCCAGACGAGCCGGTAGACCGGCGGCGGCGAGAGCTCCAAGCGCAGCGCGTCGGCGACCTCGTCGGCGTCCGGTGGGGACACGGAGCGCACGATGGGCGACCGCGTGAAGGGGGTGAGGTCGGCCACCCGCTCCTGGCCGAGGCGCAGGGCACTCGCCATGGCGAGCAGCGGATCGGCGGCGAGCCAGCGCCCCTCGAGTCGCGCCGTGGCCTCCGAGAGCGAGAGCTCGGGGACGACGAAGGCCCGCTCGTCGGCGCGCACGAACCCTGCGACCTCGTTGGGCTCGACCGGGAGCTCGACCCCGATGCGGGCCTCGAAGGGGTGAAAGACCCGCCGCGCCCGCTCGTCGAGCGAATAGCCCTCCAGAGGGTCGACCTCCAGCGCGGTCAGGGCCTCGGCCATGAGCTCGGCCAGGGTCTCCACCAGCCGCGATTCCTCCTCTTCGAGCGGGCTTTGGCCCTCCGGCTCGCCGAGCACCGCTCCCCAACAGGTCGTCGCGCGCTCCGGCCGCGCTTCGAGGTAGGCGTCCAGCGCATAGGCCGCCGCGAGGTAGCGCGTGTAGACCGCGGACCAGGCTTCGAGCTCGCGCGCCACCCGCAGGCGCTCCTTGCGAGTCGCCCGGCTCACGTCGAGCGGCACGAGCTCCAAAGTGGCACGCTCGCCGTCGCTCGAGAAGCCGAAGTGGGCGGCGTCGCCCTGGACGAGCCCCGCGAGCGCCTCGCCGGAATCGACCCGCGCCCAGCGCCGGAACGAACGCAGCCGACCGCCGCCGCGCCGCCACTCGGCGCCGTCCTCGGCCGCTGCGAGCGCCGCGAAGCGGTCGAGCCAGGGATCCGAGCCTTCGAGCAGCGCCCGCTCCCGCTCCTCGATCCGCCGGGTGACGGCGCGTGCCTCGAGCTCTCCCGGCGCGGCGAGCGCCACCTCGAGCGAGGCGACCGCACCCCCCTCGGCGGCGAAGCTCAGGGTGAGGAGCTCCAGGACCGGCGGCTCGAAGCAGGAGCCCAGGAAGAGAGCGGCGGCGAGCAAGCAGGCGACGGGTGCGGCGCGAGGCATCGAGATCCATCCTGTCGCGCGGGAGGATCTCGGGCAAGCGCCCCCGGCAGCCCTAGAATGGCGGCGATGGACGTCCGCATCGACAAGTGGCTCTTCGTGGCCCGGGTCTTCAAGAGCCGTACGCTCGCCGGCAGGGCCTGCGAGCTCTCGCGCGTCCGGGTGAACGGCGTCGCCGTGAAGCCACACCGCCTGGTGGCCCTCGGCGACCGCATCGAGGCCGAGGTCACTCCGGACTGGACGCGCGTCCTGGTGGTGCGCGAGCTCGCCGAGAAGACCCTCCCCAAGGTCGAGGTCCCGCGCCTGTTCGAGGATCTGTCTCCCCCCCGGCCGGCCGCGGATCCGCTCGCCCGGCTCCTCAGACGCCCGCCGGTCCTGCGCGAGAAAGGCGCCGGCCGCCCCACCAAGAAGCAGCGCCGCGACATCGAGGCCTGGGGAGGCGATCGCGAGGACTGAGCAGCGTGTTACGCTCCCTGCCCGTGACCTCGATCGATTTCTTCTACTCGCGCCCCGGCTGAACCAGCTGCGAACGCACCCGGGAGGTGCTGACCAGCCGCCGGACGAAGGTGGGAGAGGAGCGCTCGACGCGTCAGGCGCTCGCGCCCGACGAGGTCGGGGCTCTCTTGACGTCGGTCGACGAGGTCTGGATCGCGCGCGGCAGGAAGGTCGAACGGCGGCCGGCGCGCGCGGTGGGCGTCGACGACCTTCGCGGACCGACCGGGAACATCCGGGCGCCTCTGGTCCGCTTCGGCCGCCGCCTGCTGGTCGGATTCCACGCCGAGACCCTCGCCGGGTGGCTCGGCAGCTGAGCACGACGACGATGGGCGCGGCACGGCCGCTGCCCTGGGAGGAACGACGATGGTGACGCGACGGATGGGGGTGTTCCTGGTTCTGGCGGCGGCTCTCCTCGGCACCACGCCGGCCTTCGCCGAAGGAGAGGGCCGGATCGAGGGATTCGCCGGCTACTACTTCGGCGAGGAGCTCGCCGAGGACGTGAGCTATGGCGCGCGCGGCGCCTGGCGGCCCTCGCCGGGCTGGGGACTGATGGCGAGCTTCGAGTCGTTCAGCTTGAGCGGCGACGACGGCTACGGCGCCTCGAACGTCGACGCCGACATCGCGCACTTCGAAGTCTCGTTCCTGGCGTATCCGACCGGCAAGAGCTTCGAGATGTTCTGCGGCCTCGGCTACGCCGACGTCAGCGTCGACACCCACGTGCCAGGCGCCGCGGTGGATCTCGACAAGGGTTCGATGTCGCTCCACGTCGGCCTCGGCTACCGCGCCGCGCTCGGCGAGTCCTTCTACCTCCGCCCGGAGGTCCGGGCCCGCTCCTACGACGTGGTGGATTCGACGATCGACGTCACGGCCTCGATCGCCCTCGGCTTCAGCTGGGCGAACGACTAGCCCCTCCCCTCCGTCTGCGCCCGCGGGTCGAGCAGCGCGGCGAGCTCGTCGGGCGGCAGGATCCGACGCTCGACGCAGATCTCGCGCACCGTGCGCCCGGTCGCGACCGCCTCGTGCGCGATCGCGGCCGCCTGGTCGTAGCCGATTCGCGGCGCCAGCGCCGTCACCATGGCGAGCGAGCGCTCGACGAGTTCGGCGCAGCGCTCGCGGTTGGCCGTGATGCCGGCGACGCAGCGCTCGGCGAGCAGGAGCGCGGCGTTCGCCAACAGCTCGATCGACTGCAGCAGGTCGTAGGCCACCAGCGGCATCATGGTGTTGAGCTCGAAATTGCCCGCCATGCCGGCGAGGGTGATCGCCTGGTGGTTACCGACTACCTGCGCCGCGACCATCAGGGTCATCTCGGGGATCACCGGATTGACCTTGCCCGGCATGATCGAGCTGCCAGGCTGCAGGCTCGGCAAGGCGATCTCCCCCAGCCCGCAGCGCGGACCCGAGGCGAGCCAGCGTAGGTCGTTGGCGATCTTGGTGAGCGACACGGCGAGCGTGTTGAGCGCCCCCGAGGTCTCGACCGCGGCATCCCGGGCCGCCAGCGCCTCGAAACGACTGGGTGCCGCGACGAACGGATGACCGCTGCGCGCCGCGAGACGGGCGATCACCCGGTCGGCGAAACCCGGCGGCGCGTTGAGGCCGGTGCCGACCGCCGTGCCGCCGAGCGCCAGCTCGGCGAGGCGTGGCTTCGCCGCGGCGAGGCGCGCGAGCCCGTTGCGCACCTGCTGGGCGTGCCCCGCGAGCTCCTGCCCGAGCCGCACCGGCACGGCGTCCTGCAGATGGGTGCGCCCGATCTTCACCACGTCGTCGAGCTCCGCCGACTTCTCGTCCAGGATCCCGGCCAGGGTCGCCAGCGCCGGCTCGAGCGCCTCCGCGATCGCACCGTAGGCCGCGACGTGCAACGCGGTCGGGAAGACGTCGTTCGACGACTGACCGGCGTTCACGTGATCGTTCGGGTGGACCGGATGCCGACTTCCGCGAGCGCCGCCCAGCAGCTCGCTCGCCCGGTTGGCGATCACCTCGTTGGCGTTCATGTGGGTCGAGGTCCCCGACCCGGTCTGGAAGATGTCGAGCGGGAACTGCGCGTCGAGGGCTCCGGAGGCGACTTCGCCGGCCGCCTGCTCGATGGCGCGCGCGACTTCGCCCGGCAGGACCCCCAGCTCGGCGTTGATCGCCGCGCACTCCCCCTTGATCCGCCCGAGCGCCGCGATGAAGCGGCGCGGGAAGGTGAGCCCGGAGACTGGGAAGTTGCGCCGCGCCCGCTCGGTCTGCGCCCCCCAGTAGGCCGACTCCGGCACTTCGATCTCGCCCAGGCTGTCCCGTTCGACGCGCATCGCGGACATGGCGCTCTCCCGCTGTCGCCGCGGCACTGGCACCGCGGCGGCGAGCCTAGCGCAGGATGCCGGTCGGGCCGGGAGAGGGCCTGCTGGGACGCGGGCTATTCCCCTGCCGCCGGTTCCTCGACCCCTTCGAACACGCGCGCGAAAGCCTGGCGCCGCAACGCGAACTCCGCCAGGCGATTCTCGACCGCGCGATTGAACGAGCCCTCCGGGTAGCCGCCGTCCTCTCCCCGGACTCCCGCCGGCAGGCCGGTGAGCAGCTCGAGCGCCTGGTCGACCTCGGCCACCGGATAGAGGTGGAAGCGGCCCGCCTCGATCGCGTCGAGCACTTCGCGCCGCAGGATGAGGTGCCGGACGTTGCTCGCCGGCAGGAGAACTCCCTGGTCGCCGGTGAGGCCGCGCCGGCGGCAGAGCTCGAAGAAGCCTTCGATCTTCTCGTTGACGCCACCCACCGCCTGCACCGCGCCGTGCTGATCGACCGAGCCGGTGACCGCGAGCGTCTGGCGCAACGGAACCTCCGAGATCGCGGAGAGCAGGGCGCAGAGCTCGGCGAGCGAGGCGCTGTCTCCCTCGATGCCGCCGTAGGACTGTTCGAACACCAGGCTCGCCGAGAGCGAGAGCGGCGACTCGCGTGCGAACCGGTCGCCCAGGAAGGAACCGAGGATCAGGACCCCTTTCGAATGGATCGGCCCGGCGAGGTCGACTTCCCGTTCGATGTCGAGCACCCGCCCCTCGCCGATGCGCGCCCGGGCGGTCACCCGGCTGGGGAATCCGAAGGCGAAGCCGCCGCGCTCGCCCACCGAGAGGGCGTTGACCTGGCCGACCACGGCGCCGCTCGTCGCGGTGAGCAGCGTCCCCTGGTCGTACTGTTCGAAGCGTCGCTGCCGCCAGAGGTCGGCGCGGCGGGTGTCGGCCTCGACCGCCGCCTCCACGTCCGCGGCGTTGACCACGTCCCTTCCGGCGTTGCCGCAGTGGTGATTCGCCTCGCGCAGCAGATCGAAGAGATGCCGCGCCTCGAGCGAGAGCTTGCCGACGTCGCCGGCGCGCCGACTCGCGGCTTCGAAGAGCCGCGCCACGGCACCGCGGTCGAAGGGGCGCAACCCCTCCGCGCGCGCGAAGGTCGCGAGCAGGCGGGCGTAGTCCTGGTCGGTCGCCGGCGCGCGATCGACCACGTCGTCGAACTCGGCCGCCACCTTGAACATCTCCAGGAACTCGGGGTCGAGCGCGGTCAGCAGATCGTAGAGGAAGGGCTCGCCGATCAGCACGACCTTGAGCGCCAGCGGAATCGGCTCGGGCTCGAGCGTCACGGTGCTCACCAGTCCGAGCACCTGCGCCGGCGACTCGATCCGGATCTCCCCCTGCTGCAGCATGCGCTGCAGCGTCTCCCAGGCGAGCGGCTGACGCAGCAGGTGGAGCGCGTCGAGCAGCAGGTAGCCGCCGTTGGCGTGGTGCAGCGCGCCCGGCTTGATCAACGTGAAGTCGGTCGACAGCACCCCCATCTGCGCCACGTGCTCGACCCGGCCGACCAGGTTCTGCAGCGTCGGCTGCCGCTCGAGGACGACCGGCGCCCCCTGGCGGGTCGAGCCGTCCACCAGCAGGTTGACCCGATAGCGCCGCAGCGGCGCCGCTGCCGCACCGGCCGCGGTCGGTTCCTCGCCGGCACGGGCTCCGTCCGCCGCCAGGAAGAGGCGGGCGTTGGCGACCACGTCCTGCTCCACCTCGTCGAGCCAGGCGACGATGTCCGGCAGATCGGCGAAGGCGACCTGCAGCTCCTCGATCAGCCCCGACGCGGCGCGCCGGGCGACCTCGACGTCCAGGGTCCGAACCCGCTCGCGCGCCTCCCGCCGCCAGCGCGGCAGCTGACGGAGCTGCTTCTCGAGCGCCTCCTGCAGGGCGACGACCTCGCGCTGCAGCCGCTCGCGCTCGGCCTGCGGCAGCTGCTCGAACTCCTGCGGCGAGAGCACCTCCTCGCCCCGGCTCGGTGCGAAGACCACGCCGACCGGAGTCCGCGCCATGAGGAGACCGGCCCGCGCGGCGCGCTCGCCGAGCTCGCGGAACCCTGCCTCCTGCCGCTCGCCCAGCTCCCGGTCGATGGCCTTGCGCTGCGCCTGATAGTCCTCGCCTTCGAACGCCGAGGCGAACGCGGTGCGCAGGTCCTCGACCAGCTCCGCCATCTCGGCGCGCAACCTGGCGCCGCGACCCGGCGGGAGGGCGAGGGCCCGCGGCCGGTTCTCGTCGCGGAAATTGGCTACGTAGACCCAGTCGCTGGGCGCCTGCCGCTCCGCTGCCTTGCGCTCGAGGAAACCGCGCAGGATGGCATGCCGGCCGGTGCCGGGGGGACCCAGCACGAAGAGGTTGTAACCGGGGCGGTCGATCGCCAGGCTGAACTCGATCGCGCCGACGGCGCGCGGCTGCCCGAGAATGCCGGGGAGCTCGGCGAGCTCGGCGGTGGTGGTGAATCCGAGGTCGGGGGGCTCGACGGCCTGGCGCAGCGCGGCGGCGGAAAGCTCGGTGACCATGGGCACCTCCGGGCGCCGGCCCGCTTCGCAGCGCCCATCGATTCCAGTTTCGACGCCTTCGGGCGCCCGGTCACCGTCTCTTCGGGTGGGTTGACCCCCGGCTCGCCGAGCGATGCTAGACTAGGAGAAACTCCTGGAGGGGCTGAAATGTCCAAGCGATCAGTGATTCTCTGCGGGCTCGCGCTCGCCTCGGTCTTCGCGGGCGTCGCCCAGGCGCAGATTCCATCCCTGGCCTGCGACCAGTCGGTTTCTCTCCCCGGCTATCTCTTCCAGGGCAGCCCGACCTACAACCGGGTCGAGTCCTTCACGACACCCGGCGACTGCGTCGTCTCCGGTTACGCGACCAACGTCTACTACTCCGCTTTCGTCCTCGACGCCCAGACCGCGGGCTTCCTGATCGCCACCTTCTGCGAAGACGTCTACAGCTTCGACACCTTCCTCACCGTCTATCAGGATCCGGCCGGCGGAGCCGGCGCCTTCGATCCGCTCAACCCTTGCACCAATGCCTTGGCGGCGAACGACGACGCCTGCGGACTGCTCTCGCAGGTGGGGGCGAAGCTCGCTTCGGAAGGCGAGGTCACGGTGGTGGTGTCGAGCTTCTCCAACGGCCAGATGGGGAACTTCACGCTGGACCTGACCCTGCTCTGTCCGACGCCGATGATCCCCACGCTCGGAAGTCTCGGCTTCGCGGCGTTCGGCCTCCTGCTCCTGGGCGCCGGCTGGCTCACGCTGCGCCGCCGCTCGGCCGTCTGACGCTCAGCGGACGGCGCTCGCTACGGGCGCTCGAACCCCGCGTCGATCTCCAGCTCCTCGCCACGCAACGCGCCGACTGCCAACTGGTCGGCGCGTTCGTTTTCCTCGTGCCCGTCGTGCCCGCGCACCCAGCAGAATCGCACCTGGTGGCGCTCGAGCAGCAGGAGCAGGCGCTCCCAGAGATCGACGTTGGCGGCCGGCGATTTGTCGGCCTTGCGCCAGCCGTTGCGCCGCCAGCTCGCCAGCCAGCCCTTCTGGATCGCGTTGACCACGTACTGGGAATCGCTCACCACCTCGACCCTGGACGGCCGCTTGAGCGCCTCGAGCCCGGCGATCACGGCCAGGATCTCCATGCGATTGTTGGTCGTGCGGCGGAAGCCGCGCGCCAGCTCGAGGCGACGCTCGCCGGCGACCATGACGACGCCGTAGCCGCCCGGACCGGGATTGCCGCTGCAGGCCCCGTCGCTGTAGATGGTGACCGACTTCAAACCGGGCGCGCCGCTCCGACGCGCGTTCCGAGCTCCTGCAGTGAACGGACGGTGAGCGCGCCGGAGGCCAGGGCGGCGATCCCTTCGGTCGCCGCCAGCGCCCCCGCGAGCGTGGTGATGCAGGGCACCTGGTAGCGCACCGCCGCGCGCCGGATGTGCCCGTCGTCGATCACCGGCGTGCGGCCGATCGGCGTGTTGACCACCAGCTGGATCTCGCGGTTGATCATCGCGTCGACCACGTGCGGCCGCCCCTCGTGGACCTTGTTGATCCGCGTCGCCGGGCAGCCCGCCGCCTGGAGGAAGCGCGCCGTGCCGTCGGTCGCCAGGATCTCGAAGCCGAGCTCGAGCAGCCGGCGGGCGATCCCCACCAGCGCCGGCTTCTCCCGGTCGTGAACCGAGAGGAACGCCTTGCCGGCGAGCGGCAACTGATGGCCCGCCGCGATCCACGCCTTGGCGAACGACCAGCCGAAATCGATGTCGACCCCCATCACCTCGCCGGTCGATTTCATCTCCGGCCCGAGCACCGGATCGACGCCGGAGAAGCGCTTGAAGGGAAAGACCGGCGCCTTGACGAAGAGAGCCGGCGCGACCGGCTCCTCGACGAATCCGATCCCGGCCAGCGTCTCGCCCGCCATCACCCGGCAGGCGATGTCGACCAGCGGCGCGCCCACCGCCTTGGCGATGAACGGCACGGTGCGCGAAGCTCGCGGATTGACCTCGAGGACGAACAGCTCGCCGCGATGCCGGGCGAACTGGACGTTCATCAGGCCGCGCACGTCGAGCCGCAGCGCGAGCCGGCGGCCGATCTGCCGCATCTCGTCGACCTCGGCGGTCGAGGCGTGGTGCGGCGGCAGCACCGCGGCCGAGTCGCCGGAGTGCACGCCAGCCTCCTCGATGTGCTCGAGGATGCCGCAGACCACCGCCTGCTCGCCGTCGGCCACCAGGTCGAGGTCGAACTCCGTGGCGTCGTCGAGGAAACGGT
This sequence comes from uncultured Thermoanaerobaculia bacterium, assembly GCA_964481735.1. GTDB lineage: Bacteria > Acidobacteriota > Thermoanaerobaculia > Multivoradales > JAGPDF01 > JAGPDF01. The sequence continues at coordinate 37,503 of CAYZWR010000002.1, forward strand.
CGAGCAGGACCGGGTGTCCGCCCGAGACCTCGGTGGCCTGGACCATGAAGTGCTCGAGCATCGCCTGGTCGTGACAGATCGCCATCGCCCGCCCGCCCAGCACGTAGCTCGGGCGGACCAGCACCGGATAGCCCAGTCCGTTCGCCACCGCGACCGCCTCCGCCAGGGTGCGCGCGGTGCCGTTCTCGGGTTGCCGGATCCCCTCGCTGGAGAGCAGCGCGCCGAACAACTTGCGATCCTCGGCGAGATCGATCGCCTGCGGCGAGGTTCCCCACACCGGCACGCCCGCGGCGGCGAGCCCCTTGGCGAGCTTCAGTGGCGTCTGTCCGCCGAGCTGCAGGATCACCCCTTCGGGACGCTCGACGGCGACCACCGCCAGGACGTGCTCGAGGGTGAGCGGCTCGAAGTAGAGGCGGTCCGAGGTGTCGTAGTCGGTCGAGACGGTCTCCGGGTTGCAGTTGACCATGATCGTCTCGAAGCCGAGCCGGCGCAGGCTGAACGCGGCGTGGACGCAGCAGTAGTCGAACTCGATGCCCTGACCGATCCGGTTGGGTCCCGAGCCCAGGATCATCACCTTGCGGCGCGCGGTGGGCTCGGCCTCGTCCTCGCTGCCGAAGGTCGAGTAGAGGTACGGTGTCTCGGCCGGGAATTCGGCGGCGCAGGTGTCGACCCGTTTGAAGACCCGGCGGATGCCCTCCCGGGTCAGACGCTCGGCAATCGCGTGCTCTGGCGCCTGCAGCAGCTCCGCGAGCCGCGGATCGGTCAGGCCGCTCTCCTTGGCGCGCCGCAGCAGCGCGGCGGGCGCCGAGCTCGCGGTCCAGCAGGCGAGCTCGGCCTCGAGCGCCACGATCTCGCCGATCTCGCGCAGGAACCAGGGGTCGATGTGCGTCGCGCGCGCCAGCTCGTCCACCGTCCAGCCCTGGCGCAGCGCGGCGAAGACCGCGAACAGCCGCTCCCACGTGGGAGTGGCGAGCCGCTGCTTGAGCAGCACCGGATCGGCGAGACGCTCCTCGCGCCGCCAGGGGCTGCCGTCGAGCTCGAGCGAGGCGATTCCCTTGAGCAACGCCTCGCGGAAGGTCGCGCCGATCGCCATCACCTCGCCCACCGAGCGCATCGCGGTGCCCAGGGTGGTCGAGGCGCCGGGGAACTTCTCGAAGGCCCAGCGCGGGATCTTCACCACCGTGTAGTCGAGGGTCGGCTCGAAGGCGGCGTAGGTCTTGCCCGTGATGTCGTTGGCGATCTCGTCCAGGGTGTAGCCGACGGCGAGCTGCGCCGCGATCTTGGCGATCGGAAAGCCGGTCGCCTTGGAGGCCAGCGCGGAGCTCCGCGAGACGCGCGGGTTCATCTCGATGACGATCCGCTCGCCGGTGCGCGGGTTGACCGCGAACTGGATGTTCGAGCCGCCGGTCGCGACCCCGACCCTTCGGATGACCTTGAAGGCGTCGTCGCGCATCTCCTGGTATTCCCGATCGGAGAGCGTCTGCTGCGGCGCCACGGTGATCGAGTCGCCGGTGTGAATGCCCATCGGGTCGAAGTTCTCGACCGAGCAGACGACGATGGCGTTGTCCATCCGGTCGCGGATGACCTCGAGCTCGAACTCCTTCCAGCCGAGCACCGACTCTTCGATCAACACCTTGTGCGCCGGGCTCGCCTCGAGCGCGGCAGCCACGATCTCGTCGAGCTCGTCCCGGTTGTAGGCCGTGCCGCCCCCCTCGCCGCCGAGCGTGAAGCTCGGCCGGAGGATGACCGGGAAACCGATCTGGCCCGCGATCCGGCGCGCCTCCTCGAGCGAGCCGGCGTAGCCCGAGCGGCAGACCCGGAGGCCGATCTCCTCCATCGCCTGCTTGAAGAGCTCGCGGTCCTCGCCGACCTGCAGCGCGGCGATGCCGGCGCCGAGCAGCTCGACGCCGAGCCGCTCGAGCGTCCCGCGTTCGTGCAGGGCGATCGCGAGGTTGATTCCGGTCTGGCCGCCGACCGTGGGCAGCAGGGCGTCCGGGCGCTCCTTGTCGAGGATCTTCTCGACCGTTTCGGCGGTCAACGGCTCGATGTAGGTGGCGTCGGCGAACTCGGGGTCGGTCATGATCGTCGCCGGGTTCGAGTTCACCAGGACGACGCGGTACCCCTCGCGACGCAGGACCCGACAGGCCTGCGTGCCCGAGTAGTCGAACTCGCAGGCCTGTCCGATCACGATCGGACCGGAGCCCAGGACGAGAATCGACCGGATGTCGGTCCGCTTCGGCATGTCGGGGAGGGATCCTATCAACCGCGCCGGCCGCAGGTCGGCGCCCGGGACGCCATTGGCCGACGCGCTAGACCCGGCCGCGGCCTCCAGCCAGCCAGGCGTCGATCCGCGCGGCGGCGACCGTGGCGCCTCGCGAGGGCCCGGCCGGCGGACGGGGCAGCGCGAGGAGCTCGGGCAGCCGCTCGGTCCATTGGCCGGCCTGCAGCTCCGCCCAGCCGATCTCTCGCGCCGGCAGCCGGTCGCGAACGTAGGCCTCGAGCGTCCCCGACTCCCGGAAACCCGGGCGCGGCACGTAGAGCAGCGGGACGCCCGCGGCCAGCGACTCGGCGACGGTCGAGTAGCCGAGCTTGCCGGCGACGACGTCGGCCGCGGCCACGAGGTCGGGATGGTGAACCGGCGAGTGATGCGGCAGCAGGCGGAGATTGCGCTCCCAGCGCTCCTCCTCGGCCGCCCCGGGCAGGACGAAGACGCACTCCTCCCGGCCGGCGAGGAGCGAGAGCCGGTCGAGCCGGTGCGCGATGCCCCCCAGCGAGACCAGGATCATCGCGCGACCCTGATCGACGCCCAGCCGGCGGCGGACCGACGCCGGGGTGGCCTGCGGCCGGCGCGCCACCGGGGGGATCGCCGCTGCGTCGGCCGCGGGCCGGCAGGCAGGCTCGAGCTGGAGGTGGAGGTCCGCGCCGGCGTAGAGGTCGCCGAAACGCTCGATCCAGGGCGCGAAACCGGGCTCGTGCGCCGCCAGCGGCTCGTAGATCCAGTCCCAGGTGAAGTTCTCGACGAGGATCGACGGCAATCCGGCCGCGCGCGCGACCGCCAACCCGAGGGGCGAGATGTCGCAGAGCACGCCGGCGGTGTCCTCCGCCAGCAGCGCCGAAGCCAGCTCCGGCAACCTTCCGCGCCCCGCCTCGACCGACCACCACCGTTCGAGGGCCCCCAGGGTCCGCGGCAGGTCCTCCTCGACCGGGGTGCGCTGCGCCAGCCCGACGTCGCAGACGAGCTCGCGATAGCGCCAGGGAACGGTCAGCGACTCGCGGAAGAACCAGGGCGGAACCGAGGTCCAGAGGTCGACCTCGAGCTCCGGCCGCCGTTCGCCGAGCGCTTCGAGGATGGCCGCGGTGCGGGCGGCGTGGCCGAAGCCGTGCGGACTGACGAATGCGGCGAGGCGGAGCATCTTTTTCCAGTCTAGCTGCCCCATCGGGCGGTTCGCTCGCCACCGGCTTCTGCGGTATCCTCTGCGGGCGCCGTCGCACGGAGTCGACGGCCGCGTCCGGAACCCCCTCTCCCGACCTTCTTCGGAGCCCGTCATGTCCGAACACCAGACCGCCCCCATCGCCACCGAAACCCTCGAAGCCCCCGTCGTCGAGACCGCCGTTGCGGTCGAGGGGAGCGCCGAGGCGCCGCCGGAAGCCGCCGCTCGGGCAACGGAGACCCAGCTCGCCTCGACGGAGCCGGCCCCCACGCCGGCGGCCGCGCCGTCGCCGGCCGCCGCAGTGGCCGGCCGGGGAGGCGAGAAGGGCGCCAAGGGTGAGCGCGGCGAGAAGGGGGCGAAGAAGGCGAAACGCCACCGCGCTCCGCGCCGCACCGAGGAGGAGTTCGTCGTCCCCTCGCCCGAGGAGCTCGAGGGCATCCCGAGCGACATCGTGCGCGAGGCGGTGCGCAACCAGACGGTGGTCGAGGGCAAGGTGATCGGCTGGAACCAGGGTGGATTCCACGTCGTGGTCGACGGCATCACCGGCTTCTGCCCGCGCTCCTCGATGGAGCTCCACGGACCCAAGGAGCCGGCGCACTACCTCGATCAGAGCTACCTCTTCCGCGTCCTCCGGGTGGAGGAGAAGGGGCACCGGCTGGTCGTGTCGCACGCCGCCGTGCTGCGCGAGGAGAAGGCGCACAAGGCAGCCGAGCTGCGCGCCGCGCTCCGGGTCGGAGCGACGGTCGGCGGCCGGGTCATCTCGCTGGCCGACTTCGGCGCGTTCGTCGACCTCGGCGGCATCGAAGGGCTGATCCACGTCTCCGAGCTTCGCCGCACCCGGGTCACCCATCCCAGCGAGGTGCTCAAGGTCGGCGACGAGATCCAGGCCCAGATCGTCAAGCTGCCCAAGGGGAGCGATCGTGTCTCGTTGTCGCTCAAGGCGCTCGAGCCCGATCCCTGGAGCGGTACGGCGGAGCGCTATCCGAACGGCGGCAAGTTCTCCGGCAAGATCCTGCGCAAGACGGAGTTCGGCTGGTTCGTCGAGCTCGAGCCGGGGGTCGAGGGCCTGCTCCATCCGTCGCAGCTCCCGCCGGGACTCAAGGCCGACGATCCCAAGCTCGCCCCCGGCGAGACGATCGAAGGCTGGGTGCGCGAGCTCGACGTGGCGCGCCACCGCATCTCGCTCTCGTTGCGCGAGACACCGGCCGGCAACCCCTGGGACGGGGTCGAGAGCAGGTACAGCGAGGGTACCCGGGTCGTCGGGACGGTCGAGAAGGTCGAGAAGTTCGGCGCCTTCATCGTCCTCGAACCGGGCCTCACCGGTCTGCTTCCCGCCTCGGAGATGGGGCTGCCGCGCGGCGCCAACGTCGGCAAGGCCTACTCGATCGGCAAGAAGGTCACCTTGCAGGTGGCCCATCTCGACGTGCGGCGCAAGCGGATCTCGCTCACCGTCGAGGGCAAGACCCTCGAGGGATCGAAGTCCGACTACCAGGCGTACATGAAGCAGGCGCGCAAGACCGACAGCCTGGGCTCGATGGCGGCGGCGCTGCAGCGCCTGCGCGAATCGCGCTAGACGGTTTCCGCGAAGCGGCACCGAGGCCGGATCCAGCGCTCCCGGCGGGTGCGCTCGCGGGTCCCTTCGTTCACCCGACGGAGGCGCCCGATCATGAAGCGGTTGCTGATCTGCCTCGACGGCACCTGGAACAACCCGGAGATGGAGCACTCCGCCGCCGGGCGCACGCGCTACAAGCCGACCAACGTGCTCAAGATCTTCCGCGCCGTGCGCCCGAGCGGCCGGGACGGCACCGCCCAGATCACGTTCTATCTGGAGGGGGTCGGCGCCTTCGTCGGCGAGCCGACCCGATTCGCCCGCCTGCAGAAGCTCGCCGACCGCATCCTCGGCGGGGCCTTCGGGGGAGGCTTCGAGGCGCGCGTCAAGGCGGCCTACCGCTTCCTGGTCGCCAATCACGAGCCCGGCGACGCGATCTATCTCTTCGGCTTCAGCCGTGGCGCGGCGCAGGCGCACAGCCTGGCGCGCTTCGTCGAGTGGGTGGGCGGCCTGCTCGCCAAGCCCGACGAGTACTACATCCCCGAGCTCTTCGCCGCCTTCCGGCACAGCCGGGCGCGCCCGGGGGCCGCCGCGCAGGCGATCGCGGCGATCCGCGCCCGCCGGCCGGACGATCCCGGCGCTCTGGCCGATCCGCGCCCGGTCGAGATCGAGCTGCTCGGCCTGTTCGACACCGTGCTCGCTCTCGGCTCGCGCCTGCGCGCCGACCGCGGGGAGCAGGAGGTCCCGACGGTGGAATGGCGGAACTCCTTCCATGTCGGCTCGACGCCCCCGCCGATCGTCCGCGCGGCGCGCCAGGCGCTGGCCATCGACGAGAAGCGCTGGGACTTCCGGCCGCAGATCTGGGAACGCGCCGCCTCCGCGCAGCAATCGGTCGAGCAGCGCTGGTTCCCAGGCGTCCATTCCAACATCGGCGGGGGCTACGAGCTGGATGGCCTGGCCAACTTCGCGCTCTACTGGATGCTCTCCGAGGCCAAGGCCCACGGCCTCGAGCTCGACGGCGACTACCTGGCGCATTTCCGTCCGAACCCGAGAGGGGTCCGCCCGGAGTCGCTCGGCCGCGGGATGCGCCTTCTCGAGCTGCTGCGCGGCAAGCGGGGACAGGGGCGGAGGAGGCTCACCGCGCGCGGCGGCGCCACCCTGTCGATCGATCCGTCGGCGGTCCGATTGATGCTCGAGGATCCGACCTACCGGCCGGACAACCTCCTCGCCGCGATCGCCGAGCGACCGGAGTTCCTCGCGGCTCTCTCCGGCTCGGAGCGTGCCGCGCTCGCCGGCCGGCTCGGCGAGCGTCCGGCGCGGCCCAGCCGCTGAGCCGCCAGCGAGCGAGCGCCGGCGGGGGATCCCGCGAGGCGAGTGCTACCATCCTCGGCGCCATGGCGACGGAGTCGCGATCGGTCACCGGCGGCGCCGACTCGCGCCTCAAACGCCGTCTCTTGCAGGGGGCGGTGGACGACAACCTGCGCGCGATCCGCAACCAGCCGCGCGGCCGGCTCTACCGCCGTCCGCCCCTGCGGCGATGGCTGCCGCTCGCCCTCGCTCTGATCGCCGTCGCGCTCGCCGCCTGGGCGATCTCCTCTCGACCGACCGGTCCCTCCGCCGGGGCGTTGCCCGACAACGCCCAGGCCGACCTCGGGCCGAGAGCGGAGGCGCCCCCTCTCGACCTCCCGGCCGCCGACGCCCGGGTGCCGACCCGGTTCCCCTCCACCGCGCTCTCGTTGCCGGTGCGCCGGATCATCCTCGACCCGGGACACGGCGGCGGCGACGAAGGGACCAAGACCCCGAACGGGCTCACTGAGAAGGACCTCACGCTCGACATCGCCCAGCGGGTCGCCCTGCGCCTGATCGACCTCGGTTTCGAGGTCTCGCTGACGCGGGAGGGGGACAGCAAGCTCTTCCTGCGCGACCGGGTGCGTTTCGCCAACGCGCGCAAGGCCGACCTCTTCCTCTCGATCCACGTCAACTGGCTGCAGGACGGCCGCGCCAACCGGGGCATCGAGACCTACTATCTCGGCCCGTCCGACGACCCCTTCATCAGCGCCCTGGCGAGCGCCGAGAACCGCGAATCCGGCTACTCGATGGCCGACGCCAGGGCGTTGCTCGACTCGATCTACAGCGACGTGCGGCAGCAGGAGTCGCGCCGGCTGGCCCTGGCGGTCCACCGCCACCTGATCGACAGCGCCCGCCAGCTGTCGCGCGAGGTGCGCGACCGGGGCGTCCGCTCGGCGCCTTTCCTGGTGCTGGTCGAGACCGGCATGCCCGCCGTCCTGGCGGAGGTCGCCTCGCTCGCCTCGCCCGAGGAGGCGCGCCTGCTGGCCAGCGCCGACCACCGCGAGCGGATCGCGCGAGCGCTGGCCGAGGGAATTCGGGCATACTCTGCAGATACGACGGTGATCTCGGAGAGAAAGGAAGCTCGATGAGCGCGAAAGAGAGGACCTTGTCGGTGGGCATTGATCTCGGGACGTCGCAGAGCGCGATCGCCACCTCGAACGACGCCCGCCACGTCGTCGACAGCTACGTCGGCTGGCCGGTCGACATGGTCGCCCGCAAGGTGGTGAAGAAAGCGGTGCTGATCGGCAGCGAAGCGCTCGACAACCGCTCGGTCCTCGACCTCCATCGCCCGCTCGAGCAGGGGCTCATCAAGGAGGGGAGCGAGAAGGACATCGCCGCCGTCAAGGAGATCCTCGGCCACCTCATCGGCCTGGCGACCGAGGGGAGCAAGGAAAACCGGGTGCGGGCCGTAGTCGGCGTTCCCGCCGAGACCCAGCGGGTCAACAAGCAGCAGCTGCGCCAGGTGATGAAAGGGATGGTAGACGCCTTGATCATCGTCTCCGAGCCGTTCGCGGTGGCCTACGGCCTGGATGCGCTGCTGCACACCATGATCATCGACGTCGGCGCCGGGACCACCGACTTCTGCGTGATGAAGGGGCACTATCCCACCGAGGAGGATCAGCGGACGTTCACCAAGGCCGGCGATTCGGTCGACGACCTGCTCGCCAAGCTGATCGCCGAGCGGCACCCCGAGATCCAGTTCTCCGCCTACATGGTGCGCAGCTGGAAGGAGCAGCACGGCTACGTCGGCGAGCCCAAGGAGAAGGTGCTGGTGAGCGCTCCATCGCACGGCAAGGCGCAAAGGGTGGACATCACCGAGGAGCTGCGCATCGCCTGCGAGAGCCTGGTCGCCCCCTTCACCGAGACCATGCTCGACCTGCTCGCGGCGGTCGAGCCGGAGTTCCAGGAGCGTGTCCGGCACAACGTCATCCTCTCGGGGCGGGGCTCGCGCATCCGCGGCCTCGACGTCGAGCTCGCCAAGGCGCTCGCCGAGCTGGGGGGCGGACGCGTGACTCTGGTCGAGGACCCGGTCTATGCCGGGGCCAACGGCGGCCTGGCGATCGCCCTCGACGCCGACGAGGCCGACTGGGAGAAGCTTTCGGCGTAGACTAGCCGGCGATGATGGAGTCGGTCTTCTCCGGCGAGTTCCAACGCTCGACGCGCATGCCGCTCGACGCGGTGGTGCGCCTGCATTTCGAGGGCACCGTCGCCTATCAGAACGGCTTCGCCGCGAACGTCTCGGCGACCGGGATGTTCGTCAAGCACCCGGCCCCCCCGCAGGTCGGCACGCGACTGGTCTTCGAGTTCAACATCGGCGCGCAGCGCAAGCCGGTGCAGGGCGCCGGCGAGGTCGTCTGGGTGCGCGACCGCTATCTCGGCCCCGGTCAGCCGGCCGGCATCGGCATCCGTTTCGCGCAGATCGACGCGCAGAGCCGCGACCACATCGCCGAGGCGCTGTTCGAGTACCTCGAGCAGTCGCTGTCGGAAGAGATGCTCTCCGACGCGGACCGCGTGGCCGAGGACCTGGGCGTGCCAGCGAGCGTGGTCGCGGAGGCGACGGCCGCCCTCGGGCGGGAATCGGACTTGGGCGCCGGCGAGCTCGACACGCCGGAGCCCCTCGATCTGGCGGAGATCCCGCCGCTGCCGGCCCCCGAGCTCCCGCGGATGCCGCCTCCGGAGGCGCCCGTCGAGGAGGACAAGCACCCCTTCGAGGTCTTCTCCACGCTGGAGCAGGCCGATCCGGAGACTCGGGAGATCGTGCGTGAGGCGTTGCGCGACGAACCGGCGGAGATCGCCGGCGCGGCAGCGGTCCGCCGCGGCGGAACCTCCCCGGTGGTCTGGGCGCTGCTCGTGGTGGCCCTCGCCGGCGCGGGCTACTACGCCTGGCAGCGCTGGGGAGCCCCGCCGTCCGCCGCGGCGCCGGTGGCGGTCGCCGAGCCGCCGAAGGCCCCGGCCCCGGAACCGCTGCCGGCGGTGGCCGCCGATCGCACCCTCGCCGAGGCGGTCGGGGTCGACACCACCCGCCCGTCGCCCGCGGCCGCCCCCACCGCGCTCGCCACCGAGGCGCCGCCGGCCGACCAGCCAGCCGTCGAAACCCCGGTCGAGACGCCGCCCAGCCCGCCGCCGGCCGAGCCGCCGGCGGCCGACCTGCCGGCGGCCAAGGCGCTGCTCCGCATCGAGGCCAAAGACGAGGGCAATCTGACTCTCGTCACGCTGACCGGGGACGGCAGCTTCCGGCCCGGCGCCTTCAGCTATTCCGAGATCGGCGGCGACAATCCGCGCGTCCTGATCAAGCTCAAGGGGATGACAGCGCCGTTCCGCGGCGCGGTGGCGCCCGGCACCGCGACGTTGCGCGGCGTGCGCACCGGCTTCCACGTCACCAACGCCGGCAATGAGGTGCACGTGGTGCTCGATCTCGCCCCGGCGCAGCCCGTCAAGGTCTCCGAGCTCTCGCCCGAGGGCGACCGCCTGGTGGCCGTGCTGATGCGCTAGCGGCCGGCGACGCGCGCCCCGATCCAGGGCAACGAGCCACGGCGCAGCCAGAGCACGCTCGCGCTGCCGACGAAGACCAGGCAAGCCAGACCGAAGAGCAACCCGCCGTCTCCCTGCACGACGATGCCGAGCCGGGTGAGATGCGCCACCAGCGCACCCGAGATGACGCCGAGCGCGAGCAGAGCGCCGAGCGCCGCGGTGGCGGGAATCAGCAGGAGCAGGGTCGCCATCGCCTCAGCGACGCCCGAGGCGATGCGCCCCCAGGGCTCCATCCCCAGCAACGAGAAGATGTAGACCGACTCCGGCGCAGCGGTGAACTTGAAGTACAGGGTCTGCGCCAGGATCAGGGCGACCCCACCTTGACAGAACCAGCTCCAACGGCGGCCGGCGATTCCGAGCTCCTCCATGACGCCTCTCCTCCTCGATCCCCTGAGATGCGCACCGGCCGGGCGCCGTTTCGCCGAGTTCCGCCGTCAGTGGCGCGCGGCCAGGATGGCCCGCACCAGGTCCGCGGGGAGCTCGGGCACGGTCCTGCCCGCCTCGGCGTCGAGCGCGCCGCGTCCGAGCCGGATCGCCGCGCGATAGGTGGCGAGATAGGCCCGACAGGAGGGACAGCCCCCGAGGTGGCGCTCGAACTCGGCCGCCCGCTCGGCCGGCAACTCGTCCGCCACGTAGGAATCGAGGAACTCGATCAGCTCCCGGCAGGTGAGGCGGTCCCGTCCGCGCGAGGCCCGGCTCATGGCATGGCCTCCCGCAGGCGCGGATCGAGCAGTTGGCGCAGCGCCTGGCGCGCCCGGTGCAGGCGGATCTTGACCGCGTTGGGAGTGATGCCGAGCAGCTCCGCGACCTCGGCGGCGGCGAGCTCCTCGATGTCGCGCAGCAGCAGCACGGTGCGATAGGTCTCGGGCAGCCGGTCGATCGCAGCGCGCACCAGGGCGCGCACCTCGGCGCGCGCCAGCAACTGGTCCGCCCCCTCCGGCCAGGGGACGAAGGCGTCCGCTGCATGACCGTCGGCGAGGAAGACCGGGAGCAGTGGCTCGATCGACTCCTCGGGGCGCGCGCGCCCGCGGCGCAGCTTCATCAGCGCGGCGTTGACCACGATGCGGTGCAACCAGGTCCCGAGCCGGCTCTGCCCGGCGAAGCGGGGCAGACCGCGAAAGGCGAGCAGAAAGGCCTCTTGCAGGGCGTCCCGCGCGGCCTCTTCGTCGCGCAGGATGCGCCGCGCGACGGCGAGCATCCGGCCGCCGTGCGCTGCCACCAGCCGCTCGTACGCCCGCTCGTCACCGGCTCGCAAGCCGGCGACGAGCGTCGTTTCGTCGTCCTCGTGCGCGTCGCTCGCCTGCCGCTGGGTCTGCGCATCGTCCACGGAGCGCTCCTGGCTGCTCGCTCGCCGGGACCGAGGCCCGTCGCGAGGAGCGCTACCTTAACGCTATCCCGGCGCGTGCCGAGCGGTCGCATCGCCATCCCCCTTCGCCGGGACCCCGCCGGGATCGACTCGCGGCGCCGCGCAAGGAGAACGCCTCGGGGGAACCCGCTGGCTCTCAGATGCCCGCACCCAGGGCGCGGTTTCCGGCCGCCCTGCCGCAGCGCACGTTCAGGCGGCGCGCGCCGGGAGCGCGACGCCTTCGATCTCGAGCAGGAGCTCGGCGCGGCAGATCTCCGCCTCGAGATAGAGCACCTGGACCCCGGGGTCGAGGTGGGCGGCGAGCAACTCGCGGATCGTCGGCAGGTTCTCGGGATGCCGGACGTAGACCCGGACGAAGCCGAAGCCGGAGCGCGCCTCGACCGGGCGCGCGAGATGGGACGCCGCTTCGGCGAAGACCGAATCGATGTTGGTCAGGGTCTCGCCGATCTGGCAGCGCACGCAGCCGCGGTGCCGGCTCTCGCAGCCGACGATGCTCGCGGTCCCGGAGAGGAAGACGAGGTCCCCCAGCACGCGCGGCGCGACCGTCGCCCGGCTGAACGAGGGCGCTTTCGGACCGTACGCCGGAGGATAGCGGTAGGCCCGCTCCTGGCGAGGGTTCTCGAGGTGGGTTCCCGGGACGCGTGACGCGGCGAACCAGACGAGCAACTCGTCGCCGGTGGTGCCGACGGCGGTCGAGGCGGCGAAACGCGCCTCGGCCTCGGCGGTTCCGAAGCGCTCCTCGAAGGCGCGTGCCCGGCCGAGGTTGAAGAGGCGGTACCGCTCGACCCCGCCCTCCTCGGCGTTGATCTCCGGGAGCAGGTTCCAGACGCGCAAGAGGTTCGGGTAGCCGCGCGCTTCGAGCAGCTCGAGCAGACCCCGGAAGGTGGCCTCGCTCTCCGCGACCAGCTCGCCGCCCAGGCGGCGGCGCAACGCACCGAACAGCACCTGGTCGTCCTCGCTCCAGACCAGGTCACCGGAACGGTGGCGCGCCACGGGGCGGTGCGACAGCCAGACCTCGATCCGAGGAGGACCGGCGAGCACTCGATTGGGTGGCGCGACGAGCGGCAGATCCGCGGGCGCGGCGGCGAATTCCGCTCCGTGGGCGACCAGCAGGAGGGCACGTTCGGCGAGCTCGGGCCAGGCGGCGGCGACCTCGTCTGGCGAAGCGACGCACAAGGAGAGCAGCGAGGCGAGCGGAGTGATCGGCGGCATGGCGGGCATCCTTCGCCCGCCGGGAAGTCTATCGCAGCGCCGGTTGCACCCCGTCTCGACGAGCTCGCGCGAATCCGCGACCCCGTGCGCCGCGCTAACCCAACAGGATGACGGGCAGGTCGGGACGCAGGGCCGCGAGGCCGGCCGCGAGCGCCCGACCGTCGTACTCCGGCATCTCCGCGGCGGCGATCAGGAAGTCGATGTCACCAAGCCGCTCCACGAAGCCGCGCCAGGCGGCGAAGCCGCTCGCCACCTCCACCACCTCGAGCTGCTGCGCGCGCAGGGTCTTCGCCCATCCGGCCCGGCGGTCTGGGTCACTGTCAGCCAGCAGCACGGTACGGATCGGAGGGTGGCCGGGATCGCTCATGGCCAGTTGAGACAGCCCCCGGCGGGTTGCGGAACAGCGCTGGGGGGACGTCTCAGGGCGCCCAGCCGCCCGACAGGTCGCCGCTCTCGAAGCCGTCGTAGAACAGCAGATCGCCGTCCAGCAGCTGGCAGTGGTCGGCCACCGATCCGTCGACGTCGATCAGACGGAGATCCAACCGGTTCCCCTCCACGTCGATGGCGAGCGAGCCGAGCTGCTCGAGGCCGACCGCGATCGCCGGATGTGGCTCGATCGTCCCGTCGACCCGCGCGCCGTTGCCGGCGACCACGTAGAGCGTTCCGCCGTGCGCTCCGATCCGCTTGAGGTAGGGGCCGTCCCCCGCCGGATCGCCGTCCCCGTCGTCCAGTCGCATCTCGGGCAGGAAGGTCGCGGAGGTGCCGTAGTGCCCGTCGAGCAGGTAGGAGCGCTCGTAGCCGTGACTGTGGCCGGCGAGCACCAGGTCGACTCCCGCCGCCTCGAGCCGTGGCAACACCTGCTCCCTCACCGCTTGCATGCGACCGCCGGAGTCGGCGGGGTCGTCGCTGTCGTGCGAGCCCTTGGTGTAGGGGGGATGATGGAAGAGCACGATCGTCCAGGGAAGCGCGTTGCGCGCCAGGTCCTCGTCCAGCCAGGCGAGCATCGGGCTCCCCGCAGCCAGGTCGCTCTCCGCCGTGTCGAGCACCACGAGGTGGGCGGGCGGGTGGTCGAACGAGTAGTAGGCCTCGGTCGCGCTCGCCAGCCCGCCCGCCTCGGCGAACCGCGGCAGGGAGAACAGGTCGAAGAAGGGACCGCTCTGCGTCGCCGAGTCGGAGGAGATGGCGTCGTGGTTGCCGAGCGCCGGCCAGAGCGCGCTCGCCGCCAGCGTCGCCGGGTAGACCGCGAAGAGCGCCTGCTGGTACTCCGCCTCGGTTCCCGAAGCGTAGGCGTTGTCGCCGAGCATCAGCCAGAGCTCCGGCGGAGCGCCGCCCGCGAAGGTCGCGTAGCCGTCGCGCACCGCGAGAGCGCCGGCGGCTCCCGTCCCCGAGTCGCCCAGCACCCAGAACCGTGCCGGCCCGCGGGACCCGGCGCCGGGCGCGGTGCGCAGGCGGTGCGCGAGGTCGTCGCCAGCGAGCACCTGCGTCGTGCTCCCCACCGCGTAGAAGTAGCTCGTCGCCGGCGCGAGCCCGTGGAGCTCGACCCGGTGCTCGGTCGCGAGCAGGGGCGAGGAGTACTGCCGGTCGAGCGCCCCCGGCGAGAGGCCCCAAGCCACCCAGGTGTCGGTCGCGACGTCGGTCGTCCAACGCACGACGACGCGACTCGCCGAGCTGCGTTGCAGGTAGGGCCCGCGGACGAGATCGACCGCGAGCCCTGGATTCGCCGCGAGCCCGCCGAGGAGCAACGCCACGCCGGTGCGACCAAGGCGCATCAGAACCCCAGGCGGCGCATCAGCGTGCGCGGCAGCCGGCGCACGACGAGCATGACGAGCGCCCAGATCGCCGGGCTGTAGACCACGGGGCGTCGGCGATCGATGGCGCGGATCACGTCGGCCGCGACCTGGTCGGGCTCGCCGGCGAATGGGGGCTCCCGGAGGCCCGACGTCATGCCGGTGCGCACAAAGCCCGGCTTGACCGTGACCACGGTGAGACCGCGCGCGTGGAAGCGATGGTCGAGGCCCTCGAGGTAGCGGGTGAGGCCGGCCTTCGCGGCGCCGTAGAGGACGACCGGCTTGCGGCCGCGCTCCCCCGCCACCGAGGAGAAGACGCAGAGCGTCCCGCCCCCCTGAGCGAGCAGGCGCTCGCGCGCCCCTTCGCAGAGCTCCACCGTGCCGGCGAAATCGGCCGCCAGGAGGCGGCGGCGCAGCTCGCCGTCCGACTCCAGGCGCTCCTGCGTCGCGAAGAGCGCCGCGGTGATCACCAGCGCGTCGACGCGCCCGAGGCGCGACCAGGCGGCGTCGAGCGCCGGCGCGAAGGTCGCCGTCTGCTCGAGGTCGCAGACCGCCCAGCCGGTCGACCCCGCCGCGCGGTCGTGGCGGATCTCGAGATCGCGCGCCGCGCCCGCGAGGTCCTCCGCCGAGCGGCCGAGCAGGAAGAGCTCGTCGCCGCGCGCCGCGAAGCGCCGCGCGAGCGCCCGGCCGATCCCCTTCGTCGCGCCGAGCAGGACGACCTTCACGCGGCGCCTCCCCGCCCGCCGGCCGGGAAGAGACGCGTCGCGAGCGCGCTGTCGAGCGCGCGCTGCGGATCCCAGCGCTCCCGGACGGCGAGAAACGCCGCCAGGCGCGGCTCGAGCCGCGCGAAGTCGGCCGCCGTGGTGAGCGCGTCCTTGGCCAGGTAGATGCGCCCCCCCTCCTCGGCGACCTGCGCGTTCAGCCGGGCGACGATCGCCGCGGTGCGGTCGCGCATCGGCAGGTCGATCGCGACCGACACGCCGGGGCGGGGGAAGGAGAGCAGCCCTTCGCCTTCCGCGCCGCAGTCCTTGATCACCGAGAGGAAGGAGGTGCCACCGAGGGCGACCAGCGTCTCGAGGAAGCGGCGGGTCGCTCCGGGCCGCTCCTGCTCCGGCAGCACGCACTGGTACTGGGTGAATCCGCGCCGGCCGTACAGCCGATTCCAGTCCTCCATCGCGTCGAGCGGGTAGAAGAAGCGATCGGGCGAGACGAGCGCGCGCCGCGGCCTCCGGGGCGCCGCGCCGAAGAGCACGGCGTTGAACAGCTTGACCCAGGGCGTCGCGAGCAGCCAACCGGGGAGATCGATCGGCAGGCGGCGGCGCGGCCGTTCGCGGGGGGGCTCGGCCGGCGCCTCCTCGGCCTCGGCCCAGCGCCCGCAGATGAGGATGCCGCGGCCCAGCCGGCGACCCCGGCGCAGTGTGTCGACCCAGGCGACGGTGTAGGGCCATTCGTCGGCCGCCGCCCGCAGCCCGGCGAGCAGGGTGTCGAGGTCGCCCAACCGCCGGCGCTCCTCGAGGATCCAAGGCGAGGGGATGCGCTGCAGGGTGAGCTCGACCTCGAGAATGTGGCCGGTCAGCCCCATGCCCCCGAGCGTGGCGCGGAAGAGATCGGGATGCCGGTCGCGATCGCAGTCGACGACGCGTCCCTCGGCGGTGAGCAAGCGGAGGCTCCGCACGTGACCGCCGAACGTCCCGTCGCGATGATGGCTCTTGCCGTGGACGTCGGCCGCCACCATGCCACCGAGCGTGACGAAGGCCGTGCCCGGGCTCGCCGGCGGCCAGAAGCGACGCGGCAGCGCGAAGCCCACCAGCGCGCGCAGCGTCAGGCCGGCTTCGGCGCGCAGGACGCCGGTCGCGGCATCGAAGGCGAGGATCCGGTCGGCGAGTCGGGAGCCGGCGACCGCGTTGGCCCCCGGCGCAGGGAGCGACGCGTCACCGTACGAGCGACCGAGCCCCCGGGTCAGCGGCAGGCCGCGGGCGA
>CAYZWR010000002.1:53808-66482 GCA_964481735.1 uncultured Thermoanaerobaculia bacterium
CGCTGGCCGGGCGAAGGCATCGTCGAGTGCACCCAGGCTGGTCGGCGCTTCGCCCCGATCGCCGGGGCCTGCCTCTTCCCGATCGACCTGCTGGCCGAGGGCGAGCTCGTCGTGGCGCGCCGCACCGCCGAAGGTGAAGCGACCCGGCGGTTGAAGATCGCCGACTACCCCTATCCCACCGAGCGGATCACCGGCGTCGAGGAAAAGTACGTCTCGCCGCCTGCCGGGGAGCTCGCGCGCATCGAGCGCGAGCGACAGGAGGTAGCGGCGCTCTTCCAACGCGTCGGGCCGCGCCGCTTCGCGCTGCCCCTGGGCGGCCCGCTCGCCGTGCTGCCGGAGGGGGGGCGTTTCGGCGCGCGCCGCGTCTTCAACGGCGAGCCACGCAGCCCGCACGGCGGCACCGACTTCCGGGCGGCGAGCGGGACGCCGGTGCTCGCACCTGCCGACGGCGTGGTGGCGCTCGCCGCCGAGCACTACTTCGCCGGGCGAGCGGTCTACCTCGACCACGGCGACGGCCTGATCAGCATGGCTTTCCATCTCAGCGAGATCCTGGTCCACGACGGCGAGGCGGTAGAACGGGGTCAGACGATCGGCCGCGTCGGCGCGACCGGCCGGGTCACCGGCCCACATCTCCACTTCGCCCTGCGCTGGCGGGGCGAGCGGATCGACCCGGCGCTGCTACTCGCCTCCCCCGCGTCGCTGCCCGCGATCGAGTGACGGCCTACGCTCGAGGCGGGCAGGGATCGCCACCCACGATGGCGCTCCACGCGCAGTAGTCGCCGGACTCGAAGTCGTCCGCGAAGACGAGGAAGGGGAGGAAAGTCGCCGTCACCCCGCGATCGATCGTCATCGCGAGGCTGCAGGCGCCGCTGCCCGAGCAGTCGCCGCTCCAGCCGACGAAGAACGCGCCCGCAGCAGGCTGCGCCGCGAGGTCGACCTGGACGGTCTGCTCGTAGGGCTCGCTGCAGTCTCCCGGACAGGCGATGCCCGGCGGTGCGCTCCCGACCGAGCCGTACGCCTCGCCCTCGACGACCACGGTCAAGGTGCGCAGCAGTTCGAAGCTCGCGGTGACGCTGCGGTCGGCACTCATCGGAACGCTGCAGGCGCCGCTCCCGGAGCAGTCGCCCGACCAGCCGGCGAAGTAGGCGCCCGCGTCCGCAGCCGGAGTGAGATCGACCGTCAGGTTGAAAACGTAGCTCTGGGTGCAGTCCGGCGGGCAGGCGATGCCGACGGGCTCGCTGGTCACCACGCCGGTGCCGCCGCCGTCCAGTGCGATCGTGAGGAGGTGCTCTTCCGGCGGCACCCCGGCGCGCTCGTAGGCTCCGATGTCGCAATCCTCGACGGCGTCGCCGTCGCCGTCGGTGGGGCGGGGCTCGCCCCGTTGATCGGTGGGCATGGCGACGTCGCTCGCGCTCACCGGGTCCCAGGCCAGGCAGCCGTTCGTCGGATCGCCGGCGTCGATCGCCGGACTCCCGGCGGCGAGCGGCCGAGTCGCGGTCGGTCCACCCTCGTCGCCCAGCGCGCCGAGCAGCGGCTCGAGCGGGCTCGCCGCCGTTCCCTCGAGATCGGAACCGCCGAAATCGCCGGCACAGCCGTTGTTCACCCGGATGAGGTTGTAGCCGTTCGCGATCACGCCGCCGGCCGCGGAGGCGCAGTCGTGCTGACTGCTCGCTCCGCTGTTGCCGGCGAGGAGCGAGTGCCGGGTCACGATCGCGCCGCTGGTCACCCGCGCGATCCCGCCGCCGGTGCCGTTCGCCGAGTTCCCGGCGACCGTGACGTTGCGCAGCCGCGTCGTCCCCGCGATCACCGCGAGCCCGCCGCCTTGCGCCGAGGAGCCCGCCGAGGCGGCGCCGATGGCATTGCCCGAGACCGTCACGTTGTTGAGCGTGCACTCCGCCTCGCAGAAGAGCCCGCCCGCTTTTCCATCCGCGCCCGAGACGGTCATGAAAGTCGCGCCGTCGCCGCTGGTGTTGCCCGAGAGCGTGCTCTCCTCCAGCAGGAGCGACCCGCCGGCGAGAATCGCGATGCCACCACCTTCGCCGCCGGGCCCGTTCGGACCGCCCCCGTCCCCGCCGTGGCCGCCGACGAAGGTCGACCGGCGCACCACGGCCGCGCCAGCGCTCGCCAGGCCGCCGCCCCGCCCGCCCTTGGATCCGTTGCTCGCCGGGAAGTTCGAGGTTGCCGCACCGAGGCCCGCTCGATCGCCGTCGAAGACCAGCAGCTCCCCAACGAGCTCGCCCGTCGCCGCGACGTAGATTCCGCCCCCGTCGCCGCCGGCCGTCGCCGCGTCGAGCGGCGCGCTCCAGGCCTGGCAATCTTCGATGCGGCTGGACTCGAGCGTCAGCGCACCGAGCACCTGCACACAGCCGCCGTGCTTGTCGCCGCTCTGGTGCGCGCGCCCGTCGCGCAGCGTGAGACCCGAGATCGCGACCTCGGCGCCGGCCGCCACGGTGACGACGCGACGCTGCGCGTTACCGGAGACCGCGAGGTCGGCGGCTCCGGGGCCCACGAGGGTGACGTTCTCCGCGATCACCAGCGGACCGAGCGCCGAGGAGAGGGTGATCGTCCACGGCGGGGAACCGGAGAGCGAGAAGAGCACCGTGTCGCCGTCCCCCGCCGCGCCGAGCGCCTCGCGCAGCGAACAGTCGCCCGGACTGCAGCTTCCGTCGTTCTCGTCGGCGGTGATGTCGACCGTCCAGTCGGCCGCCACCCCGCGAGACGGGATGGCGAGCGCAACTGCGAGGGTCAACAGGCGGAGCGCGAGGGCGGTGACGCGAGGGACAACGGGCATGCGTCTTTCCTCCGCAGCGGGCCCGGCGCGACCGATTCGTCGCGCGGCGGAACGCCGACGGAACCAAAGTAGCATGCCGCGCTGCGAAGGGCTGTGGGGTCGGGCCGGCCCGCGCCTCGCGTCCCGAGGGCGGCCGTCGGCTCAGCCGACGACGGCGAGCGGCGAGGCGAAGGGGCGGTTCTCGGCGGTGAGCGCGTGGCGGTATCGCGCAGCCAGCTCGGCGGTTTCCGCGCGGGTCACGAAGCGCTCGTAGAGGTTGGTGCGCTGCTTCGGCGCGAAGCCGGCCGAACGGATCAGGTGCTCCATCTCGTCCTGGCTCATCTTGTAGTGCGCCCCGGCGGCCGAGACGACGTTCTCCTCGATCATGATCGAGCCCATGTCGTCGGCGCCGAAGGCGAGCCCCAGCTGGCCGATCTTCTTGCCCTGGGTCACCCAGCTCGACTGCAGGTGCTGCACGTTGTCGAGGAAGAGGCGCGACACCGCGAGGTTCTTCAGGTACTCGTGGGCGTAGACCTCCGGCACCTCCGCCAGGTCGGTGTGCTCGTGCTGGAAGGTCCAGGAGATGAAAGCGGTGAAACCGCCGGTTTCGTCCTGCAGGTCGCGGACGCGCTGCAGATGCTCGACCCGCGCCGCGAGCTCCTCGCCCATGCCGTACATCATCGTCGCCGTGGTGCGCAGGCCGTTGGCGTGCGCCTGACGCATGATGTCGATCCACTCCTCGGGCGAGGCCTTGGGATAGGCCAGCACCTCCTTGCGGATCCTGTCCGACAGCAGCTCGGCGCCGCCTCCCGGAATCGACATCAGTCCGGCCTCCTTCAGGCGGGCGATGACGTCGTAGAAGCTCATGCGCTCCTTCTTGGCGATGAACTTCACCTCCGGCGGCGAGAAGCAGTGACGGTGGATGGTCGGGTAGTTCTCGCGCAGGTAGGTGACCAGGTCGAGGTAGTACTGCAGCGGCAGCTCGGGGTTGACGCCCCCCTGCAGCAGCACGCCGGTGCCGTTGAGCGCCAGCGTCTCCTCCACCTTGCGGCCGATCTCCTCGAAGGGCAGCAGGTAGCCCTCGGCGTCCCCCGGCGGGCGGTAGAAGGCGCAGAAGCGGCACTTGTAGACGCAGACGTTGGTGTAGTTGATGTTGCGGTCCACGTTGTAGGTCGCGACCTGCGGATCGTTGTGCCGGTTGCGCACCTCGTGGGCCACCAGGCCGAGCTCGAGCAGCTCGCCGTCGAGCAGCAGCCGGTGCGCGTCGCCCGCCGAAATCCGCCGGCCGGCGAGCGCGTCGTCGAGGATCGCCCGGACCGGGCGCGAGGCGGGAGCGAGATCCATCATCAGACGGGGGATTCTAGCAGCGCCCCGAAGGAGCGGAGGCCCGCCAGGCGGCGGGCCTCCGGGTGCTCCTTCGTGCCGGCCCGTGCGCGGCTACGGGCAGTTGGCGAAGGCGTTGATGTCGGTGATCGCCGGCGCTTGCACGCCGAAGGCGTTGACGTAGGCCTTCGGGTTGACCCCCGGGACCTCCGGTCGGGTGGTGTCGAACACCAGGATCGTGTAGGCCTGGTTGGTCAGGGCCCCCCCGAAGACCCACCAGTGGCTGTTGATGCCGCACCCGTTGAGCACCTTGAGCATCACCTCGAAGTTGTCGCTGTCGTAGAACCAGAAGATCGCGGTGTCCTTGGAGGCGACGTGGACGGGATGGCCGTTGCCGCCGGTGGTCGAGTTCGAGACCCCGAAGATGCCGATCATGAAGCGGTTGTTGAGGCAGACCGTGTCGTCCGCGGGGATCAGGGACGAGAGCCAGAAATATCCGTTGCACGGCGCGCCGCGCGGCTGGGCGGACGTGCAGTGGACGGCCGTCTGGAACGTGCCGACCTCGATATCGAAGGCGCTGTTGACCAGGATGTAGTGTCCGGCGGCGAGCGGCAGCGCCTCGAGCTGCGAGGAGCCGACCCCCAGGTCGCCGTCGTCGTCCCCGGCGACCAGGTTGGTCAACGAGCTCGTCGGATTGAACGAACCCTGGTAGAGGTGCAGGTAGCCGTCGTAGTCCTGGGAGCCGTAGAAGTAGCAGGTCGAGGCGAACTCGAGGTCGAACTCCTGGACATGGTAGTGGACGACGGAACCGAGACCGGGGCCGCCCCCCGAGGGGCGCTGGAAGGTCGGGCTCGCGGGCGTGGTCTTGCCGAGGAAGGTCTGCGCGAAGTTGGCCGAAGCGGCCACCGGCCCCAGCAGGAGAGCGAACCCGGTACAGCACAACGCACGACGTAACACGGTGACGATGCCTTCCTGCTCGCACCAGGTGGATCTGACGAGCCGAGCGGCCGGGCGAGCGATGGGGCCGCCGGTTCGCGCCTCGATGGGGTTCTTACAAAACATCTTACTCCCCTCCCGAGGGGGGCGGGGAGACTCCAGGGACCGGCTCATCCGCGCCGGCGCAGGACGTAGACGAAGGCCGGCGGGAAGTTGAGCAGGCTCCAGCTCACCCGGCGGGCTTCGAGCCCGAGCTCCTGGCGGAGCTCCGCCGGCAGCGGGCACTTCGGGGCATAGGTGAACTGCACGAAGCGGCCACTCGGGCGCAGCACGGCGAGCGCCGCGACCATCAGTCGCTGCTGGTCCGACCGGTTCATGTTGAGCAGCCCCAGGCCGCTCGCGATCGCGTCCACGCGGCCGACCCGCAGGCCGCGGGAGCGGCGCACCGTCTCGATCAGATCGAAGGCGTCGGCGCGCGCGATCTCGACCGCCGGAAAACGGGCCGCGAGATGCGCGTGGAGCGCCGGGTTGCGTTCCAGAACCAGCAGGCGCTCGGGCGCGATGCCACGGGCCAGCAGCGCTTCGGTCACCACGCCGGTGCCGCCTCCCAGCTCCACCACCGAGCGGGCGCCGCGGCCGCAGGCGGCCGCCATGCGGCGGGCGAGCTCGCGTCCCGAGGGCGCGAGCGCGGCCATCGATCGCGGCTCGCGCAGCCATTGCCGGAAGAAGCTGAACGCCGCCTCGAAGTCGCTCGACGAGCTGCCCAGTGGGTCCTGGCGCGAGGAGGTCTCGATGGAGGGAGTCCGCTTGCCCCGCGCCGCGTGCGCCATACCCGCAACTCTGGCGCAAAGCACGGTGCGAGGAAAGCACCGTCCCGGCGAAAGAGACTAGACTTTCCGGGAAAGGAGCCGCACATGGGCATCTTCGATTTCGTCAAGGACGCCGGCGCCTCGATCTTCGACAAGGAGGCCAAGGCGCCCGCCGCGCCGCAGCCGCGCACGCACCAGGTCTCGCCGCAGGAGCTCGAGGCGATGAAGCGCCGCAAGGCGCTCGAGAAGCTCCTCGGAGAGCTCGCGCTGCAGGTCGAGGAGCTGCGCATCGACGTCGCCGGGACGACGGCGACGGTCCACGGCAAGGTGGACGACCAGGCCGAGCGCGAGAAGGTGGTGCTGGCGGTCGGCAACGTGGCCGGCATCGCCCGCGTCGACGACCGTCTCGAGACCAAGAAGAAGGAGCCCGAATCGACCCTCCACACCGTGGCGAGCGGCGACTCGCTCTCCAAGATCGCCAAGAAGCACTACGGCGACGCCAGCAAGTACATGCTGATCTTCACCGCCAACCAGCCGATGCTCAAGGACCCGAACAAGATCTACCCCGGCCAGGTGCTGCGCATCCCGCCGCTCGGCTGACGGCCCCCCCTTTCCCAACCCAACGCCGGTCCGGCACCGTCGCGCGGCCCCGCCGCGCCCGGGTCCGGCCGGCGGCGGGCCGCGCAACTGCTTGCCGCATCGATACTTCTCAAGTCCTTGAAGATTTCGAGCGACAATAAGCTTAAATGTGCTAAGTTCTTTTGTTAGCTGAGCTTTTTTTGACCTAAATCCAAGCTCAAGAGGAGAAACGATGGAAACGGCGTTGCGCGACTTCCTGGAGATTCCCTACGAGAAGCTGGAAGAGCTGAACCTGGAGGCGAAGGCGGAACGCCTGGGTCGCAAGGACCCGAGCAAGGTCCAGGAGACGCGCCTGCGCTACCTCACCGACGAACGGCGCATCAAGGCGGTGACGGTCTGCTTCACCGATCTCGAAGGCCGCCTCCACATGCTCGACTACGACAAGAAGTTCCTCCTCAAGTCGGCCGACAACCTGACGTTCGACGGCTCCTCGATCCGCGGTTTCTCGCAGCAGGCCGAGTCCGACCTGCGCCTGTCGATCGACTGGCCTTCCTTCTACTGGCTCCCGGCCGACGTCTTCGG
Organism: uncultured Thermoanaerobaculia bacterium; assembly: GCA_964481735.1. GTDB lineage: Bacteria > Acidobacteriota > Thermoanaerobaculia > Multivoradales > JAGPDF01 > JAGPDF01. The sequence goes on from CAYZWR010000002.1 coordinate 60,808, forward strand.
GCCGGGCAAGGTGCTCGCCTTCGGCGAGGTCCAGGAACGCGACGGCTCGGCCTATCGCGCCGACCTGCGAACGAAGCTCAAGAGCTACACCGAGAAGCTGTGGGCCAAGGACCAGACCGTGGCCTACGTCTCCAACGAGATCGAGGGTTTCCTCTTCAGGGGCCGCGATGCCGAGCGGCGCTACCCCGAGACCGGCCAGTTCGAGTTCATCTCGACCGGTGGCTACTATCACTCGCTGCCCGGTGACGCGCTCCGTCAGTTCATCGACAGCGCGGCCGAGGTGCAGCGGGCCATGGGATTCGGCAACGAGAAGGACCATCCCGAGGTGGCGCCGTCGCAGTTCGAGATGAACTACAGCTACACCGAGGCGATCGTCGCCGCCGACCAGGTGCAGCTCTACAAGCTGCTCTCGCGCCAGGTCGCGGCGCGGCTCGACATGACCGCCTGCTTCCTGCCCAAGCCGGTCACCGGAGTCAACGGCAACGGCATGCACACCAACATGTCGCTCGCCCGCAAGGGGAAGAACCTCTTCCACGACAAGAAAGGGGAGGACGGGCTCTCTCCGCTCGGCTGGAGCTACATCCAGCGCATCCTGGCCAATGCCAACGACCTCTGCCTGATCCTCAACTCCTCGGTCAACTCCTATCGCCGCCTCGACCCCCACTTCGAGGCGCCGAACCAGATCAAGGCGTCGCCGATCGATCGCGGGTCGATGGTGCGCATCCCGCTCGGCAACGAGAAATCGGCCCGCGTCGAGGTGCGCTCGATCGCGCCGGATGCCAACCCCTACCTGGCGATCTACGCCCTGCTGCGCACCGGCATCGAGGGGCCGCTCGAGGAGTCGGACAACGATGGCAAGCGGCCGCGGACCCGTTTCCTGCCCGACAACATCTACGACGCCACCCGCCTCTTCAAGGCGAGCCGCTGGGCGGTCGAGCTGATGGGCGAGGAGGTGCACGGCAAGTATGCCGATCTCAAGCTCGCCTCGGCGGAGCGCTGCCCGAAGGCCCTGGGAACCCGCGTCAAGCGGAGCGAGATCCAGTTCCATCACGAGGTCACCAACCAGTATCTCTGGTCGAAGTTCTAGCTCCGCCGGCACTTGGCGTCGCCCGCTCGTCCGTGGCGGCACCCCGCAGGGGGTGCCTCACGGACGGCCTGCGGGGTAGGGCCCGCGGGATCCGCCCCCACCGTCGGGGCGGTGCCGCACTGCGGCAAAGTGTCCTAGAGTTCCCGTGGGGCCCGATGTCCGGACCCCTCCGCGGTCAGGAGAACTCCATGACGACCACTCTTCCCCACCGTCGCCCGGCGAAGCTCTGGATGCTCTCGCTGGTCGCGCTCGCCGCTTGCCTCACCGCCGGGGCGCTGCTCGCCGCCACGCCGGCGCCGGTCGCCCCGCTCGCCACCGAGGAGCAGCAGATCGACGGCTTCACGGTGCGCGAGGGCTACGATCAGGTCGGACACACGTTCGCCGATCAGCCGGCCCCCGACACCACCGCCTGCCTGCAGCTCTGCCGTGACAACGAGCGCTGTCTCGCCTTCACCTTCGAGGTCAAGCGCGAGCTCTGCCATCTCAAGGACACTCCGAACCTGATGCGCCCGGCGCCCGGCAAGGTGACCGGCACGCGCAGCAAGTAGTCGATTCGGAAAGCCGGCGCGCCGAGCCAGGCGGCCGAGGCTCCCTAGGGGAAGACGTCCGACCAGACCCAGGGGTCGCCCGTCTCGAAGCCGTTCCTGAAGATGTCCGGGTCGAGCTCGAACGCGATCGCTCCCGGCGCCCAGGAGATCGCGAGCGGCGTCGCCCCCGGCCCGTCCAGCCAGCTCGCCGCGCTGTCGAAGGCGAGCGGTGACGACCCGCCCAGCGGGGCGTCCGGCCGGATCGGGAGATGCACCACCAGCAGATCCCCCGGCACGACGTTGAAGCTGTCGTCGGGCGAGACGAAGTCGATCTGCAGCTTGTTCGCGGCCGGATAGGTGACGGTGAGATTCGCCACGCCGTGGCGCGGATCGCTGGTCACCGTCGGCAGTCCTGCCGCGATCGCCGGATCGTAGGTCATCACCACCCGCCCCTGCTCGAGCGCGAAGGGCTCGCTGGTGCCGATCTCGATCGTCGCGCCGGAGCCCGGCTGCACGCGGCCACCGTCGACCTCGACCGCGAGCGGCGTCGCGGGCGAGCGGATCTGGAGCGTGCCCTCGCGCGGCTGGAGCTCGATCGGATCGTCCTCGACATCGGTCAGGAACGACTGCAGCCCGTCGATCGTCACGGCGTACGAGCTGCCCGGCGCCAGCCCGGCTTCGAGCGTGACGTAGAGCACGCCGAAGATCCCGTCGTCGCGGTTGATCGTCGCCGAACCCGAATCGAAGTCGGCGACGATCGTCTGGGTCAGCGGGTCGAAGTCGAAGGAACCGATCACATCCCCCTCGCGGCTGAAGATCAGCCCGCCGTCGAAGGAGGCGATCGGCGTCGTGGAGCCCAGAGGAGCCACGCCGCCCCCCGGAGTGGTCACGGTCGAGGCGCGACCGCGGCGCACCGGCCGAGGCGCGTAGGTGCGCAGGATGATCGCCGTCTGGGCGCCCGGCGCTCCGATGGCATCGCCGACCCGCAGCACCAGGGGATCGACCGCCGCCACCGGCGCGCCCGGCAGCAGGAGGATGGCGCTGGCGAGCAGCGCCCCCCGCATGCCGCCAGAACTGCCGCTCCCACCGGACCTGATCATCGGCACCTCCGGAATCACTCTACGGAATCGAACCGGCACGGGCAACCGGACCTGCCGGGCAGATCCGCCCGCCTACTGGATTCAGACAGTCGATCCGGTCGACCGGAACAGCCGGCCGGGATGTTCCGCCGCCAGCTCCTGGCTGTCTCACTCCGCGTTCCGACTCCGACGATGCGCTCCCCGACCCGCTGGGCCTCGACCTCCTGCTTCCTCGGGCTGCTCGTTGCCCTGGCCGCGCCGACGGCCTTGCGCGCCGAAGCCCCCGCGGACGGCTGCGGCGCCGCGGACCGCCTGGCCGGCCGGCTGGCGACCGGCCGCGGCGGGGCGGCGCCGGCACTGGCGCTCCTCACCGATGGCCAGGTGCTCTCCGAGGGCGCCGTCTGGAACAGCCCGGGCGCGGTGCCGCTCGGCGCCGCCGAGCGCCTCGCCTTCGACCTCGGGGACGCGCTGCCGCTGCGCGCCCTGCTCCTGCAGGCCGACGCCAACGAGAGCTACCTCGTCGAAGGCTCGCGCGACGGCGTCGCCTTCGAGCGCCTCGGCCTGCTGCCCACGCTCGGCGAGCTCCATGGCCTGCGCACCCGCGCACTGCGCCTCGCCGGGGTGCCGGTGCGCTTTCTCCGGCTGGGGGTGGCTGACGGGGACGGACGCGCCGCGGTGGCCGAGATCCAGGCCTTCTGCGTCGCGCCGGGCGAGTGGGCCCCACGCCTGCAGGTGATCGCCGCCCCGGTCGATCCCGGTGCCGCGCGCGCTCCTGCGCGCTGGAACGACGTCACCAGCCGCTGGTGGGAGCTCGCGCTGGCGCTCGCCGGCCTCGCCCTGCTCGCCTGGGACAGCCGAAGCGAGCGCCGGATCCGCTCCGCCGGCGGGGTGCGGCGCCGCAAGCTGGCGTTCACCGTGGCGGGTCTCGTGGCGGTGCTCACCTACTTCAATTTCGGCGCCTTCCATTTCGGCAGCTTCGTCCACGGCTGGGACACCTTCCACTACTACGTCGGCGCCAAGTACTTTCGCGAGCTCGGCTACGAGCGCTTGTACGACTGCGTGGCGGTCGCCGACGCCGCGGAGCCCGCGCTGCGCGCTGCCGTGGAAGGGCGCAAGCTGCGCAATCTGCGCAGCAACGCGCTCGAATCGACCGCCGGCATCCTCGCCGAGCCGGGGCGCTGCACCGATCGCTTCACCGCGGCACGCTGGGCCGAGTTCCGCCACGACGTCGCCTGGTTCCGCGAGCGCGAGAGCGCCGATCGCTGGGCGGCGATCTCCGCGGACCACGGTTACAACGCCACTCCGGTCTGGAACGTCGCCGGCTCGCTGCTCGCCAACCTCGCGCCGGCGAGCGATCGCCAGATCCTGCTGCTCTGTCTGCTCGACCCGCTCTACTTCCTGGCGATGGTCGCGGCGCTGGTCTGGGCCTTCGGCCGGCCGGGCGCCGCGGTCGCCCTGCTCGTCCTCGCCACCAGCTTCCCCGCCCGCTTCTACTGGACCGGGGGAGCCTTCCTGCGCTGGGACTGGCTCTTCTTCACCGTGCTCGCCGTCTGCTGCCTGCGCCGCGACCGGCCGTTCGCGGCCGGAGCGGCGCTCGCCTATGCCGCCCTGCTGCGCGTCTTCCCGGGGCTCCTCGCCGCCGGACCGGCGCTCGTCGGCCTGCTCACCCTCGTCGACGCCGCTCGCTCGGCGCGCGGCGGCGAGCGCTGGCGCGCCGTCACCGCCGCGCTCGGCTCGCCCCGCCTCGCCGCCGAGCGGCGCTTCTTCGCCGGCGCACTCCTCGCCGGGGCGCTGCTCGTCCCGGCGAGCCTCGTCGTGGGCGGTGGGATCGACGCCTATCGCGGTTTCGTCGCCAACACCCGCAAGCACCAGGCGACCCCCTTGACCAACAACATGGGGCTGCGCACCGTGGTCACCTATCGGCCGTCCGAGATCGGGCGGCAGCTGCACGCGGAGGAGGCGAGCGACCCGTGGGGCCGCTGGAAGGTCGCCCGCCTCGCCGCCTGGAAGAACAGCCGATGGGCGGCGGCGGCCCTCGCCGCCGCGGTGCTGCTGCTCGTCGCCCGCGGCGCCCGGCGCGCCGGCGAGCCGTGGATCGCGCTCGCGCTCGCCGCGGCCTGGATTCCCTTCGCGGTCGAGATGACCTCCTACTACTACGCCTTCCTGGTCGTCCCCGCGCTGCTCTGGACGGTCCGGCGCTCGGCCGGCATGCTGCTGCTCGCCCTCGGCGCGCTGTCGCTCTGGATCTCGCTCGCGCCGCTCGCCGGCATGCCCACCTGGCGTGACGAGCAGTACACCTGGATCTCGCTGGCGACCGTCGGCGTGCTGCTCGCCCTGCTCCTCACCTTCGCCTTCTCGGCCGCACCCGTTCCTGCCGCCGCTCCCGGCTGTCTATCCCCTCCGACAGGGAGAGCCGAGGCACCGCGACGGGCGGACCGACCGGCGCTCCGCAACCGAAAGGAGCTCCGAACATGAGCAGCAGACAGCAGATTCTCGGCGGCCTTCTCGCGCTCGGCCTCGTCTGGTCGAGTCCGCCGGCCCAGGCGGCCGGCCCCGGCAGCGTCAAGTTCAGCCAATCGAGCATCGAGATCCTCGAGGAGGCGGGCGTCGCGCTCGTCGTCGTCGAGCGGTCGCACGGCGAAGACGGCGCGATCACCGTCGACTACGCCTCCGCCGATGGCAGCGCGGTCGCGGGATCGGACTATCAGGCGGTCGCCGGCACGCTCAGCTGGGCCAACGGCGACGGTGGCAACCGCACCATCACCGTGCCGATCTTCGACGACGGCGATCCGGAAGGGGTCGAGACCATCGCGCTGGCGCTGTCCAATCCGACCGGCGGGGCGGACATCGAGCCCGGTCGCGGCGAGACCACGGTCGTCATCCTGGCCAGTGATGGTGGCAGCGGCGGTTCGGGTGGCAGCGGCGGTTCGGGTGGCAGCGGTGGCTCGGGTGGCAGCGGTGGCTCCGGCGGCAGCGGTGGCT
>CAYZWR010000002.1:66582-80560 GCA_964481735.1 uncultured Thermoanaerobaculia bacterium
TCGGGTGGCAGCGGTGGCTCGGGTGGCAGCGGTGGCTCCGGCGGCAGCGGTGGCTCGGGTGGCAGCGGTGGCTCGGGCGGCAGCGGCGGTTCCGGCGGCAGCGGCGGTTCCGGCGGCAGTGGCGGCTCGGGTGGCAGCGGTGGCTCCGGCGGCGGGGCTGGCGACGGCTCGGGCGTCTTCAAGTTCGACGAGAGCACTTTCCTCGCCCTCGAGACCAGTGGCGTCGCGGTGATCACGGTCGAGCGCTCGCAAGGCGAGGATGGCTCCGCGACGGTCGACTACTCGACCGCCGACGGCTCGGCCTCGGCCGGCTCCGACTACCAGGCGGTCGCCGGAACGCTCTCCTGGGGCCCCGGCGACGGATCGACCAAGACGTTTCAGATCCCGCTCGTAGCCGACGGCATCGCGGAAGGGAACGAGACGGTCAACCTGGTGCTCTCGAACCCCACCGGCGGCGCCATCCTCGACGACGAGCGCGCGACCGCCGTGCTCACCCTGATGGACAGCGGCGGGCTGCCGCCCGGCGGCGGCGACGACGGCGACCCCGGGGTCCTCAAGTTCGACGAGGCTTCGTATCAGGTGATCGAAGGCCAGGAGTTCGCGCTGATCACCGTCGAGCGCTCGCAGGGCGAAGGGGGCGCGGTGAGCGTGGACTACTTCGCGACCTCCGGCTCGGCGCTCGACGGCGAGGACTTCCAGGCGGTCTCCGGAACGCTCACCTGGGGTAGCGGCGACGGCGGCACCAAGACCTTCCAGGTGCCGATCTTCGACGACGCGGTTGCGGAGTCGAGCGAGACCGTCAACCTGCTGCTCGCCGACCCGACCGGCGGCGCGACGATCGATCCGCAGCGCGGCTCGGCCCTGCTCCACCTGCTCGACAACGACGGTTCTCAGGCAACCTGCGTCCCGGGCGGCGGCACGCTCTGCCTGCTCGACGGACGCTTCGCGGCGACCATCACCTACCGCACGCCCAACGTGGGGACCGGCCACGGCCAAGCCGTGCCGCTCTCCGGACAGTCGGGTCTCTTCTGGTTCTTCGACTCGTCGAACGCCGAGATGCTCATCAAGGTGATCGACGGCTGTCAGGTCCCGGGGCTCAACGCCTACTGGGTGTTCTACGCGGCCACCACCAACGTCGATTTCACGATGTCCGTGACCGACACGCAGACAGGCGTCGTCAAGCAGTATCGCAACCCCCTCGGCCTCGCGGCCGAGCCCATCCAGGACGTCGTGACCTTCCGTTCCTGCCCGCAGTAACCTCCGCAGCAGTTCCCCTCCCGCCGCCGGTCCCGGACGCGTCCTCCGGGGCCGGCGGCGTCGTTCTTCGGCGCCGGGAGTCGAGCAGTGCAATCCACACCGCGAGCGCCAAGCGCCTCATAGGCGCTCGCCGCCCGACGGGCGAATCTCCAGGGATCACGCGATGGCCGGTCCGCACTCCCGGGACCGACCGGAGACCGGCCGAGGGGGCCGGGCCACGAGTCGCACCGGCGGCCATCGCAGTCCGTCGCGTGAGGTCGGCGACTTCGCCAACCCTGCAGCCCGAGCCGACCGCCGTCGACAAGGAGAGACGACCATGACGACCCGCTGGCCCGCATGCATCCTCCTGCTTCTGGGCGCACTCCTGCTGGCCTTGGGGCCCGCGCCAGCCGCTGCCGTTCCACCTCCGCCGGGCGGCCCCGGCGAGTTGCAGTACAAGCACGGCACCTTCCACGCTTCCGAGTCGGCGGGCGTCGCCGTCGTCATGGTGGAGCGCACCGCTGGCGTCGACGGCGAGGTCAGCGTCAGCTACGCCACTGCGGACGGCACGGCGGTCGCCGGCCAGGATTACGTCGCGACCAGCGGCGTGCTCACCTGGGCGGACGGCGACCACGGACACAAGACCTTCACCATCGACCTGCTCGCCGATGCGCTCCCGGACGGCGGCGAGACCGTGCAGCTGATCCTCTCCGACCCCACCGGGGGTGCCGTCCTGGGTGACGACCATCCGACCGCCGTGCTGGTCATCGAAGGCGGCGGTTGCGGCGAGAGCCAGGGCGGCTGCGAGGAGGGTGCCGGCGTCCTGCGCTTCGCGCGCGGTGCCTTCCACGGCATCGAGACGGCCGGCATGGCAATCGTCACCGTCCAACGCCGGCACGGCGAGACCGGCGACGTGGGGGTGAGCTACGCCACCGCCGACGGCACCGCGGTCGCCGGCCAGGATTACGTCGCGACCAGCGGCGTGCTCGCCTGGGCCGACGGCGACGACGAGGAGAAGACCTTCATCGTCGAGCTGCTCGACGACGGGCTGCCCGAGGGCGGCGAAACCGTGCAGCTCCTCCTCTCCGACCCCACCGGCGGGGCCACGTTGGACCCGCAGCACTCGACCGCGGTCCTGGTGATCACCGGCGCCGAGCCGGCCTGCGGCGGGAACGAAGCCGGAGTCTTCGAGTTCACCGAGGCCGAGTTCCAGGTCATCGAGAACGAGCCGTTCGCGGTGATCGGCGTCGAGCGCTCGGACGGCGACGACGGCGCGGTGAGCGTCGACTTCGCCGCGACCGACGGCACCGCCACCGGCGGCAGCGACTACACGCCGGCCAACGGGACGCTCAGTTGGCTGGACGGCGAATCGGGAGAGAAGACCTTCCAGGTGCCCATCCTGCAGGACGAGCTCCCGGAAGAGACCGAGACCATCCTGCTCGGGCTGAGCAATCCCACCGGCGGCGCGGAGATCGACGCCGACGAGGGTACCGCCATCCTCAACTTGCTCGACGACGACGCCGCCACCGAAGCCTGCTCGCCGAGCGCCGACACCTTGTGCCTGGCCGGCGGCCGCTTCGCCGCCGAGATCAGCTTCCGCACGCCGAATGCCGGCACCGGGCACGGCCATGCCGTGCCGCTCTCCGGACAGTCCGGCCTCTTCTGGTTCTTCGACTCGTCGAACGCCGAGATGCTCATCAAGGTGATCGACGGCTGTCAGGTCCCGGGGCTCAATGCCTACTGGGTGTTCTACGCCGCGACCACCAACGTCGACTTCACGATGACCGTGACCGATACCGCGACCGGCGTCGTCAAGCAGTACAACAACCCCTACGGCCTCGCGGCCAAGCCGGTCCAGGACGTCCTCACGTTCCGCTCCTGCCCATAGGCGGCGGCACCTCGCAGCGCGCAGTGCGGCGGCTCCGGAGTCCCCTCCGGGGCCGCCGTCGTTTCACCCCCGCCGCGCCCGATAGGATCCAGGAGTGCGGCTCCTCCCACTGCTCGTCACTCTGCTCGCGGCGAACCCCGCGCCAGGAAGCGCCGCGGACGAGCCCGCACGGCGGCTCGCCGCCTGCGCCGAGCTCGGCGACGCCGGCCGCTTCCGCGAAGCCCTGCCGGAGTGCCAGGAGGCGGTGCGCCAGCGGCGCGCGCTGAACGACGAGGCGGCGCTCGGGGAGGCGCTCAACCGGCTCGGCCTCACCCTCGAGATGCTCGGCGAGCGCCCGGCGGCCGAGGCGGCCTACGGAGAGGCCCTGCAGTTGCATCGCCGGCTCGGCCAGGCCCAGGCCGAAGCGCTCGTGCTGTCGAACCTCGCCGCGTTCGCGATCGGCGGCGGCGACTACGGCACGGCGCTGCGCCGGCTGGGCGAGGAGGAAGCGGTCGCCCTGCGGTCGGGCGACGCCCCGTGGGTCGCCGAGGAGCTGCGCGTCGTGGCGCAGAACCGCGCCGTGACCCTGGAGCACCTCGGCGCCTACCGCGAGGCGCTGCGCACGCTGCGCGACCTGTCGCGCGCCGGCGAGCCCGATCCGGCGATCGCCGCGGCGCTCGACGTCAACCTCGCCGTGCTCTACCGCAACGTGGGCGACCCGCGCCGCGCGCTCGCGCTGCTCGAGCGCGCGGCCGCCACCTACCGCTCGCGCGACGACCTCTCGGCGCTGGCCAACCTGGAGCTCAACCGGGGCCTGGTGCACGCGCTGAACCTGCGCGCTCCGGGGGCCGCGGAGGAGGCCTTCCGCACCGCGCTGGAGCTCTCCCGGCGCAGTGGCGACCGGGGCGAGGAGATCCGCTCGCTCTGCGCCCTCGGCGAGCTGTTGCTCGCCGAGCAGCGGCTCGACGAAGCGGCAGCGCAGCTCGCCGGCTGTCTCGAGCTGGCGCGAGGAGGCGAAGCGCGCGAGGCCGAGTGGACCGCGCTCGCCGGCCTCGGCCGCCTGGCCCGGGCGCGCGGCGATCGCGCGGCGGCGCTCGCCCAGCTCGGCGCGGCGATCGCGCGCATCGAAGAGATCGGCGAGCGCTCCGGAAGCGTCGAGCTGAAAGGGGGATTCCTCTCCGACCGGCGCGGCGTCTACGCCGCGGCGGTCGATCTGCTGGCCGAATCCGCCCTCGCCGGCGATCCGGCGGCCGCTGCGGCATCCCTGGCGATGGCCGAGCGCGCCAAGGCGAGGGAGCTGCTCGACCTCCTCGCCGCGGGCAGCGGACGCCCCGCCTCCGCCGAAGCGCTCGCCGGGCTCGGCCGTTCGCACGGCCCGCTCCTCGCCTACTTCGCCGGCGAGCGCACGCTCTGGCGCTGGCTGCTCACCGCCGACGGCGTTTCGCTCGCCGCGGCCGGGGACGCCCGCGAGATCGACGACCTGGTGCGCGCACAGCATGCCCGCCTGGCGCATGGCCTCGAACCGGAAGCGGCCGCCCTCGCCCGCCTGACGGCTGCGCTGCTGCCGGCGGCGATTCCCGGCGGCGAGCTGCGCATCGCGCCCGACGGCAGCCTCTTCTATCTCCCCTTCGAGCTGCTCGACGAGCCGGCCGGCGCCGGCGCGCTGCTGCTCGAGCGGCGCGCGGTCAGCTATCTCCCCAGCCTCTCGCTGCTGGCCGGGCGGCCGCCGGCGCGGCCGCGACCCGCGTTGCGCTTCGTGGGCCTGGCCAATCCGCGGCTCCCGACGCTCACCCCCGAAGCCGCCGGCGCCGCTTCGTTGCTCGCCGAGCGCTTCGGCCTCGCCGCCCTGCCGGCGGCGGAGCGCGAAACGGAGCTCGCGGCCGAGCGCCTCGGCGGCTCGAGCGTGGTCGAACGTGGCGCCGCAGCCAGCGAGACCCGGCTACGCGAGCTGGCGGCTCGTGGGGCGGCGGTGCTGCACCTGGCGGCCCACACGGTGGTGGACGAGGAGTTGCTCGCCGGCGTGGCGCTCTTCCTCGCCGCCGACCCGGCGAACGACGGCTTCCTGACCGCCGCCGAGCTCGCCGCGCTGCCGCTCCAGGTCGACCTCGCGGTGCTCTCCGGCTGCCGGACCGCGCTCGGGGCGCGGGGCGACGGGCGCGCGCTGGCGAGCCTCTCCGGCGCCCTCCTCGGCGCCGGGGCACGCGGCGTCGTCGCCTCCCTCTGGGAGGTCGGCGACCGCTCCACGGCGGCGTTGATGGAGCAGTTCTACTTCGAGCTCGCGCGCGGCAGGCCACCCGCCGAGGCGCTGCGCCGCGCGAAGCTCAGGCTGCGCTCCGACGCGCGCTGGCATCCGGCCGCGCTCTGGGCGGGATTCGTCGTGCTGGGCGATCCGGCGGCGATACCGCCGGCGAGCCGGCTTCCCGCGCGCGCGCTCGTCGGCATCGGCCTGGCGCTCGCCGCGCTCGTCGCGGCGGGCATGCTCTGGCGGCGGAGCTTCAGTTGAGCGGCGGGGCCGCCGGGTCGAGCCGGAATTCCGTCGCCTCCGACTGCGCCAGGCGACTCCCGTTCGCGTCGCGCGCGATCACCCGCCAGCGATAGGTCACCAGCGTCTCCAGCCGCGCCCGGACCGCGCCGGGCAGCGCCAGCGTCGTGGCGGAGGTCTCGCCCTCCCAGATCGGCTCGTCGGCGACGTCGGCGAGCTCCACGCGGTAGGTCGCAGCTCGCGCGACGGCCTCCCAGGCGAAGCTCTCCGGCAGCGTCGCCAAGGTCCCGGAGGGCGCGAGCGCCACCACGCGCCCCGACCGCACGACGTCGCTCAGCCCGGCGTCGGGCAGCGCCGGCGCGACCCGACTGCGCAGCGCGCTCCAGCCCACACCCAGACCCACGGTGACCAGGGCGACCGCGGCCGCCCGCAGGCCCCAGGTGGCGAGCGGCGCGCGGCGGCGCAGCTCGAGGACGCGAGCCGGTGCGGGAGCTGCCACCACTCCGCTGGCGAGCCGGCCGACGATCCACTCCACGTCGGCCGACGCCGCGCCCTCGGCCGGGCTCTGGAAGGCCGCGGCGAGCTCCAGCTCGGCGGCGCAGGCCGGGCAGCCGGCGGCATGCTCGCGCAGCGCCCTGGCCGCCTCGGCGGCCATCGGGCGGGTGGCCGCCTCGACCAGCTTCTCGAGCGGCGGACAGTCGGGCCGCCGAGCGAGCGCCGCGGCGAGCGGCGAAGTCGTTCCGGCGTCAGCGTGCGTCATGACATCCCCTCCGAGCTCCGGGTGAGCCGCCGGTCGAGACCGGCGAAATGGCGCTGCAGCTTGCGCTTGGCGCTGACCAGATAGGCCTTGGCGCCCGACTTGTTGGTCAGCCCGAGCAGGCGGTCGATCGCCGGCAGCGTCAGGGCATCCACGTAGTGCAGGTAGAGGATCCGCGCCTCGACCGGCTCGAGCTCGCTCGCCACCGCGCCGCGCAGCAGGGTCTCGAGCTCGGAGCGCGCCGCGAGCTCGTCGACCGCCGGCGCCGGATCGACGGGCTCCAGGAAACCCTCGACGTCGATCGAGTCGGCGTCGCGACGCCGATTGGCGATCGAACGGTTGATCGCCACGCTGCGCGTCACCAGGTAGAGCCAGGTGCTGAACGCGCTCTCGAACCGGAAGGAGTCGAGCCGTTCGTACACCCGGAGGAAGACCTCCTGCGCGAGGTCCGCCGCCTCTTCCCGGCGGCCCGAAACGCGCAGGCACCAGCTCGCGACCCGGGTCTGGTAGCGCCGGAAGAGGAGATCCAGGTACTCCTGCGCCCGTCCCGGCTCCTGTCGGGCCGACCGGATCAGCTCTTCGTCGCTCCAACCGTCGCGCTCCGCCACGATTCGTCCACCCCTGAGCAGCGCGCCCCCGGTCCACGGGGCGGCGCCCGCGGGCGCCGCTTCGGCCGGGGAGGCTTGCCACAGCAGACTAGCCGATTCGCCGGGGACGGCCCAAGCCGCCGGCGGTGCAGCGATCGGGGGAAGCGGGTCGATCCTCACATCGGCTGAGACAGCCGGCCGGGCGCGGCGGAACAGCTCACACCCCCCCAGCGCAGCGCGCGACCGGGCCGCGACGGGTCGAGACCTCAGGCGCCGAGCGCCGCGAGCAGGGCGGCGAGCCCCGACTCGGCGCCGTCGGCGAGGTGCACGCGCAGCGCCTGGCGGTCCCGTTGGCAGAGGACCGCGAAGTCGCCCAGCGCCTGGGCCGCGACGACCTGGCCGAAGGTCAATCGCTGCCCCGGCACGGCGAGGTCGCGCCGCGGCCGGTCGGTGAGCTGCAGGAAGAGGCCGCGATTGGGGCCTCCCTTGTGCGCCTGGCCGGTGGAGTGCAGGAAGCGCGGGCCGAAGCCGAGCGACGTCGCGACCCCCGTCCTGCGGCCCACCCGGGCGCGCAGCGCCGCGAGCTGCCGCTCGTGCTGCGGGCTCATCTCGAGGAAGGCCAGCAGCGCGACGTAGTCGCCCGGGCGGGCGCGCCCGAGATGCGCGTCGAGGAGGCCCGGCAGCGAACGTTCCTCGGCCGCCGCCAGGATCGCCTGCGCGTTGGCGGGGTCGGCATGGAGCTCGATCCCTGCCGCGCAGAAGAAGGGCGCAGCCGCGGGGAGCGCGCCGGTCGATTCGATCTCCGCCGACAGCTTGCGCGCCTCGAGCTTGGCCGCCTCGACATCCGGCTGGTCGAACGGGTGGACGCCGAGCAGGGCACCGGCCACCGCGGTCGCCACCTCCCAGCGGAAGAACTCGGCGCCGAGCTGAGCGAGCGACGGGCAGTCGAGCTCCACCACCGGCTGACCGGCCCGCGCGAGTGCCGCCAACCCGGCGCTCTCGGCCGGCGCCAGGTGTCCGGCGAAGCGCAGCGCGACGAAGAGCCGGTCGTCGCCGTACGCCGACGGCGCCGCCAGGGGCTCGCCGTCGATCGGCAGGATGGCCCGTCCCAGCTTTCCGGTCGACTCGGCCACCAGCTGCTCCAGCCAGGCGCCGAGCGCCGCGATCTCCGGCGCGAGCACCAGGGTCAGCTTGTCGCGGCCGGCGAGCGCCGCGACCCCCAGCGCCAGACCGAGAGCGACCCCCGGATTCGCCGCGACGCGGGCGTCGCGGCAGGCCTCGGCGAGCGCACCGGCCGCGCTCAGGTACTCCGCGAGCTCGACACCGAGCAGCGCGGCGGGTAACAGGCCGAACGGCGAGAGCGCGGAGAAACGGCCGCCGATCGACGGCTCTCCCAGGAGCACGCTGCGGAATCCGTGCTCGGCCGCTTCGCGCTCCAGCTTCGATCCGGGATCGGTCACCGCGAGGAAGTGGCCGCCGGCGGCAGCGCCGAGGGTGGTCGCGAAGCGCTCGAGCGTCCAGGCCATGAGCAGGCTGGGCTCGAGCGTCGAGCCGGATTTGCTGGCCACGATGACCCAGGTGTTCGCCGGATCGAGCCGCTCGGTGAACGCCGCGACCTGGTCGGGATGGGTCGAATCGAGGACGTGCAGCGCGGGGCTGCCGGGCCGGCGGCCGCACGACCGGCGCAGCACCTCGGCGCCGAGGCTCGAGCCGCCCATGCCGAGCAGCAGGACGTCCGTCACCCCCTCGCGGCGCGCGGTCGAGGCGAGATCCTGGTAGAGGGAGAGCCGTGCGGCTTCGCGACGCGGACCTTCGAGCCAGCCCAGCCAGCGATCCTCGTCGCCGCCCGTCCACAGCCCGGCATCGCGCGCCCAGAGCCGCTCGGTTCCGCCGCCGCGCTCCCAGGCCGCGGCGGCCTGTCCCCAGGCCTGCTCGAGCTCCGCCGGAAGGTGGCGGATCATCCCGCGACCTGGCCGGCGAGCTCGCGGCTACGCCGCCCGACGGCGTCGAGCAGCTTGCGGAAGGGCTCGACGAACTTGGCGATTCCCTCGGCGAGCAGGCGGTCGGTCACCGCGTCGAGCGACAGCCCGACCGCCGCGAGCTCGGCCAGGACGGCGCGCGCCTCGGCGAGCCCCTCGCCCAGCGACGGACGCGCCCGGCCGTGGTCGCGGAAGGCGTCGACCGTCTCCGGTGGCATGGTGTTGACCGTCGATTCGCCGATCAGCTCCTCGACGTACACCACGTCTCGGTAGGCCGGGTTCTTGGTGCTGGTCGAGGCCCAGAGCAGGCGTTGCGGCCGCGCACCGTGGCTCTCCTCGAGCCAGCGCCAGCGTGCCGAGCCGACCTCGGCCTGGTAGCTCGCGTAGGCGAGCTTGGCGTTGGCGATCGCGACCTTCCCGCGCAGGGCGGTGAGGCGCGGCGCGGCGAGCGGCTGCTCGCCGGCCAGGCGATCGAGCTCGGCGTCGATCGCCGTGTCGATGCGGCTGACGAAGAAGCTGGCGACGCTCGCCACCTGGTCGATCGATTCGCCCGCTGCCAGCCGTTCCTCCAGACCCTCGCAGTAGGCCTCGGCGACGCGCTCGTAGGTGGAGCGCGCGAAGAGCAGCGTGACGTTGACCGGGATGCCCTCGCGAATCAGCCGGCGGATCGCCGGAATGCCGGCCGCCGTCGCCGGGACCTTGATCATCAGATTCGGGCGGTGCACGCGGCGGAAGAGACGGCGCGCCTCGACCAGCGTGCCTTCGGTGTCGTCGGCGAGCTCGGGCGACACCTCGAGGCTGACGAAACCGTCCCGGCCGTGCGAAGCGCGGTGGACCGGCGAGAGCAGATCGGCGGCCTGCTGGATGTCGCGCACCGCCAGCGACTCGTAGATCGTCTTGGGATCGCTCACCCGGCCGGCGACCAGCTCCGCGATCTGATCGTCGTACTCGCCCGAGCCGGCGATCGCCTTCTCGAAGATCGCCGGATTCGAGGTCATCCCGCGCAGCCCGTCCTCGCGGATCAGTCGCTCGAGCGTGCCGTCGGCGAGCCACCCCCGGCGGATGAAATCCAGCCAGACCGACTGGCCGAGCCCGGCGAGGGCATGCAGGGGATTCGACGCGCTCATCAGGACCTCCTCGATCGGATGAACCCCTACGATACTGGCCGCGCCACGACGCGACAAGAGTGCTGCCGCTTGCCTCGGGGCTCTGCGCTGGCCTAGATTGCCTCGGATGTCCGGGCGCGCCGCGAGCTCCTCCTTCAGCCGTTGGACCTGGGGTGTTCTCTGGCTCAACCTGGCGGTGATCCTCTGGGGCGCCGTGGTGCGCGCCACCGGCTCCGGAGCCGGCTGCGGGTCGCACTGGCCGCTCTGCAACGGCGAAGTCCTGCCCCGTCCCGAGCGCCTCGAGACGGCGATCGAGTTCAGCCACCGCCTGACCAGCGGCCTCGCCCTGCTCTCCGTGGTCGGGCTCTGGATCGCGGCGCGCCGGAGCTTTCCCCGGCGCCATCCGGCGCGCTTCTGGGCGAACGCCTCGCTCGTCCTGATGCTGCTCGAGGCGGCGGTCGGGGCCGGTCTCGTCCTGCTCGCGCTGGTCGGCAAGAACCAGTCGATCGAACGCGCCATCTGGATGGGCGCCCATCTCGTCAACACCCTGCTCCTGCTGGGGGCCATCGTGCTCACCGCGGACCGCGCGGAGCACCCGCCGGGGCCGCCCGCCGATCGTTGGTTGCGCCGGCGGGCCGCGCTGATCCTCGGCCTGCTCGCCATCGCCGGAGCGAGCGGCGCGATCGCCGCGCTGGGCGACACGCTCTTTCCCGCCACGTCGGTCGCCGCCGGGCTGCGCCAGGATCTCGCCCCCGGGTCGCACTTCCTCGTCCAGCTGCGGACCTTCCATCCGCTGCTCGCCATCGTCGCGGGCGCCGTGCTGCTCGGCGCCGCGCAGGAGCTCCGCCGGAACCGGCGTGACGCGGCCCTCCGCGCCTGGGCGAACCGCGCGGCGTCGCTGGTGCTCCTCCAGATGCTCGTCGGACTGGTCAACATCGGCCTGCTCGCGCCGATCCCCCTTCAGCTCCTGCACCTCCTGGTCGCCGACCTGATCTGGATCGCCACGGTGCTGCTCCTCGCCGCCTCGCGGCGCGCGCCGGCCGCGCGCTGAGCCACGGATCGTGGGCGCCACGTCGACTCTCTTCCACTACCGGCCGGAGGTCCTCGCCGCCCTGGCCGCGCACGGGTTGCGACCCCGCCCGACGAGCGATCCGCGGGCGGTCTACGAATTGCTGAAGAGCCTCTACAGCTGGGAGCTCCGGCGCCTGAAGGCCGACTACCGGGAGCTCGAGCGGCGGATCGGTCCCCAACCGATCGCCAGCTACCGCGACGCCGCGCGGCGGGTGCTCGAGCGCTACGACGTGCTGCGGCGGCCGCCGCACGAGTGGGTCGACGATGGCCCGTGAGCTGAGCCACCCCCGCGGGTGGCTGATCCCGATCATAGGTCGGGCCTCTGCGGAGGTGATGGAATCCTCTCCGTGAGACACCTCCTGCTCCTCCCTCCGGTGCTCTCGGCGCTCCTGCTCGGCGCCCATCTGCTCCGCGCCGGCTGGCTCGCCCCCGGCATCGCGGTCGCCGCGCTCCCGCTCCTCCTCCTCGTGCGGCGCCCCTGGACGCTCCGCCTCCTGCAGCTCACGCTGGCTCTGGGCGTCTTCGAGTGGGTGCGCACCCTCTATCTGCTGGTCGCCGCGCGCCGCCTGGCCGACCTGCCCTATCTCCGCCTGAGCGCGATCCTCGGCGCCGTCCTCGCGTTGGCGCTCGTCTCGGTGTCGCTCCTCGAGCGCTGGGGACGGCGGCGCATCGAGGAGGCCGCATGAACGACCTCGGGCAGGGAAGGCTCCGTCGCGAGTG
Organism: uncultured Thermoanaerobaculia bacterium; assembly: GCA_964481735.1. Lineage (GTDB taxonomy): Bacteria > Acidobacteriota > Thermoanaerobaculia > Multivoradales > JAGPDF01 > JAGPDF01. The sequence continues at coordinate 78,388 of CAYZWR010000002.1, forward strand.
GCGGACGATCGACGCGATGATCGCGATCACCTGCCGCGACCTGCACGGCGGGCGACGGGGCGGGCTCTGCGCCGAGTGCGCGTCGCTGCGCGACTACGCCGAGCAGCGCTTGCTGCGCTGCCCCTTCGGCGAGGGAAAGCCGACCTGCGCCAACTGCCAGGTGCACTGCTACAAGCCGGAGATGCGCGATCAAGTCAAGCGGGTGATGCGCCACGCGGGGCCCAAGATGCTCCTGCGCCACCCCGCCCTGGCGCTCCTCCATCTCTGGGTGGACTCGCGGCGCGAAGCGCCCGCCCGCCCGGCACGAGCCCTTCATCCCGGCGACGCCGGCTGAGCCGTCGCTCAGTCGGCGATGACGTCGTCGAGCGTGACGATGTCGACCAGCCCGTAGGCGCCGTAGAGCGCCGGCAGGAGGCGCGCCGGAGGCACGCGGCGGCGTAGCTCCGCCACTTTCTCGGTGCCGGCCCGGTAGCAGGGCAGGTACATGCGGCCGAGCAGCGGATGGCGTCCCCAAGCGCCCGAGAGTTTGTCGGCGCGCTCCTCGGAGACCAGGAACTCCCGCCGCAGCAGCGCAGCGACCTCCGCCTGCGGCCAGCCCTCCTGCCAGGTCAGCCAGGAGGCCTGGTTCTTGGCGTCGTCCTGGAGCAGCGCGAGCAGCAGTCCGAGCTCGAGGTCGGGATCCTCCAACTGCGCGATCTCGGTGACCCCGCGGGCGATCAGGATCGCGTTGTTGGCGATGCCCTCGGCGAGCGTCGCCTGCCGGGTGTTCATCGTCGGGACGGAGGCCTCGAAGCCGATCTCCCCGAGGTGATGGAGGTGCTGCAGGAAGGCGAACGTGGTGACGTGGCCCGGCACCACCTCGTGCGACACCAGCTGCACGAACTCGGGCAGCGAGATCTCGAGCGACGCGTTGAGCTCGTAGGTCGCTTCGTACTCCGGGCTGCCGTCGGCGCGACGCGCCCGCCCGAGGTAGTTCATCGAGCCCGAGAACCAGGCGTTCTCGATCGGCAGGAAAGCGACGTTCGCCCGCGGCACGCCGTGCAGCGACTCCGGCAGGTGGGGCAGCAGATGGCGCGCCGTCGCGGCGTCGAGCTGGGCGATGAAGGCGTCGGCCAGGGCTTTGATCGACTTGCGCGGCACCAGCCGCTCGCCGCGCCAGCGCTCGACCGCGGTGCGCAGCTCGCCGCCGTAGCCCGCGCCCTCGAGGAGCGCCGCCACCCGCTCGCGCTTCGCCTCCGGGCGCGACGGCGTGGGTGGCGTGCCGCAGGAGGCCTCGACCGCGCGCCGGTAGGGCACCGGCTCGCCACGCCCGGTGAGCTCGAGCACCAGCTCCCACATCACCTGGCAGGAGAGGGCGAGACCCTCCAGATAGCGTCCGCGCAAGCCGCCGACCTCGCGCGCCCCCGCTTCCACCCCGGCGATCGCCGCCGGCAGGTCGATCGCCTCCAGATAGGCGTCGATCGCCGAGCGGTCCGGATCCCGCGCGGAGACACCGCCGGCAGCGCGCAGCGCCGCGGCAGTCGGATCGGTGTAGGCCGCGGGCAGCGGCTCGTCCGAGAACCAGGCGTCGGCGATGAAACGGCCGGTGCCGGAGGGGTTGGTGACGTCGCCGCCGAACAGGGTGTCGAGGCCGAGGATGGCGTCGGCGACCGCGCGGTCGAGCCGGGTGCTCATGCCTTCTCCTTGCCCTCCTTCACCGCGCCGCGCCAGACGTAGAGGCAGAGCCCGAGGAAGAAGAGCGCCGAGACGATCTGCGAGATGGCCGGATCGTCGTAGAACGGGGTCTTCACCCACTCCTCGCTGTAGGAGGGAATCAGTCGCATCGCGGCGCCGATCACCCCGCCCAACGCGCCGCCCGCCATCAGGCCCGAGGCGATGACCACGCCGCGCTCGCGCATCGAGCGGCCGCGCTCGCCGCCCGCCGCGTCCGAGCGCTTGGCGATCAGGTGGGCCAGGAAACCGCCGACCAACGCCGGCGAGTTGAGCTCGAGCGGGAGATACATGCCGAGCGCGAAGACGAGCGCGGGGACCCCCAACATCTCCATCACCACCGCGATCATGGCGCCGGCACCGAACAGGATGTAGGCGACCGGCTGCTGGCTCATGAATCCCTCGACCAGGGCCTTCATGATCGACGCCTGCGGCGCCGCGAGCACGACGCGCGCGTCGCCGA
>CAYZWR010000003.1:0-9518 GCA_964481735.1 uncultured Thermoanaerobaculia bacterium
GATCGGGCGCTCAGCAGACGCTGTCGGGGTAGACGGACTCGGGGTCGAGCCTGGAGTCACGACACGGATTACAATCGCTGCATGCGCGCCATGGTGCTCGAGCGGGTGGGAGCGCCGCTCGTGCTGCGCGAGCTGGCGGTGCCGGAGCCGGGGGCGCGCGAGGTGCGGCTCACGGTCGGCGCCTGCGCGATCTGCCGGACCGACCTGCACGTGGTCGACGGCGAGCTCCCCGAGCCCAAGCTGCCGCTCGTTCCCGGGCACCAGATCGTCGGCATCGTCGAGCGGGCTGGCGCCGAGGTCACGCGCTTCCGACCGGGGGACCGGGTCGGCGTTCCCTGGCTCGGCTGGACCTGCGGCGAGTGCGCCTTCTGCCGCTCCGGCCGGGAGAACCTGTGCGACCAGGCGCGCTTCACCGGCTACCAGATCGACGGCGGCTACGCCGAGCGCTGCCTCGCCGACGAGCGCTTCTGTTTCCCGGTCCCGGCGGGCCTTCCCGACGAGCAGGCGGCGCCGCTCCTGTGCGCCGGGCTCATCGGGTACCGGGCGCTCAGCCTCGCCGGGCCGGCGGAGCGGATCGGCTTCTACGGCTTCGGGGCCGCCGCGCACCTGCTCGCCCAGGTGGTGCGCTGGCGCGGCCAGCGCCTCTTCGCCTTCGTGCGTCGCGGCGACGAAGCGGCGCGGCGCTTCGCCGGCGAGTTGGGCGCCGAGTGGGCCGGCTGGTCGGACGAGCCGCCGCCCGAGCCGCTCGACGCCGCTCTCCTCTTCGCCCCGGCGGGCGAGCTGGTGCCGGCGGCGCTCGCCGCGGTGCGCCGGGGCGGGGTCGTGGTCTGCGCCGGCATCCACATGAGTGACATCCCCGCCTTCCCCTACCGCCTGCTCTGGGGCGAACGGGTGGTGCGCTCGGTCGCCAACCTGACGCGCGCCGACGGCGAGGAGTTCCTGGCGCTCGCGCCGCGCGTGCCGATCGTCTCCGTGGTGACCGGCTTCCCGCTCGAGGCGGCCAACGACGCGCTGGCGCGGCTGCGCGCCGGCGACCTTCGCGGCGCGGCGGTCCTTCGCCCCTGAATCGGCCGCTGCCAGCCTGCCGACCGACCGGATTCGAGCTACTCCACCGGGCCGGATTCGAGGTCTGGCGCCGCCACCCGCCGGGGTGGCTATCCGGCCCCCGCGAGAGCCTAAGCTTGGGGCATGAGCCCGATCTCCCATCCGCCGGTCAACGGCGTCACACCCTCCCTCTTCGAGACTCCGTGGCGTGACCGTTATGCCCTGCGAACGCGCGCCATGACCAGCTCGGTGATCCGCGAGCTGCTCAAGCTCACCGCGGATCCCGAGATCATCTCCTTCGCCGGTGGGCTGCCGGCCCCGGAGGTCTTTCCGCTCGCCGAGGTGCGCGCAGCGACCGAACGGGTGCTGACCACCCAGGGGCGGACGGCGCTGCAGTACGGTCCGACCGAGGGCTACATGCCGCTGCGCGAGATGCTCTGCCGGCACATGTCGCGCTATGGCATCGCGGTCGAGCCACGCAACGTGCTGGTGACCACCGGCTCGCAGCAGGGACTCGATCTGCTGGGCAAGCTCTTCGTCAACTCGGGCGACCGGATCCTCACCGAGGAGCCGACCTACCTCGGCGCGATCCAGGCATTCACCGCGTACCAGGCGCAGTACCTGACGGTCGCGACCGACGACGACGGCGTGCTGCTCGACGAGCTCGAGGAGACGCTGCGCGCCGGGCCGAAGTTCATGTACATCCTGCCCAACTTCCAGAATCCCGGCGGCTTCACCCTCTCCCTCGAGCGCCGCCAGAAGCTGGTCGAGCTCGCCAGCCACTACGGCGTGCCGATCATCGAGGACGATCCCTACGGGCAGCTGCGCTACAAGGGCAAGCACCTGCCGCCGCTGGTCAAGCTCGACGCCGAGCATCACGGCGCGGCCAACGGCGAGAAGTCCTTCCGCGGGGACGTGATCTACCTCGGCACCCTCTCCAAGACGCTCGCTCCCGGACTGCGCATCGGCTGGATCGTGGCGCCCGAGGAGGTGATGGCGCGCCTGGTGCAGATGAAGCAGGGCGCCGACCTCCACTCCTCGACGTTCGCCCAGATGGTGGCCTACGAGACCGCCCACGGCGGCTTCCTCGATCGCCACGTGCAGACCATCCGCGAGGTCTATCGCGTGCGCCTGCAGGCGATGCTCGCGGCGCTCGACCGTCACTTCCCGCCGGGCTCGCGCTGGACGCGTCCGGAAGGGGGTCTCTTCCTCTGGCTCACCCTGCCCGAGGGTCTCGATTCGGCGGTGCTGCTCAAGGAGGCGCTGGTCGAGAAGGTGGCCTTCGTGCCGGGTCAGGCGTTCCATCCCAACGGCGGCGGCGAACGGACCATGCGGCTCAACTTCTCCTACTGCAGCCCCGAGGTGATCGACGAGGGCATTCGCCGGCTCGCCACCGTCGTGCTGCGGGCCCAGGATCGCCTGCGCCTTCCCAAGCCCTGAGCGGGCCGCGGATCACAGCCAGCTGCTGCGGTCGAAGTAGAGCGGCTTACGGCCGGGGTAGCGCTCGCGGAAGCGCAGATAGCGGCGGTGCGCCCTGCGATAGCGCGCTTCGCCCATCGGCAGCCGGTGGTGCGGCGTCTCGAGCAGCCAGCGCTCCACCTTCCAGACGTTGCGCTCCGAGAGCCGCCAATCGTAGCCGCCGAGCTCGGCCAGATCGACCACCACGAAGCCGCGGATCCGGCCGCTGACATCCACGTAGGGCTCCAGGTAGCTCGCCGCCAGGGCCCGCGCGCTGCGGAACACCGGCTTCCTGCCATGCAGGCCGGGATCCCGCGAGCGCGCGACCGCCCCCCAGCGTCCGTCCCGTCCCTGGAACGGATAGATCACGTGGTCGAGCAGGTCCACCGACTGGAACGAGAGCAGCAGCGCCGGATAGCCGTGCTGCTCGAGGATCGTCGCCGCGGCGAGCGCGCCCTCCAGGCAGTGGACCACCCCGTGGCGCACGACGCCGCGGAACGAGCGCAGGGTCTCACCCGCGCTCTCGGAGTTGTAGTCCAGGCCGCGCAGCCAGCGCTCGACCGCGCGGGGCGTCCGGCAGGCTTCGACGATGGCGCGCTCTCGGCGCGTGAATTCGGAGAGGTCCGGCCCCGCCATGCGGCTCGCCCCCACCGCCGCGACTCAGCTCGCGGCCGCGGACTCCGCGGCGAGCGTTGCACTGTCGCGATCGAGCAGCGATCCGGCGAAGGCGAGGAAGGCGTCGAGGTCGGCGAGGTTGGTGACCCAGCCGAGGGAGACGCGCACCGCTCCGGTGCTCTTGCCGTCGATGCAGTGCCGGAAGTCCTCGTAGCTCATCCGGTCGCCGCTGCGCCGGAAGCAGGTCTCGAGCTCGCCCTTGGAGAGACCGAGCGCCATCTCCCCCGCCCCGGGGTTGCAGAAACAGCCGGTGCGCAGCGAGATCCTCCGCCGGTTGGCCAGGGCCTCGACGATCGCGTGGTCGATCACCCGGCCGTGCGCGTCGAAGAAGTTGACCGTCACGGTGCCGCCCCGACGCTCCATCGTGGACGGTCCGTAGAGCCCTACCAGCGGCGTGCCGTTGGCGTGCCGGAGGGGCAGGAACCGCTCGAGCAGATAGCCGGTGAGCTCCCGCACGCGCTGGTGGATCACGTCGATGCCGATGCGCTCGAGCATCTCCAGGCCGTACTCGACGGCGGGCAGGATGGCGTAGTTGATCGTGCCGTCCTCGAAAGCGGCTTCGCCCTGGGCGAAGGTGAAGCGGTCCGCCTGCACCGAGGCGACCTCGATCGTGCCGCCGGCGAACCACGGGCGATGCAACTTGGCGAGCGCCTCGCGGCGCGCCACCAGGGCACCGACCCCGGTCGGGTAGCCGAACATCTTGTAGAAGGACAACGCGACGTAGTCCGGATGGTGGCGCCCCAGGTCGAGCCGGTTGGTCGGCACGAAGGCCGCGGCATCGAGCAGCACGTCCCAGCCCGCCGCCTTGGCGCGAGCGATCCAATCGAGCGGATGCTGGACGCCCGAGAAGTTGGACTGCGCCGGATAGGCGAAGAGGTTGCGCCGCCCGCTCCGCGCCATGGCGAGGAAGCGCTCGAGGCGCGCTTCGTCGACCCGCATCTCCGGCGGATCCACCGGAACGTAGAGCGTTTCGGCGCCGCGCGCCCGGTCGAACTCGCGAATGCCGTTGACCGAGTTGTGGTTGTCGAAGGTGAGCAGGAAGCGGTCCCCGGGCTCGAAGGGATAGGCCTCGCCCACCAGCTTGAGCGCCTGGCTGGCGTTGGCGGTGAAGATCACCGTGTACTCCGCCGGATCGGCGGCGAAGAAACGCAGCACGTGCTCCCGGCAGCGCTCGACCAGGACGCTCGCCGCGTGCGAGGTCGGGTTCGAGGAGTGCGGATTGCCGAGCACGTTGGCGAGCAGCAGCTCGGCGTGCCGGCGCACCTGGGAGTCGGCGTAGAGGCCTCCTCCCGTGTAGTCGAGATAGACGTGATGCTCGCGGTCGAGCCGGGCGAACTCGACTTCCCGCAGGCGATCGAGCGCGCTCGGCGCCAGCAGGGTCGCCGGCGTCAATGCAGCTCCTCGGCCTCGATCGGCTGCCGGAGCAGGATCCGCGGCAGGTCGAGAGCGCGCGCCAGGCCCTCGAGCTCGGCGAGCTCGCCGGAGCGCAGCGCCGCGAGCCGCTCCTCGAGCGCCGCGAGCCGCGCCTGCAGCTCCGCATGCACCTCGCGCATCCCCTGGGTGGGCGCGCCGTCGTCCCACCTCGCGGTCTCGTAGAGGAAGGCGAGATTGGAGTGCAGCTGGGTCCCGCCCTCCTGCGCCAGGATGTCGTAGACCACTTCGGCGCGCGAATTGTAGAACTCGTCCAGCAGGTCGTCGGCGGTCGCCACCGCGCGTCGCGCCGCCGTCACCAGGTCGCCGGCCCGCGGGTCGGTGGCCAGGCGTTCGATCAGATCGGCGGCCTGACGCCGGATCGCCCGCGCCTGATCGATGTCGGCCACCACCCGGTCGAGCTCGTCGCGCAGCTCGAGCGCGAAAGCCAGCTGCTCGGCCAGCTCCTCGGTCGGGACCGTGGAGCGGGGATCGGGCAGGACCGTCAAGGTGGATTCCGCCGCGGCGCCGTCGACCGTGAGGCGAAGGCGATACTCGCCGGGAAGGGCGCGCGGCCCGTTCTCGGGATCGCCCAGGTCGACCTTCGCTTCGCTCAGCCGCTGGGCGCCCTTCCAGCGCAGGTCCCAGACCGCGCGATGCAGCCCGGCCTCGCGCGAGAGGGCCGGCTGCGGCTTCTTCATCGGCTCGTCGGGATCGTCCTCGGGATAGTACTGGGGTGTGGCGACGCTCGACAGCTCGCGCACCAGCCGGCCGCCAGCGTCGCGGATCTCGAGCCGCACTTCGCTCTGCGCCGCCGCCTTGAGGAAGTAGTGGATCGTCGCGCCGCGCGGCGGGTTCTCCGCGGAGCCTTCGGAGCTCCAGCCGCCGCCGTACGTCCAACGCCGCGCAGGGCGCGGAGCGAAGAGATGCAGCGGGCGGTCGGCGACCTCGGCGCTCCACTGCCGGATCGGCGAGAGGTCGTCGAGAATCCAGAGCGAGCGCCCGGCGGTGGCGATCACCAGATCCCCCTGGTGCACCTCGAGGTCGACCACCACGACCGGCGGCAGCCCGGCTTTGAGCGGCTCCCAGCGATCGCCACCGTCGCGCGACAGGTAGACGCCGACGCGCGTCCCCGCGAAGAGCAGGCCGGCGACCGTCGGGTCCTCGCGCACCGCGAGGACGTAGGCCTCCTCCGCGATGCCCGCCACCGCGCTCTGCCAGGTCCCGCCCCCGTCCCGGGTGCGGAAGAGATAGGGCCGGTTGTCGTCGAGGCGATGGGCATCGACCGCGATCCAGGCGGTGAGCGGCTCGTGGGGGGAGAGCGCGATCGATTCCACGGTGGCCCACTCGGGCATCCCGGGCGGCGTGACGTTCTGCCAGGTCGCGCCGCCGTCGCGGGTCAAGTGCAGCAGCCCGTCGTCGGTCCCCGCCCAGAGCTCGGCCGGGTCGTGCGGCGATTCGGCGAGCGAGAAGATCGTGTCGTAGATCTCGACGCCGGTGTTGTCGCCGGTGATCGGGCCGCCCGACCAGCGCTGCTTCGTCTTGTCGTCGCGCGTCAGGTCGGGGCTCACCGCCGTCCAGCTCTTCCCCCCGTCCGCGGAGCGGAAGAGCAGGTTGGCGGCGTGGTAGACGACGCCTGGATGGTGACGCGAGGTGAGGATCGGTGCGGTCCACTGGAAGCGCACCCGGAGATCCTCGGCGCCGTGACCGGAGGGGTTCGTCGGGTAGTAGGAGACGTTGGGCGCGTTGCCGGTGGCCTGCTCGAAGCGAGTGAAGATGCCGCCGTACTCCCCGGCATAGACCACCCCGGGAGTGGCGCGATCGAAGGCGAAATCTCCCGCTTCCCCGCCGCCCGCGGTGATCCAGTCGCCGAGGGTGATCCCCTCGCCGCGCAGGCTGTTGCTCGGTCCGAGCGCCGTCCCTTCGTCCTGCATCGTCCCACCGACCCAGTAGGGGATCCGGTCGTCGGCGTCGAGGTTGTAGAACTGGCCGGTGGCGAGCGCCGGCCGGTACCAGCTCCTGCCGCCGTCGACCGTGAGATCGGCACCGCCGTCGTGCCCGACGATCATCCGCCGGGAATCGGCCGGGTCGATCCACAGGTCGTGGTAGTCCCCGTGGTGCGGCCCTTCGACCGAGTGGATGGTCTTGCCGCCATCCTTGCTGCGCAGCAGGGGCACCTGCGGGAACCAGACGAGGTCGGGATTCGCGGGATCGACGGTGATCGTCGAGTAGTACCAGGCGCGCTGCGTCAGGGCGTGGTGGTCGTTGACCTGCTGCCAATTCTCGCCGCCGTCGTCGGAGCGAAAGAGCCCGCCCGCTTCGGCCTCGATCAGCGCGTAGACGCGCGGTCCGGCGCCCGGCGCCACCGCCACGCCCACCTTGCCCCACGGGCCGGCCGGCAGGCCCTTCCCGGTGAGCTGCTGCCAGCTGTCGCCGCCGTCCCGCGAACGATAGAGGCCGCTGCCCGGACCGCCGCTGGTCATCCCCCACGGGGACCGTCGCGCCTGCCAGAGACCGGCGAACAGGAGACGCGGGTTCCCGGGATCCATCGCCACGTCCGAGGCGCCGGTATCGGCGTCCTTGGCCAGCACCTGCTGCCAGCTCTTGCCGCCGTCGCGGGTGCGGTAGATGCCGCGCTCGGGGTTCGGGCCGAACGCGCTCCCGAGCACGGCGGCGTAGGCGACGTCGGGATCGGTCGGATGGACGAGCAGGGTGCCGATCTGGCCCCGCTGCCGCCAGACCTGGCGCCAGGTGAGACCCGCGTCGGTCGACTTGTAGATCCCGTCGCCCGGTTGGACGTTGCCGCGGATGTTCGCCTCGCCGGTGCCGACGTAGAGCACGTTCGGATCGCTCGCCGCGACCGCGATCGACCCGACGCTCTGGATCCCCTGGTCGTCGAAGACCGGCTTCCAGGCGTGCCCGCCGTCGGTCGATTTCCAGACGCCGCTCTGCGCGAAGGCGATGTAGAAGGTGGTCGGGTCGCCCGGCACGCCGGCGACCCGCGTCGCCCGGCCGGCGACCGCCGGACCGATCGAGCGGAACTTCAGCTCGTCGAACTCTCCCGCGGCGAGCACGCTCGCCGCCAGCAGGCCGGCCACCGCCGCCGCCATCGTTCGCCCGCAGTGCATTCGCAGCCCTCCTCGCCGCCCCGGCGCTCCCGCGGATGACGATATGCCGCGCCGCGCGGCAGGGTCAAACCGAACGGGCGCCACGCCCGAAAGGCTTTGATACGCTCGCGCGGCGCGAGAATCCCGCGCCCACGAGACCATGGAAGAGCCGATCGAACCCGGGACCGCGGAGCTCATCGCCGCGCTCGACCAGGCGGTGCCGACGGGCGATCCGGCCCGGGTCACCGCGGCCGTCAAGCGGATCCTGTCCGATCAGATCCGCGGCGGACGCCTGCGCCTCAGCGAGCGGATCTGCGCGCCGCGCGCCGACACCTACGCGCGCCGGCTGCTCCACCGCGATCCGCGACGCGGCTACAGCGCGGTGGTCATGACCTGGGGTCCCGGACAGGGAACGATGCTGCACGACCACGCCGGGATCTGGTGCGTCGAAGGGGTGGTGCGCGGCGAGATGGAGATCCTCCAGTACGAGCTCACCGCGGCCGAGGACGGCGAGCGCTACCGCTTCGCCCCGCGCGGCCGCGTCCGGGCGCTCGCCGGGTCGTCCGGCGCGCTCATCCCGCCCTTCGAGTATCACCGGCTGCGCAACGCGCTGCCCGATCGGCCGAGCGTCACCCTGCACGTCTATGGCGGCGACATGGAGCGCTGTTCGGTCTTCGAGCCGCAGAGCGACGGCACGCACCGCAGATCCGAACGCGCGCTCGCCTTTCATGCCTGACGCGGCGCGATTCGACAAGCACCCGCGCTTCCTGGTGCGCCAGACCGAGCCGTTCAACGGCGGACCTCCACCCGATCTCCTCCGGCGTGCAGCGATCACGCCCAACAGCCTCTTCTTCGTGCGCAACCACGGGGACGTGCCGGCACTCGACGCCGCGAGCCATCGCCTGATCGTCGAGGGAGAAGTCGAGCGCCCGCTCGAGCTCTCCCTGGCGGACCTCGCCGCGTTTCCCTCGACGAGCGTCATCGCGACCCTGCAGTGCGCCGGCCACCGCCGGCAGGAGCTCGCCGAGCGGCAGCCGATCCCCCACGAGCTGCCGTGGGGGGCCGAGGCGGTGAGCACCGCGGTCTGGACGGGGGTTCGCCTCGCCGACCTGCTGGCCGCCGCGCGCCCCACCGCGGCGGCGCTCCACGCCGCCTGCGAGGGGAGCGACCGGACGGAGCGTCAGGGGCGCCGGATCTCCTTCGGCGGCTCCATTCCGCTCGCCAAGGCGGCCGCTCCCGAGGTGCTGGTCGCCCGCGAGATGAACGGCCTGCCGCTGCCTGCGGTCCATGGCTTCCCCCTGCGCCTCGTGGTCCCGGGCTGGATCGGTGCGCGCAGCGTGAAGTGGCTGCGCCGCATCGTCCTGCAGGCCGAGCCCGCGGACAACTACTTCCAGGCGGTCGCCTACCGGCTCTTTCCGGCCACGACCGGACCGGAGAACGTGGTCTGGAGCGAGGGGACCATGCTCGGCGAGCAGTCGCTGAGCTCCTTCTTCACCGTTCCCGGGCCCGGCGCCCGGCTGCCGGCGGGACGGATCCGCTGTGAAGGGATCGCGCTCGCCGGTGGCGGCCGCCACGTCGAGCGGGTCGAGCTGTCGCGCGATGGCGGGCAAAGCTGGCTGCAGGCCCGCCTCGAGCCCGCGCCCTCGGCCTGGAGCTGGCGCCTCTGGTCCGCCGACCTGGAGCTCGCGGCTGGCCGCCACGAGCTCGCCCTGCGCGCCTGGGACTCCGCGGCGCAGACCCAACCGTCCACCGTGGATCAGGTCTGGAACTTCAAGGGATACATGAACAACGCCTGGCACCGGGTCGAGCTCGAGGTGGGCTGAG
>CAYZWR010000003.1:9618-64980 GCA_964481735.1 uncultured Thermoanaerobaculia bacterium
CTGAGCGCACGGTGCTATCCTCTCGGCTCCCGAGGCGACGCCGACGTCTCGGCGCCCCGAAGCCATGGAACCCGTCCAGCGCCACGCCACGCATCCGGTTCGCGTCGGCGACCTCGCCGTCGGCGGCGGCGCACCGATCGTCGTCCAGTCGATGGCCAATACCGACACCGCCGACGCGGTCGGCACCGCGCGGCAGTGCCTGGAGCTCGCCCAGGCGGGCTCCGAGATGATGCGGGTGACGGTCAACGTCGGCGAGGCCGCCGCCGCCGTTCCGGAGATCAAGCGTCGGCTGCTCGACGCCGGCTGCGCCGCGCCGCTCATCGGCGACTTCCACTACAACGGGCACCTGCTGCTCACCGCCCATCCGGAGTGCGCCCGCGCGCTCGACAAGTACCGCATCAATCCGGGCAACGTGGGCTTCGGGCGCAAGCGGGACGAGCAGTTCTCGACCATCGTCAGGATCGCGCGTGACCACGGCAAGCCGGTGCGCATCGGCGTCAACGGCGGCTCGCTCGACCAGGAGCTGGTGATGGCGAAGATGCAGGAGAACACCGATCGCGAGCTCGGCCTCACCTCCGAGGAGATCCTCAACGAATGCATGGTGCTCTCGGCCCTGCAGTCGACCGAGCTCGCCCTCGAGCAGGGACTGGGGGAGGACCGGATCATCGTCTCCTGCAAGGTCTCACGGCCGCGCGACCTGATCGCCGTCTACCGGGATCTGGCGCGCCGCACGCGCCAGCCGCTGCACCTCGGGCTGACCGAGGCCGGGATGGGCACCAAGGGGCTCGTCTGGTCCGCGACCGCCATGGGCGTGCTGCTCGCCGAGGGGATCGGCGACACGATCCGCGTGTCGCTCACCCCCCGCCCGGGCGGGGACCGTCGCGAGGAGGTCTACGCGGCCTGCGAGATCCTGCAGTCGCTCGGACTGCGCTCCTTCGCGCCTTCGGTGACCGCCTGCCCGGGCTGCGGCCGAACCACCTCCACCACCTTCCAGGAGCTCGCCGAGCGGGTGCAGGAGCACGTGCGCGCCCGGATGCCGGAGTGGAAAGCGCGCCGGATCGGCGTCGAAGACCTCAAACTGGCGGTGATGGGCTGCGTGGTCAACGGCCCCGGCGAGTCCAAGTCCGCCAACCTCGGCATCAGCCTGCCCGGGACCGGCGAAGCGCCGACCTGCCCAGTCTTCGTCGACGGCCGCCGCTTCACCACCCTCCAGGGAACCTACGACGAGCTCGCCGAGCGTTTCATCGCGCTGATCGACGACTACGTCGCGGCGAAGTACCCCGAACGCGGCTGAATCGGCCTGCATCTGGATGGCGCCGGCCATCTCGCCGAGCGCTACAATCTCCCCCAGCGCCCGGCCACCATCTCTTGACATCGAGGAGGAGTCCGCCATGGTCCAGCCCCCCAACCGCGCGACGACGCTTCGCCGATCGAGCCTGAGCTGCTGCCTGGCGAGCCTGCTGCTCGCCGCCGCCGCCGCCGCCCAATCGCCACCGCCGGAGGTCGACCGGTCGGCCTGGGAGACCGGCTGGCACGTGGTACGGCCGGGCGACACGCTCGAGGGTCTGGCTCACCGATTCCTCGGCTCCGAGGACCACTGGCGCGAGCTCGCGCGGATCAACCCCGACGTCGCCAATCCGCACTTCATCCTGCCCGGTCAGCGGGTGCGCATCTTCCTCGATCGCCCCACGCCGCAGCCTTCGGCCCAGATCGTAGCGCTCTCGCGCCGCGTCGAAGAGCGCCCGCAGCCCGTCCCCTGGCGCACCGCCGGCGAAGGCGACGTGCTGCTCGAGCGCGACAGCCTGCGCACCTATGCCAACTCCTCCGCCGGGCTGCGCTTCGACGACGGCGCGGCGCTCACCCTGAACGCGGACTCGCTGGTCTTCATCCGCCGCCAGGCGCCGCCGACGGCGGCCGGGCAGGGGCGCAAGGAGATCGAGATCGAGCTCGGGCAGGCCGACGTCGCCTCGGCGCCAGCGGCGCCGCTGGGCGGCGAGATCGAAGTCGTGGTGGGCGGCGCGCGGGGTAGCGGACGCGCCGAGCCGGGCAAGCCCCTTCGCACGCGCGCGCGCAAGACGGGCGACGCCACGGCGCAGTTCATGGTCTACGAAGGGACGGGCACCGTCTCGGCGGCCGGCAGCAAGGTGGAGCTCGCGGCCGGCAGCGGAACGACGGTGCCGCCGCAGGCGGCGCCGGGACCGGCCGAGCCGTTGCTTCCGGCCCCCACCGGGCTCTCGCCGGGCCCCGGCCAGGAGCTCGAAGTCGACGATCCGGCCCTCTCCTGGAATGCCGTCCCGGGCGCCGCGCACTACCTCGTCGAGAGCTGCCGCGACGCGGCCTGCGGCGCCGTCCTGGAGCGCCAATCGGGGCTCACCGCCACCTCGACCCGCCTCGCCTCACCCGATCTCGGCGCGCTCTACTGGCGCGTGACCGCAGTCGCCGCGAGCGGCCTCGACGGCTTCCCCAGCCCGATCCAGCCCCTGCAGGCGGTCGCGGCGCTGCCGCTGCCGCCCCCGGTGGTGCGGCTCGCTGCTCCGGGGAGCTCGTCGCCGTCGGCCACGAGCTGCTTCGCGGCGCCTCCCGAGCTCGCGGTGACGGCGCTCGACGCGAAGGGCAACGCGCTCCGTTGGACGCCGCTGCTCGACGGCCGGGAGCTCGCGCCCGAGGCGTGGACGGCGATGTGGCCGGGAGAGCACGAGGTCAGCGCACGGGCGGTCGATCCGCGCGGCCGGAGCGTGAGCTCGCCGCCGGTGGCCTTCGCGTTCGATCCGTCCGCGCCGTGGCTCGACCTGACCGCCGCGGGCGCGTCGCCGCCCGAAGCGACGGAGAAGAAGTCGCGCGCCAAGGCGCGTGAAGCGCCGGTCCCGGCGTGCGACTCGGGGCTCGAGGTGCGCGATCCGGCGACCGGCTGGATCCCCGTTCCCTGCGCCACGAACGCGGTCCCCGTGGCGGCACGGGTCGCGGTCACGAGCGAGCAACCGGCGGTCGAGCTGCGCACCACCGGCCGGGCGCTCGAGCTCGGCGGCATGCGGGTGTCGGCCGGCGAGGCGCTCCGGCTCGCGGCCTGGGACGTCGGTTGCGGTCCCGCCGAGATCGCCCTGGCGATCTCGCCCTCGCCCTACACCGCCGGCGCGATGCAACTCGGCGCCGAGGTCGCCGACCGCGCCGGGAACCGGCGCAGTCTCGGCTGGCGGTTGACCGGGCGCTGAGCGGCGCTCAGCGCTCCGGTCGCTCCCAGAGCGAGATGTCCTGGAAGTTCCCCAGCGCGCGCGGCAGCCAGCCGCGCGGCACGAAGCGCTCCCCCCAGACGCGCGCGAGATAGCTCTCGGCGTGGAACGCCGCCTGCTCGTTGAACGGGCCGGGGCTGGCGCGGAAGAGGAACCCGGTCGCCGCCAGCCGCTCCAGCTCGTCTCGGGTGGGCCCGGGCGTGGCGCGCGCGATCTCCGGGGAGTGGGTGGTCGCGAGCAGCAGGCCGCCGGGGCGCAGCACGCGCCGCAGCTCCTCCAGCCAGGCGCGTTCGGCGGGCGCGTCGAGATGGGTGAAGACGGAGATCGTGAACACGACGTCGAACGCCGCGTCGGCGAAGGGCGCCGGCGGCGCCGGCGCGAGCACCGCGAAGCGGCCCTTCAGATGCCGGCGCGCCCAGGCGATCTGCGCGCGATCGACGTCCGCCCCGGTGTAGTCCCCGATCGGCGGCTGGCCGATCAGGTGGCGCGCCACCCGGCCGCAGCCCGCCCCGAAATCGAGCCAGCGTCGGTCTCGTGCCGGATCCCGGGGCACCGTGCGGTAGGCGGCGAGGAGGTCCCGCGCGCAGATCTCGCCGATGCGCAGGAACTCCTCGCGCGAGCTGTTGGGCCCGACCCGGTGGCGCAGCCGCGCGGGCGGCAGCGGAAGCTCCGGCCCAGAACGCAGCGCCTCGCCGAGGTCGGCGAAGAAGTCGCGGCGCCGATGGGGCAGATCGGCCGCCAGGCGCCGCAGCCTCGCCCGCGCCCGGCCGGACAGCAGGCGGCGCGCCAGCGCGCGCAGGAGAGGGTGAGGTCGAGCCGGGTCGGTCAATTGACCGCGTGCGGCACGGCGAGAGTGAAGGGCGCGATCTCGGCGTCGAACTCCTCGCCCGACGGGAGCACGGTCATGCGGTAGGTGCCCTGCATCGTGCCGACGGTGGTGCGCAGCGGACAGTAGCTGGTGTAGCGGAACTCCTCCCCCGGCGCGAGCACCGGGGTCTCGCCGACCACGCCCGGCCCCTCGACCCGCTTCACGTCCCCTTCCGAGTCGGTGATGATCCAGACCCGCGACAGGAGCTGCACCGTCTCCTCGCCCTGGTTGGCGATGCGCACGTGGTAGCTGAAGAAATAGGAGCTCTCGCCCGGCGCGCTGCGCTCGGGGAGATACTCGCTCGTCACCTCCACCCGCACGCCGCGGGTCGTCGTGTCGCTCATTCGCCCTCGCTCGGGCCGCGATGTCCGCCGGCCCCTGGCGAGGATAGACTCCCGCCCCAAGAGGCGCAACCGCCATGGCCATCTCCGCCGAGGCTTTCCGCAACGCGCTCCGGAATTTCCCGGCCGGGGTGACCCTCGTCACCCTGAAGTCGGGTGAGGAGATCCATGGCCTGACCGTCTCGGCGTTCGTCTCGGTCTCGCCCGACCCGCCGCTGGTCGCGGTGATGATCGACCACCAGCATCGGGCCCACCAGCTCCTCGAACGCGCCGGCGCCGTCTTCGCGGTGAACATCCTGGGCGAGGAACAGGCCGACCTCTCCGAGCGCTTCGCCTGGAAGGCGGACGGCGAGCGCTTCGCCGCCGGCCGGTGGGAGAGCGCGGTCACCGGGGCTCCGATCCTCGCCGACGCCGTCGCCTGGCTCGACTGCACGATCTTCAGCCGCCACGCCGCCGGCAGCCACTCGCTCTATATCGGGGAAGTCCAGGCGAGCGGCGTGCCGCGGCCGGAGGCGGCGCCGCTGATCTACTGGAACCGCGCCTACCGCGCCCTGCGCCTCGACTGACGCCGTTGCGCTGGATCGCCACTTCGGCTCGCGGCCTGGAGGAGATCACCGCCGCGGAGCTCTCGGCGCTGGCGCTTCCGCCCGCCGGACGCGAGACCGGTGGAGTGGCCTTCGAGGGCGGCTGGGAGGCGGGCCTGCGTGCCAACTGGCGGCTGCGCACCGCCAATCGCGTGCTGCTCGAGGTCGCGAGCTGGCCGGCCCCCGACGACGACGCGCTCTACCGGGGAGCCCGCCAGGCGGTCGCCTCGGCGGAGCTGCCGCCGCTGCTCGACGCGCTCTTCTCGCCCGACCGGACGTTTGCGATCGCCGCCACCACGAGCGTCTCGAAGATTCGCGACACGCGCTGGGTCGCGCTCAAGGTGAAGGACGCCATCGTCGACGCGCAGCGCGAGCGCTGGGGCCGCCGCGCTTCGGTCGACCGCGCCGAGCCCGACCTGCAGCTGCGCGTGCGCCTGCATCGCGACCGGGCGACGCTGCTCGTCGACACTTCGGGCGAGCCGCTCGATCACCGCGGCTACCGGGCGATGTCGACCGCGGCGCCGCTGCGCGAGCAGCTCGCCGCCGCCGCCGTGCTCGCGGCGGGCTGGGATGGCACCGGCCCGGTGGTCGATCCGATGTGCGGCTCGGGCACGCTCCTGGCGGAGGCCGGGGCGCTGGCGCTCGGTCTGGCGCCCAACCGCCTGCGCCAGCGCTGGGGCTTCGAGCACCTGCCCGGCTTCGAGGCCGCCCTCTGGCGGCGCATCCGCGACGAGCCGCTGCCGGTGCCGGGACCCGACTGCCGGCTCTTCGGCGTCGACCACTCGGCCGAGGCGATGACCGCCTCGCAGCGCAACCTCGAGGCCGCCGGCCTCGCAGAGCGCACGACGCTCCGCGCCGGGGACGCCTTCGCCTTCGAGCCGCCGCCCGGGCCTGGGCTCTTCGTGGTCAACCCGCCGCACGGCACGCGGATGCTCGACAGCCCGGCCCTCTGGCGCCAGCTGGGGGATCTGATGAAGCGCAAGTACGGCGGCTGGAAAGCGGTGCTGGTCGCGGGGGGAGAAACGCTCGGCAAGGAGCTCGGGCTCAAGCCGACGCGGCGGATCCCGGCCTGGAACGGCAAGCTCGAGCTGCGGATCCTGGTGGTCGACCTCTGGTGACCTAGTTCTCGGGCAGCACGTCGGGCCACCACCCGCCGGGCACGTCGAACGACCAGGCGCAGGTGCGCTGCAGCCCGAGCTCCGCGAACATCGGCGACGAGGCGCGCAACGGCAGGCCCACAGCGGCCCGCCCGCCACAGCGGAAGTTGCGTCCCCCGGCGCCCAGCGCCACGCCCACCGCCAGGGTGAGGACGAAGAGCGCCCGCAGCAGCCGACGACCGCCCACCGCCGTCGCGGGCGCGTCGCAGCGCCCGCCGAGCCAGAGCGCGACCGGGATCGCCGCGGCGTGCTGGATCGGCAGGCCCTGCCAGCTCTGCGGCGTGGTCGGCGACATGGCGAAGACGACCAGCGCCGCGGCGAGCGACCAGAAGGCGTAGCTGTCGACCCAGCGCCGCAGGTCGGGCGGCGCATAGCGCCCCAGCGCTGCGGCCACGCCCGGCGAGAACCGGCCGCGCAGCCAGACCAGGTTGGCGAGGAGGGCGAGGGCGAACGTCGCGCCGCCGGCCGCCAGACGCAGACCCTCGGCGAGCGGCGCCGCCCAGCGGTCGATCGCGCCGCCGAGCAGCGCGGTGAAGTCGAAGGGCACCTGGTCGCGGCTCAGCAGGAGCGAGGGATAGCGCAGCCAGAGCACGACCCCTTTGAGCCAGGGCTGGACCAGCAACAGGCTGCGGAAGAGGAATCCCTCTCCTTGGGCGAGCAGTCCGGGGTCGGCGCGCACCGCGGCGAGCCACGGGACGAGGGTCGCCAGAGTCGCCAGGGCGCCGGCCGTGGCGCCACCCAGGTGGACGCGCACGAAGCCCCGGTGCCAGAGCGCCAGCGATCCACCGACCAGCAGCAACACCGCCGGATGGAGCTGGAGCCCGATGCCCAGCGCCAGGACGTGCGCGAAGCTGGCGCCGAAGGAGGCGCGCTCGCGCTGGTCGAACAGGGTCGCGAAGTGCACCGCACCGACGAGCAGCAGGAAGTTGGGGTTCCACAGGTAGGCGGAGGCGACCAGGCGCCAGGGGTTCAACCAGTAGACCAGCGCGAAGGCCGTCCGCTGCCAGGGCGAGACGGCAGCGCGCAGCCGCCGGTCGAGCAGGGCGTAGGCCACGAGGTGGGTCAGCCAGATGAGCGCCACCGGGGCGCGGTGATGCGGCACGAGGACGAGCGGCAGTCCCACCAGCCACGAGGTGGCCGGGCCCACTCCGACGCCGCCCGAGGAGAGCGGGTTGCCGTACGGCACGAGCTCGCCGCGGGCGGCGAACAGCCAGCCCCGCGCCAGCAGATTGAGCTGGTCGCCGCCGACCTGGGAGCGCCAGGCGAGCGCCAGCGAGAGCGCCAGGCCGCTCGCGACGAGCAGCCACCTCGCGCGATCGGCTGGCGAGGCCCCGGCGACGCGCCAAGCTCTCACGGCACGGTCAGGGGTGCAACGGACGCGAGATCACGCACGCGTTGACTCCCCCCACGCCCATCGAGAGCTTGCCGGCGAGGCCGGACGGGGCCGGACAGTGCGTATCGAAGACGAATCGGGTGTGGAGACTGGAGATCTCGGCGTTGAGCTCCTCGGACTCGAGCGGCGTCGGGAAGAGAGCGCCACGCTCGTAACCCAGGTACTGCGCGGTGAGCTCCCAGCCGCCGCTCGCCCCCATGCCGTGCCCGAAGGTCCCCTTGCGCGCCGTGACCAGGACGCTCTCGGGCAGGATGTCGCGCAGGTTCTCGATCTCCAGGAAGTCGCCGGGGGTCGCGGTGGCGTGCAGGTCCCAGGTGCCGATCTCGTCCGGCCGGGCGCCGGCCTGCGCCACCGCCTGCCGGATGGCGCAGAGCGGCCCCTCCTTCGAGGGCGTGATCAGGTGATCGGCGTCCGACGAGACCCCGACTGCCAGGGGCTCGAGACCGAGCGGCCGGAATCCCAGGCCGGTCATGTGCTCGAGGTCGCCGACGATCCAGATCGCCGAGCCGCCGGCGACGTGGGTGCCGCGCAGCGTGGTCAGAGGCTTGGAGACGTTGCCGTCCGCCGAGATGACGCGCGCCGCATAGAAGGCGCCCACCGTCACCGCGAGCGGCGGCGGGTCGGCGGCGCCGATCACCACCGCCTTCGCCTCGCCACGACGGATGGCGTCGATGGCGAGTTTCAGGCTGACGCCGAAGGTGGCGCAAGCCCCGACCGGGGCGAACGTGAAGCCGGTGATCCGGCCCATCATCGAAACCTGCGCCGCCGGCGTGTTGTGGATGTTCCACAGCAGGTTGGGCGACACCTCGTGCCAGGGCGGGTTGGGCGCGCCCCACTTGCGCTGCAGACGCTGACGACGGCGCTGCTTCTCCTTGATCAAGGCGATCTTCCCGGTCGCGACCGGTCCGCTCACGGTGAGCGACTCGATGTCGCGCAGCTCGGCCAGGTAGTCCCCGAGCTCGGGCGAACGCTCCGCCCAGAAGCCCCAGAAGCGATCCTCTGCGTCCTCGACCTCCCCCGCTCCGGACTCCTCCGGCGTCTTCGGCACGTCGAGCGTCGGATCGACGCTCTCGGGGTGGGCCAGGTACTCGGCGAGCGCGGAATTGCGCTCCGGCTGCGCCCAGAAACGGTTCCAGCGCCGCTGCGCGCGGTAGAGGTCGAGGGAGACCCGGCCGACGGTGTCGAGCGCGCCGAGCCCGGTGCCCACGTAGACGTGCGCCGCCGAACCCAGTCGGCGCAGCTCCTGCTCGATCCCGGGGTTCTGGCCGAGCGCCTGGACGAACGCCCCGATGGCGTACTGGGTCGGCAGGTCCATCTTCTCGACCAGCTGGGCGAAGCGGTTGGGCGGGAACCGCTGCTCGATCCAGCTCTTGTACTCGGCGAACGAGAACTCGGGCTTGCCGACCAGGAAGCAGTCCGGACCGAAGCCGTTGAATTGGGTGAGCCAGCTCTCGGGGTGCTCGAGCTGGCGGGCGAAGGCGTCGACGTTCGGCGCCTTGGGCGCAACGATCCCCCAACCGAAGACCCCGATTCGCGTCACCGCTCCTCCTGTCAACCGAACGCGGCCATGCGATCCAGCAGGTCGACGACCCGCTGCGAGTACCCCCATTCGTTGTCGTACCAGGCGACCACGCGAGCATACCCGTCCCCCTCGGCCTGCGTCGAGAGGGCATCGAAGATCGAGGAGTGCGGATTGCCGATGATGTCGGTCGACACCAGCGGCACCTCGCTGTACTCGACGATCTTCGCCATCGGCCCGGCGGCCGCCGCCCGCACGGCGGCGTTGATCTCGTCGCGGCGTGGCCGGGAACGCAAACGACAGCTGAAGTCGACGATCGAGCCGTCGGGAACCGGCACGCGAAGGGCGATGCCGTCGAGCTTGCCCTTGAGCTCCGGCATCACCTTGCCCACCGCCCGCGCGGCGCCGGTCGAGGTCGGAATGATGTTGGCCGCCGCGGCGCGGCTGCGCCGCAGGTCCTTGTGCGGCACGTCGGCGAGACGCTGGTCGTTGGTGTAGGCGTGGACGGTCGAGACGAATCCCGCCTCGACGCCGAAGCTCTGGTGCAGGATCTTGACCACCGGCGCGAGGCAGTTGGTGGTGCACGAGGCGTTCGAGACGAGGCGATGCTCGGCCTTGAGCTTCTCGTCGTTCACCCCGATCACGATCATGGCGTCGATCTCGTCCTTCGCCGGCACGGTGAGCACGACTTTCTTGGCCCCGCCGGTCAAATGCCGTTCGAGCTTCTCCCGCGAGCGGAAGACGCCGGTCGACTCGACCACGAGGTCCGCTCCCAGCTCGGCCCAGGGAATGCGCGACGGGTCCTTCTCCGCGGTCATCCGGATCTTGCGATCCTCGACGTAGAGATAGTCGGCGTCGAACGCGACGGGCTTGCCCAAGGGACCCATCACGGTGTCGAACTGCAGCAGGTAGGAGAGCACGTCGTTGTCGAACAGGTCGTTGATGCAGACCACCTCGACGTCGCGCCGCGCGTCCAGGATGCGGAACACCGAGCGGCCGATCCGGCCGAAACCGTTGATGCCGACGCGCAGAGTCATCGCCGCGCCTCCTCGCCGGCGAAGGTCGCCAGACGCCGCATCAGGTCGACCACGCGGTGACTGTAGCCCCAGCCGTTGTCGTAAAAGGTCAAGGTCTTCGAGACATGGCCGTCGAGCACCATGGTGGAGAGCGAATCGAACGTCCCGGAGCCGGTGGTCCGGATCACGTCGGAGGAGACGATCGGTTCCGTCTCGTAGTCGAGGATGCCGTAGAGGTCCCCCTCGGCAGCCCGCTTCACCGCCGCGTTGATGCCGTCGATGGTCACCGGATCGCGGTGCCAGCAGACCAGGTCGACCACCGAGCCGTTCGGCACCGGGACGTTCATCGAGAGCGCCGAGATCCTGCCGGCGAGGGAAGGTATCAGCTCGCCGATGAGCTCACCCGCGCCGGTCGGCTGCGGGATGATGTTCTCGGCCGCGGCCCGGCCGGTCCGCATGTCGTCGGCCGGCACGTCGGCCAACCGCAGCTGGTTCGAATAGGCGTGCACCGCGGTGAGGAAGACGCGCTCGAGACCGGAGGCCGCGTCGAGCGTGGCGAGCACCGGTGCCGCGCAGTTCGCCGTCACCGAGCCCGCGGAGACGATGCGATGCTCGGCGTGCAGGGCGCGGTCGTTGACCCCCACCACGATGGTGACGTCCGGCGGCTCGGCGAGCGGCGTGCAGAGCAGCACCCGCGCCGCCCCGCGGGCGAGATGCGCCTCGGCCTCGGAGCGCGCGGCTCGCCGACCGACCGCCAGCACGACGATGTCCACCCCGAGCGCGCGCCAATCCGGCACTTCGTCGTCGCTGGGCAGGAGAGCGATCCGTCTCCCCCCGATCACCAGCGCGTCACCCTCGAGCCGGATCGGCTCGGGGAACCGTCCCAGCAGCGTGTCGAACTTCAGCAGGTATTCGAGTTGCTCCGGCTCGGCGCGGTCCTGAATGGCCGCGATCTCGAGGTCGGAGCGCCGGTCCAGAATGCGGACGAGGTTGCGGCCGATTCGGCCGCAGCCGACCAGCCCGACGCGCGTTCGACTCATCTTGGGTGGCTCCTTGCGGTCTAGCGATGACACCGGGCGGCGTGGACTCGACCTCGAGTCCACGCCTACAATGAGCATTATGGCAAAACTCACTCCATTCCGCGCGTTGCGCCCGGCCGCCGAGGTCGCCGCGCGAGTCTCTTCCGTACCCTACGACGTGGTCTCGGTCGACGAAGCGAGAGCGCTCGCCGCGAGCGAGCCGCTCTCGTTCCTGCACGTCACGCGCTCCGAGATCGACCTGCCGGGGATCGATCCCTACTCTCCCGAGGTCTACGCCGCGGCCCGCCGGCGGCTCTTCGCGCTCAAGGAGAGCGCTCCCTTGGTGCTCGAGGAGCGGCCGACCCTCTACCTCTATCGCCTGCGCATGGGGACGCACGAGCAGATCGGCGTCGCGGCCGCCTACAGCGTGGACGAGTACGCCGACGGCCGGATCAAGAAGCACGAGAAGACACGGCGCGACAAGGAGGACGACCGCACCCGCCACATCTGCGAGTTGCGGGCCCAGACCGGCGTCGTCTTCCTGACCTACCGCGCGGTCCCCGAGCTCGATCGCCGGATCGCCGCCGCGGCGGCCCGCGAGCCGCTCTACGACTTCGTCTCGGCCGACGGCGTGGGCCACACCGTGTGGCGGCTCGACGACGCCGACTGCGACGCCGTCGTCGCCGCCTTCGCCCGAGTCCCCGCGCTCTACGTGGCCGACGGGCACCATCGTGCGGCATCGGCCTGGCGCGCCCGCGAGGAGATCCGGTCGGGCGCCGTCCGGCACCCGGCGGCGCCCGGCGCGGGTTCGCCGGAGACCTTCCTCGCGGTGGCCTTCCCGCACGATCAGATGCAGATCCTGCCCTACCACCGGGTGGTGAAGGACCTCCACGGTCGTTCGGCAGGCGAGCTGCGCGGCGCGCTCGAGGAGCGTTTCCCCTTCGTCGAGGGACCGCCGCAGCCACGCGCCAAAGGCCAGGTCGGCCTCCTCCTCGACGGCCGCTGGTCGACCTTCGTCCTGCCCGAGCCGCGCGGCGATTCCCCGATCGCGCGACTCGACTGCAACCTCCTGCAGGAGCAGGTCCTCGGACCACTCCTGGGGATCGGCGATCCGCGCAGCGACAAGCGGATCGATTTCGTCGGCGGCATTCGCGGCACGGCCGAGCTCGAGCGCTGGGTCGGCTCGGGGCGCGCCGCCGTCGCCTTCGCCATGCATCCGGTCACCGTCGAGGATCTCTTCGCCGTCTCCGACGCCGGCGAGAGCATGCCCCCGAAATCCACCTGGTTCGAGCCCAAGCTGCGCGACGGGCTCCTGGTTCACGAGATCTGATTCCACTGGAGGAGCGCCATGAAAGTCCTGATCGCCGACAAGTTCGAAAAGAGCGGCCTCGACGGCCTCGCCGCCGCCGGCTGTGAAGTGATCTACCAACCCGAGCTCAAGGACGAGACCCTCGTCGCCGCGCTCGCCGAGTCCGGCGCCGAGGTGCTCGTCGTCCGCAGCACCAAGGTGACCGCCGCCATGATCGCCGCCGGCAAGCTCGCGCTCATCGTCCGCGCCGGCGCCGGCTACAACACCATCGACGTCGCGGCCGCCTCGGCGCGCGGCATCTACGTCTCCAACTGCCCCGGCAAGAACGCGATCGCCGTCGCCGAGCTCGCCATGGGGCTCATCCTCTCGCTCGACCGGCGGATCCCGGACAACGTGGCGGAGCTGCGCGCCGGCAAGTGGAACAAGAAGGAGTTCTCCAAGGCGCGTGGCATCCAGGGGCGGACCCTGGGACTGCTCGGATTCGGCAACATCGGCCAGGAGATGGCCAAGCGCGCCCAGGCCTTCGGCATGAACATCGCGGTGTGGAGCGAGATCGGCGTCGAAACCGACCGTTCGGGCGTGCCGGTCGACCTGCCGCTCCTGGTTCGGCTGCGTCCCGCCACCGGATCGCCGCTCGAGCCCAACGTCAAGGTCTGCGACTCCCCCGAGGAGGTCGCCGAGCACGCCGACATCCTCTCGATCCACCTCGCCCTCACGGAGCGCACGCGCGGCCTGATCGGCAAGACCGTGCTCGATCGCCTGCGCCCGGGGTCGTTCGTGATCAACACGGCGCGCGCCGAGGTGATCGACATGGCGGCGCTCGCCGAGGCCGTCCGGGCGAAGGGACTGCGCGTCGGCCTCGACGTCTACTCCGGTGAGCCGGCGAGCGCCACCGCGGAGTTCCGTGAGCCGCTGATGGAGCTGCCGAACGTCTACGGCACGCATCACATCGGCGCTTCGACCGAGCAGGCGCAGGAGGCCATCGCCGCCGAGACGGTACGCATCGTGCGCGCCTTCGGCGAGACCGGCAAGGTGCCCAACGTGGTCAATCTGGCGCGCCGCACCAAGGCGACTCATCGCCTGATCGTCCGGCACGAGGATCGTCCCGGGGTGCTGGCCCAGGTCTTCGCGGGGCTCCTCGCCGAGGGGATCAACGTCGAGGAGACCGAGAACGTGGTCTTCGACGGCGCCAAGGCGGCGATCGCCCGGATCCACGTCGATCGCGAACCGACCAAGAGTCTGCTCGAGCGTATCCGCGCCGGGAGCGCGCACATCCTCGATCTCCATCTGGTGAGCGTCTGACCGCGATCCGGTCGCTCGCCGGCGTCGCCGTAGTGACGCGCCGCGGCCCGCGGTCCGCGGCGCCGGCGCTGCTCCTCGAGCTGCCGCACGGGGCGACGCGCGGAGCCGACTTCTCCCGGCTCGCCGGCCGGCTGAGCAGCCGCCTGCCCTCCGACCTCGATGCCTTCTTCCACGTCAACACCGACGAGGGCGCGCCCGAGCTCGCGCTGCGGATCGCCGAGCTGGTGGGCAGCGAGTGGCGCCCGAGGCGGCCGGTCCTGGTGATCCGATCCCTGCTGCCGAGGACGCTGGTCGACTGCAACCGGGTCGTGGACCGCGCGGCCGCCGACGGCATGACGCCGGGCATCCCGCCCTATGTCACCGCGGCCGCCGATCGGGCGCTGTTGCGCGATCTGCACCGCCGCTACAACGGCGTCGTCGAGGCGGCCTACGCCGCGGTCTGCGGCAACGGCGGTCTGGCCATCGCGCTGCACACCTACTCCCCGCGCTCGGTGGACGTCGAGGTCGACGATCGGGTGGTCGCGGCGCTGCGTCGGGCCTACGCGCCGGGAATCTACGAGCGCTGGCCCCTGCGGCCGCCGGTCGACCTGCTCACGGCGGGCAGCGACGGCGTCGATCTCGCGCCCGAGGGGCTCGCGGAGGCGATCGCCGCGGAGCTCGAGGCCATCGGGATCGAGGCGCGACGCAACGCCACCTATCGCCTGCACCCCGCGACCCAGGGTTACCGCCACGCCGCGCGCTGGCCGGGACGGACTCTGGCGATCGAGGTCCGGCGCGACCTGCTCGGGGCGCCTTTCCGGCCGTTCGAAGAGTCGGCGATCGGACCGGAGAACGTCGAGCGCCTGGCGGTCCCCCTGGCGAAGGCCATCGCCAGGGCACTCGCGCCCTGAGGGGTCAGGCGCCTTCCGCCGCCTCGAGCAGGAGGTCGATCACCGTCGCCGCGGCTTCGACGTAGAACTCGCGGTCGATCCGCTCGAAGGTGTCCTGCGGGGTGTGATGGTCCGCATGATCCTCGACTCCGAAGTAGAGCCAGGGCACGCCCGCCTCGTGGAACACCGCGTGGTCGGATTCGGTCGTCCAATCGTCCCGCTCCGGGTCCTCGCCGTCGTGCCCCAACCGCAGGACGACCGGAGCGCGCATCGCGTGCTCGAGCACCCAGGGCAGGAGCTCGGGATGGTGCGACGTGCCGGCCACCCAGAGCTCGCCCGCCGCGCTGCGCGCCAGCATGTCGAGGTTGACCAGGAGCTCCACGCGCCCGAGCGGGAACGGGGGATCCGCCACCAGCGCGCGTGAGCCGGTGCAGCCCTGCTCCTCGCCGTCCGGGGA
This sequence comes from uncultured Thermoanaerobaculia bacterium, assembly GCA_964481735.1. Taxonomy (GTDB): domain Bacteria; phylum Acidobacteriota; class Thermoanaerobaculia; order Multivoradales; family JAGPDF01; genus JAGPDF01. Next base: position 24,680 of record CAYZWR010000003.1, read on the forward strand.
GACGAAGAGCACCGACCGCCGGCGAGGCTCGGCCGCGAGCGCCGAGGCCGCGGCGAGCAGGGCGGCGACCCCGGAGGCGTTGTCGTCCGCGCCGGGGTAGACCTCGCCCGCCACTTCACCGAGATGATCGTGGTGCGCCGTGACCATCAGCCAGCCGAGCGCCGGGTCCTCGCCAGGCAGCAGGCCGAGGAGGTTCACGCCCTCCGGTCCCCACCCGAACGGGTGGCGGAAGCTCTCGCCGATCGGACGGAGACCGATCTCCGCGAAGCGCGCTTCGAGGAAGGCGCGCGCCGCCTCCGCGCCGGGGCTCCCCGAGCGACGGCCCGCCATCACCGACGAGGTCAGGATGCGCAGATCCTCGAGCATGCGGTGGGCGAAGAGCGGCTCCACGACGACACCGATCCTAGTCGATTCGACTGCTAGGATTCCCTCGGAGGCTGCGCGCGGGATCGTGCCGCGACGTCGGGCTCCAACCTTCCGGAGGTTTCCATGGCCAACGTCCATCGCATCTTCAACTTCTCCGCCGGTCCGGCGGTGCTGCCACTGCCGGTGCTCGAGGAGGCGCGCGAGCATCTCCTCGCGCTGCCCGGGGTCGGCATGTCGGTGCTCGAGATCAGCCACCGCTCGAAGGTCTTCGAGGAGATCTGCTTCGGCGCCGAAGCCGACCTCCGCCAGCTCGCCGGCGTGCCGGACGGGTATCAGGTCCTCTTCCTGCAGGGCGGGGCGACCCTGCAGTTCTCGATGGTGCCGATGAACCTGTTGCCCGCGGGCGGCACCGCCGACTATCTCGAGACCGGCGCCTGGTCGGAGAAGGCGATCAAGGAGGCGAAGAAGGTCGCCGGCGTCCACGTCGCCGCGAGCTCGAAGGCGACCAACTTCGATCGCATTCCCGGCGCCGCCGAGATCAGCTACAGCGCCGCGCCGGCCTACGTGCACATGACCTCCAACAACACGATCTTCGGCACCCAGTACCACTGGACGCCCGAGGTGCCGGCGGGCGTGCCGCTGATCAACGACGCGTCGTCCGACATCTTCTGCGCCCCGTTCGACGTCTCGCGCTTCGGGCTGATCTACGCCGGCGCGCAGAAGAACCTCTCGATCGCCGGGTTGACCCTGGTCATCGTGCGCGATGACCTGATCGGGAGAGCGCCGGAGGGACTTCCCGTCTATCTCAAGTACTCGACGCACGCCAAGGAGCGCTCGCTCTACAACACGCCGCCGACCTTCGGGATCTACATCCTGCGCCTCGTCCTGAAGTGGCTGCTCGCCAACGGCGGCCTGCCGGCGATGGGCGAGCGCAATCGCGCCAAGGCCGAGAAGCTCTACGCCGCGATCGACGGCTCGGGCGGTTTCTATCGCGGCCACGCGCAGCGCGACTCGCGCTCGTGGATGAACGTCACCTACCGCCTGCCTTCCGAGGAGCTCGAGAAGCAGTTCGTCGCCGAGGCCACCCAGCTCGGGCTGAACGGGCTCAAGGGACATCGCTCGGTGGGCGGGATCCGCGCGTCGATCTACAACGCCTTCCCCGCCGAGGGGGTCGACGCGCTGGTCGAGTTCATGCAGGACTTCCAGCGCCGCACGGGCTGATCCCGGGCGGGCACCGCCGAGGATCTCCCGCCGCCACGGCCGCCGCGTTCAGCGGCGGCCGTGGTGCTTGACCAGGCGATCGTAGAGCAGCATCCCGATGGTCGAAACCACGCCGATCATGCCGACGAAGTACCACATGCGCTGCGGCGCGGCCGAACCGGGCCCCGCGACGAAGGTCCCCTCGACCGTCTGGCCGATGAAGTGGGTGACGAGCGGACCCGCGATCGCGCCGGCGATGAACGTTCCGATCGCGATCGGCAGGAAGGCGAAGCCCATGTAGGTCCCGACCTGGTCCTGCGGCGCCAGATCGGCGACGTACTCGTAGTAGCGCGGCGCCTGCAGGGCCTCGCCGAACGAGTAGACGACGATCGCCGCCACCGTCATCACCAGGGTCGGGAAGCTGCCCATCACGAACCACGAGGCGGAGGCGAGCGCGAACCCCAGGGTCATCGCCGCCATCGGCGACAGCCGTTTGGCGAGCGCGGTGATCGGCACGGTGATGAGGATGATCGTCCAGGCGTCGACGGTCTCGATGATCTCGAACTGTCCGAACTTGAGCACGTCCCGCACGTAGAAGGGCAGCGAGTAGAAGATCTGCCAGAACATCGCCCAGAAGCCCGAGAAGATCAGCAAGAAGGTCATGAACCTCAGGTTGCGGAAGACGGTCAGCATGTCCGCGAAGACCTGACCCATGCGCTTGGCGGCCGGGGCGTCCGCCGGGCGCTCGGGCTCCTTGTAGAAGGCCAGGGTGGCCGCGACCAAGGCCACCGAAGTGAGCGACGACATCACCAGCACGTAGGCGATGCCGACCCGCTCGCGCACCTGCAGCGCCAGAATCGGACCGATCGCGCCGCCGATGTTGACCAGCGTGTAGTAGATCGAATAGCCGAGCGACTTCGTCTCGTGGGTGGTGGTGCGCGCCACCGTCCCGACGATCGACGGCTTGATCAGCGAGCCGCCGATGGCGGTGACGATCAGCGCCATGACCATGTAGGTCGTGGCGCCGAGCGCTTCGACCAAGGGCTTGCCGGCCGGCAGGCCGCCGAGGCCGATCAGGAAGTAGCCCAGGGAGAAGATCGCGAAACAGGCGAGCAGGCTCTTCTTGAAGCCATAGCGATCGACCACCGTTCCGGCGAGCACCGGCAGGAAGTAGAGCAGCGCGTTGAACAGGCTGCCGACCAGCCAGCCCGCCTTCTCCGGTCCGAGGCCGACCTGATCGGCGATGTAGACCGCCAGGATCGCCTTCGATCCGTAGTAGGCGAAGCGCTCGAAGAGCTCGATGACATTGGCCACCCAGAAGGTCCGGGAGAAGCCGGTCTTCGCCTTGTCGAGAAACGCCCTCAGGGACATCGCGACCTCCGGTCCGGTGCTGGGTTCAGGCCTTCACGTGCTTGAGCGGCAGGGCGACGAGCATCCAGCCGATGACGGCGAGCGCGACGAGCGACGCCCAGGCGCCGGCGGGGCCGGCCACCCAGGCGAACTGCTCGACTCCGAAGAAGAGCTTGCTCAGCGAGACGAAGCGCTCGGACACCAGCACCAGGCCGGCGAGCAGGACGCCGGTCAGCGACTCGCCGGCGATCAGCCCCGACGCCACCAGCGAGCCGAAGTTGTCGAACGATTCGCCGGCGATGCCGCGCCGCCGCGCCAAGGCGTCGGCGAGCTTCTTCATGCAGCCGCCGACGAAGATCGCCCCGGTGGTCTCGAAGGGCAGGTACATGCCCACCGCGATGAGCGTCGGCGACGGCGCCTTCATGAGGATGAGGGCCAGCGAGAAGCACATTCCGAAGAGGATCAGGCCCCAGGGCATCTGGCCGCCCACGATACCCTGCGAGAGCTGCGCCATCAGTCCCGCCTGCGGCGCGGGAATCGCCGGATCGCCGATCCCGATCCCTCCCTGCTTCAGGTTCGCGTTGTGCAGCCAGAGCATCGGAAAGACCAGCACGAACGAGGTGGTGATGGTGGCGACGATCTCGGCGATCTCCATCTTCCGCGGGGTGCCGCCGAGGATGTGACCCACCTTGAGGTCCTGGATCAGGCTGCCGGAGACGCAGATCGCGCAACAGACCACCGCCGAGACCCCGAGCACGGCCCCGACGCCCTTGAGCCCGGTCACTCCGAAAGCGACCATCATCAGGGCCGCCAGGACGAGCGCGGAGAGCGTCAGCCCGGAGACCGGTTGGTTGGAGCCGCCCACCAGGCCGACCAGGTAGCCGCCGACCGCGGAGAGCAGGAAGCCGAGCACCAGCATGACCACCGCCGCCATCAGCGCGCCGGCGAGATTGTCGGTGAAGCGGTAGTAGAGCCAGGCCATCGGGATGGAGAGTCCGACGATTCCGAAGAGGATCGAACGCGCGTCGAGGTCGCGCTCGAGCCGCGACGGATCCTGGATCCGGCTGCCCTTGTGGAAGGCGCCGCGGAAGGCCGAGCCGATCGACTGCCGCATCCCCCACATGGTCTTCGCCGCACCGACCAGCATGGCGCCCACCGCGATCGGGCGGACCACGTTGTACCAGACCGAGAAGATGAGCTCGCCCTCGGCCGGCGCCACGCCGCCGCTGGTGAAGCGCTCGGCGAGGCCCGGGTCGACGAAAAAGGCGAGCGGGATGAAGACCAGCCAGGCGAGGACCCCACCCGAGAAGTTGATCGCCGCCAGATCGAAACCGATGATGTAGCCCACGCCGATCAGGGCCGGCGAGACCGACGGCGTGGCGAACGAGACGGCGCCCCGGTGCGTGATGTCCCCCAGGGCGTTGCGCGACGAGTCGAAGTGGTGCACGACGGACTCTGGCAAACGGCGGAAGACCTCGACCGACTCGCGGAAGAGGCGGATGCCCGCCGAGTCCTTGAACACCTGGAGCAGCATGGCGAGGCCCATGGCGCCGAAGACGTACTTCGCCCCGGTCTCTCCGGCCTGCCCCGCCTTGACGATCGCCGCGCAGGCGCGGCTCTCCGGGAAGGGAAGCCCGGCGTCCACCGCCAGCGTCCGTCGCAGCAGGGTGATGAACAGCACTCCGAGGATGCCGCCGATCAGCAGGATCAGGCAGGTCTGCCAGTAGTCGAAGGAGGTCCAGAGCCGCTGGCCGTCGACCGAGACCAGGAGGAACGCCGGAATCGTGAAGATCGCCCCGGCGGCGAGCGCCTCCCCCACCGTGCCGGCCGCGCGCGCGATGTTCTGCTCCAGCACCGTGCCACGGAAGAACGGCAGGCGGAAGGCGGCGAGGGCGAGAATCGCCGCCGGGAAGGTCGCCGAGACGGTCTGGCCCGCCTTCAGGGCGAGATAGGCGTTGGCCGCACCCATCATCGCAGCCAGCAGGACTCCGAGGAGCATCGCCTTCCAGGTGAGCTCGGCCAGACTCGTCTCGGCGGCGACGTACGGCTTGTGCTCCTCTTGCATGCTCCCTCCCGTCGGTTCCGCTCGGCGGATCCTACAGAAAAAAGGAGGGACGCTTCGCCCCGTCGAAGGGACGTGGGCGCTCCGGCCGGCTGGTCCTGAGACGTCGAGGATGGTCGGGGCGAGAGGATTTGAACCTCCGGCCTCACGGACCCGAACCGTGCGCTCTACCAAGCTGAGCTACGCCCCGTTGCTGCTGAGCTGCGGGATCCCGTCGCCTCGGGTTCGCGACGGACGCGGAGTGGCTCCGCGGTGACCACGGAGAATATCGCCCGGTGCGGGGGCGGTCAAGCTTGCGCGGGATCGCGCAGCGCTCTATATTCCGCCCTCCGAGATCGTTCGTGGGAGAGACGCACATGCGCCGATGGGTTCGTTGGCTGCTGGGAGCTTTGTCGGTCGGGTTGCTGGTGCTGGGCGGGGCCTGGCTCTGGTTCGTCACCAGGTACCCCGCCGTGCCGGCGGCACGCGAGCTCGCCGTGGCGGCGACCCCCGACCGGGTGGAACGGGGCCGCTACCTCGCGTCCCACGTCACGGTCTGCATCGACTGCCACTCGCAGCGCGATTGGAGCCGCTTCTCCGGCCCCGTCCTGGTCGACACGCTCGGCGCGGGGGGTCAAACCTTCGGACCCGAAATCGGCTTCCCGGGCCACGTCACGCCGCCCAACATCACTCCCGCGGCGCTCGGCACCTGGAGTGACGGTGAAATCGCCCGCGCCATCACCGAAGGAGTCAGCCGCGACGGGCGGGCACTCTTCCCGTTCATGCCCTACCCGCTCTACGCCTCGCTCGATCCCGAGGACCTCGCGGCGATCATCGCCTACCTGCGGACCCTGAAGCCGGTCGAGCATGCGACACCCCCCACGGCGCTCGATTTCCCGCTCAATCTGCTGGTGCGCACCATGCCCAAGCCGGCACAACTCGCCCCGGCTCCCGCCCGTCAGGACGAAGTCGCCTACGGCCGCTACCTCACGACGATCGCCGGCTGCGTCGAATGCCACACCCCGAAGACGGAGAAGGGGCAGCGCATCGAGAACCGGCTCTTCGCGGGCGGTGAGAAGTTCGCGATGGGCAACGGACAGACCGTCGTGTCGAAGAACCTGACGCCCCACCCGACCGACGGCCTGGGCGACATCGCGCGCGAGGACTTCCTGGGCATGTTCCGCGGCTACACCGACGGAGCGCCCCCGATCTCCCCCCAGGCGCCCAACACGCCGATGCCGTGGACGCTCTTCGCGGGCATGACCGACCAGGACCTCGGGGCCATTCACGCCTACCTGCAGTCCCTGCCGCCACTGCCCGCGCCGTAGAAGGCCCGCGCCGCCGCGACCTCGGCGTGCGATCGAGCCGCCGCCCCGAGCGATCTCCAGTACAATCCGGAACGGAGTTCTCGGGGGAGGTCGTATGTCGATTCGCACGCTCGCGGAGCTCTTCCTGGTGGTGGCGGAGCACGACAAGGCCGCCTGTGTGATGCACAAGATCGCGGGCCGCTACGTCGCGATCCCGACCACCGAGTTCGCCTTGCTGGTCCGCCGCCTGGCGAAGGGCCTGGTGGACGCTGGTATCCGGCCCGGCGACCGGGTCGCCCTGATGGCGGAGAACAGCCCGCAGTGGGCGGCGATCGACTTCGCGGCGTTGTGCGTCGGCGCCGCGCTGGTGCCGATCTACCCGACCCTGCTGCCCGAGGGCGCGGCCTACGTCGCGCGGGACAGCGGCTCGCGGATCCTCTTCGTCCAGGGTCAGGCCCGACTCGACGGTCTGCTCGCCATGCGCGGCCAGATGCCGTCGGTCGAGCGCCTGGTGGCGATCGACGGCGACGCCGGCGCCTCGGCAGTCGAGAAGTTCGAGGACTTCGCCGCGCGCGGCAACGGCGTGGAGGCGGCCTGGTTCGAGGTCCAGGCCAGGCAGGCTCGCCCGGAAGACCTCGCGACCCTGATCTACACCAGCGGGACGACGGGCGACCCCAAGGGCGTGATGCTCACCCACGGCAACCTGGTGGCCAACGTCCTCAGCGGCTGCTCGGTCCTCGGGCTCTCCGGCGACTTCACCGCGCTCTCGTTCCTGCCGCTCTCCCACTCCTTCGAGCGCATGGTGGACTACTGCTACTTCTACAAGGGCGTCACCGTCGCCTACGCCGAGTCGGTTCAGACGGTGGCGCAGAACCTGCTCGAGGTGAAACCCCACGTCTTCGTCGCCGTGCCGCGGGTCTACGAGAAAGTGATGGCCCGGGTCATGGAGAACGCCACGGCGCGCGGCGGTCTCAAGAGCAGGATCTTCCAGTGGGCGCTCGGCGTCGGCCGGGAGTCGCTGCCCCGCCGCCTGCGCCACGAGGAGCTCGGCTTCAAGGCCCGCATCGCCGACCGGCTCGTCTTCTCCAAGATCCGCGAGCGCCTCGGCGGGCGATTCGCCTTCGCGATGTCCGGGGGAGCGCCGCTCGGGCGCGACGTCGCGGAGTTCTTCTGGGGCGCCGGCATCCCGATCTACGAGGGCTACGGCCTGACCGAGACCTCGCCGGTGCTGTCGGTCAACACCCGCGAGGCGGTGCGCCTGGGAACCGTCGGCCCCCCCCTTCCCGACGTCCGGATCCGCATCGCGGAGGACGGCGAGATCCTCGCCAAGGGTCCGAACATCATGCGGGGCTACTTCGGGAAGCCGGAGGCCACCGCCGAAGTGCTCGATGCCGAGGGCTGGTTCCACACCGGTGACATCGGCCACCTCGACGGCGACGGATTCCTGGTCATCACCGATCGCAAGAAGGAGCTGATCGTCAACGCCTACGGCAAGAACATCGCGCCGGCGCCGATCGAGAACTCGCTCAAGGCGGGTCGGTTCGTCGCCCAGGCGGTGGTGATCGGCGACCGCCGGCAGTATCTGGCGGCTCTGCTGGTGCCCGATTTCGAGGCGCTCGCCGCCTGGGGAGCGACCGCCGGGGTCTCCGGCTCGCCCGCCGAGCTGGTCCTCGATCCGCGGGTCCGAGCCCTCTTCCAGAAGGAGATCGACGCGGTCAACTCGCACCTGGCGCGCTACGAGCAGCTGCGGGTCTTCGAGCTGGTGCCCAACGAGTTCACGCTCGAGGGCGGCGAGCTGACCCCGACGCTGAAAGTCAAACGGCGCGTCATCCTCACCAAGTACCGCGAGCTGATCGAGCGGCTCTACGCCGCGGGCGACGCTCGCGACATCGGCTAGCATGCCCGAGGGCCTGCGTCTCGAGGTCGGCGCCGACCGTCTCGCCATTCCGACCCACGACCTCCAGGACCGCGGTCTCGCGCGCACCACGGAGCCCAAGATCATGAGTCGCCTCGAACTCTCGTCGTCCGGCACGCCCGCCGCCCTCGCCGCCGTCGTTTTCGCCGCGGCGCTGCTCGGCGCGTCGATCGCCCCGGCGCAGCCGCCGGCCGAGGAGACACCGCAGGCGACCTTCTCCGGCGACGTCGAGGTCAGTGAGGTCCTGATCGACGTCCTGGTGACCGACCGTCAGGGGAACGTCGTCGTCGGCTTGGGTCCCGAGGATTTCCGGGTCACCGAGGACGGCCGGGCGGTCGAGATCACCGCCGCCGCGTTCTACAGCAATCGACGCTTCGCCGGCTCGGTGGGACCGTCCGCGGGCGCCCCCACGCCGGGAGTCGATCTCGAGGCCGAGCCGCAGGACCGCTACTTCATCTTCCTGTTCGACGACCAGCGCGGGCACAACGCGGACGTTCCCGGTCTCCTCCGTCGCCAGGTGACCGCCGGGCGGGACGCGGCGGAGTGGATGCGCCGGGCGCTCTCACCGAACGACTGGGTGGCCGTCGCCGCCTACGATCAGCGGCTCCGCCTGCAACTCGATTTCAGCCGGGACCGCGAGGCCGCGGCGCACGCCATCGAAGCGGTGACCACCGGGCGTGGGGTCGGAGACAACTGGCCCTCACGGCGCAGCGAGGATCCCGCGACGCCCTCGCTCGGTCGCGTCCTCCCGTCGGGAGACCAACTGCGCGACGCCACGGGGATGATCTACGACGGCCTCACCCTGCTCGCCGAGGCGGCGGCGCCGATCCGCGGACGGAAGAACCTGCTGCTCTTCACCATCGGCTTCGGTCGCATGAACCGCTTCCGCGAGTACGAGCCCGACCCGCGCTACTACCATCCGATGGCCGAGGCCTTGAACGACGCCAACGTCGCGGTCTACACCTTCGACCTCACCGAGCCGGGGACCCGCCACCCCTTCGCCAACGCGATGAACCAGATCGCCGACGAGACCGGTGGACGCTACTACTCCGACCTGCCGAGCTTCGGCAACGCGCTCGGCCAGGTCGTCCGGCAGACGAGCGGCTACTACCTGGTTTCCTACCGGGCCGAGCATCCACGGGGACTGCGCGGTTTCCAGCGCGTCGAGGTGAAACTGGCGAATCCGGAGCTGCGTTGGACGGCGCGGCGCGGCTACCGCTTCGGGGACTGAGCCGACCCGGCGCCCGACGGCACCTCGTCGTCGCCTTCGCCGTCCTGCTCGATGCGCAGCAGGACGACCGAGATGTTGTCGAATCCTCCCCGGGAGTTGGCGTCGCGGACCAGGCGGGCGCAGAGCTCCTCGAGGCGCGCGGGTGCGCGCAGACGCTCGACGATCTCCGCGTCCGACAGCATGGTCGTCAGGCCGTCCGAGCAGAGCATGTAGAGATCCCCGGGCAGGACCTTCCACTCGCGCACGTCGACTTCGACGTCGGCGTCGCCGCCGAGCGCTCGCGTCACCACGTTCTTGAGCGGATGCACCCGGGCCTGCTCTTCCGAGAGGAATCCGGCCACCACCTGCTCGTTGACCCAGGTGTGGTCCTGGGTGAGCAACTCGAGCTTGCCGTCGCGCAGACGGTAGGCGCGACTGTCGCCGACATGGGCCACCGCGACGCTCTCGCCGTCGAGCAGCATGCCGACGACCGTCGTGCCCATGCCGTGCAGCGAGCCGTCCTGCCGGATCGCGGCGAGAACCCGCTCGTGGGCGAGCCGGATGGCGTCGCGCAGCCGCGCCGCATGCTTCGGCGGAGAGCTGGCCGGCAGCCGTTCCGGCAACGCCGCGATCTGGTCGCGGATGGCCTGCACCGCGATCCGCGAGGCGATCTCGCCGTGGCTGTGGCCGCCCATGCCGTCGGCCACGACGAACATCTGGTGCTCGGGATCGATTTCGAAGCAGTCCTCGTTGTGGCTGCGCAGCACGCCGACGTCGGACAGCCCGCACGCCCTGGCTCGGAGCATCAACCACCCTTTCCGAAGAATCCGCCGCGGCCCTTCTTGCCGCTCTTGCGCAACGCTTCGAGCGCCTGCGAAACGACCGCGTCCTCGCCACCCCAGGTCAAGGCCTCATTGTAGTAGTGCTCGGCCCTGTCCACCAATCCCGCCTCGGCGTGCAGCCGCCCCGCCAGCTTGAGATAGGAGGGGTTGATCGCCTGCTGCTCGCAGGCATGGGCGATCGCCTCGACGGCGCGCATCAGGTGCCGCTTCTGGTGGCTGAGGGACTGCGCCAGGTGGTGCCACGCCTGGTGGTTCTTGGGGTCGACCTGGGTCGCCCGTTCGAAGGCGTCGGCGGCCTGGACGTAGTTGCCGTCGCGATAGAACTGGACCCCCGCCTCCATGTGGAACCGGGCCAGACGGGCGACGTCGCTCGCCAGCGAGGTCGCCTCGGGACGGGACAGCTCGAGGTCGTGCTGCCGTCGCCGCTCCGGATCGGAGAGCACGTTGAACGCCTCGGTGATCTCCTGAAAATCGAGCTCCGCCTGCTGGCGCACCTCCCCCTGGAAGCGATCGGGATGGCGCTCCCTGGCGAGTTGGCGGAAGCGCTCCCGGATCTTCTCCGGCGAAACGCTGCGCGCCAGCCCGAGGATGGCGTAGTGGTCCTTGGGCATGCTACTTGGTCTTGATTCTATACAACCGCTCGGCGGCCGTTCGAACGGCGTCGGCGACGTTGCGGTCCCGCATCAGGCTCCTCAGGTCGCGCACCGAGAGGCGCGCCACCAGGCGAACCGCCGTCCCCACCGGGACCCGCGGGTTGCGCACCAGGGCGAGACAGATGTTGTACTTCGAGTTCCACTCGCGCCGACGCGCGATCTCCCCCAGGACCTCGTCGACGACCGAGCGGCTCGCGGCGATCTGCTCGACTTCCTCCTCGGTCATCGCCGAGTTGGTGAGCACGGAGAGCGCCACCATCTGGTTGAGATCCTTGACCAGGATCGCGCGCAGGGTGCGCGACGCCCCTCGCGTCAACTTGACCTTCACCGGAACGGGCAGCGAGCGCACCTGACCCTCGGACAGGCCCGTCGTCGTGTCGTGCTCGCCGCTCGCCGGCAACTCGCGTGCCGCCGCGATCGCAGCGAGATCCGCGGCGTCGAGCTCGAGCCGCCCCGGGAGCTCGGGGAGTTGCGCCTCGGGCTTGCGCTCGCGCGGCAGCAGGTGCTCCCGGTATTCGAGAATCCGTCGCCGCGAGTAGAGCGAGAGCTCGGGGTTCGAATCGAGCGCATCGAGGATCGCGGGCAGCTCGATGATCGCGTCCTGCCGCAGCAGCAGGACCTCCTGCAACTCGGCTCCCAGCCGGGGGGCGAGTTCGGCGAGCAGGTTGCGCGGCGTGTCGCGCCGACGCAGGATGACCTCGAGGACGCGTGGATCTTCCGCGGTGCGCGCGAAATACTCCAGCACCTCTTCCGACGCGTCGCCCGCCAGGTAGGTCGCCGCCACTCGCGGGTCGGTGTCGGCCAGGGCCGACTTGGCGTAACCCGAGATCTCCCAGCTCTCGTGTCGCGTCAGGTCGACCTGGAGCGGGATGAGCTCGTCGGCCGGCAAGGGGAGGATGCCCTGGGCCGCGAGCAGGAGGAGCTCGCGGACCTGGCCCGAGCGGACCTGCTCGACGAGCGGATGGACTGCGCCCACGGGCCTAGGGGCGCGCGACGGCTGGCGGAGCAGCGACCGTGGTGCGATCGATGCGCAGGTCGCGCACCACTCGCGTGGCGTTGGCGGGGAGCGGGAACGGCCGCCCGTTCACCTCGACCGCCACCGCCCGGGCATTGCCGAGAGTGAGCAGCACCGCGTCCTCGGCATCGAGGTGGACGGTCTCGCCCCCCGCCCGTAACTCGCTCGTCCGCCGCTTGCCGTCGATCACCGATTCGACCCAGCAGTCCTCGCTGAAGTTGAGCACCACGCGCAACGGCGCTTCACGGGCCGCCGGCACGGTCGCGCTCTCGCCGGGGGCTGGCGCGGCTGAGGCCGGAGCCTCGGCGGCTCCCGGGAGGAGCGTCCCCGGCGCCGCTTCCGCCCGGCTCGCCGCCTGCGTGGCGGGGTCCCCGGAGCTCCCGTCGGCCGGAACGGCGACGCTCGGCGCCACCAGGCGATTCTCGGGGCCGGTGGCGGCGCGGTGCTTCTCGGCGTAGTAGGAGAGGTACGCCGCGACGCCGAGGAACGCGACCACGGCCAGACCGAGCAGCAGGCCGTAGCCGACCGGGGATGGCGCGGCGCTCGCCCGGGCGGTCGAACGCGCGGGGCGCGCCGCATCGCGCGCTCGCGCCGCGTCGACCTGGTGACCCGCCGCGATGAGGAAGAGGTTCACCACCTCGTCCGGGTTGAGGCCGACGACACGCGCATACTCCCTGAGAAAGCCGCGCGCGAAAACCGGCGCCGGCAGCGACTCGAAGCGGTCGAGCTCGAGGGCCTCGAGGTAGCGCAGGCTGATCTTGCTCGCGTCGGCGATCTCGCGCAGCGAGACGTCGCGCGCTTCGCGCTGCTGGCGCAACCATGCCCCGAAGGACCCACGCTCCAGCTCGACGGGCTTCGTTTCCGCCGTCGAGGGCGGCTCTCCTGCGCTGCTCTTGCTCATCGTCACCCTGCCGGATGCCGCCGGTCGCGCGCTCGCCGCGCGCGTCCAACCGAGCGCGGCTCAACGACTTAGGGTATCGAGTCGGCGCGGTTGGGGTCAATCGTGGCGCTGGCCGGCGCCGCTGTCGCCGCGGGCCAGCAACTGCGCCCGTCGGCGGACCGGCAGCTTCGCCCGCGGATCGGCCGCGACCGCCGCGAGATCGGATTTCTTGAGCATGGGCAGCAGCGACAGGGTGCTGGCGACCGGTGTCTGGGGATTGCGGCAGAGCGCCACCCGGATCGGGTAGCGGACTCCCCAGCGCGGATGGCCCGCGATCACCGCCAGGACCTGCGGCGAGGCGGCCTCGGAGGCCACCAGCGGAGCGAGCAGGCCCTCGGTCAGGCGCGGATTCTCGAGCAGCGCCGTGATCACCCGCGGCGAGGGGTCCTGGCGCAGCGCCGCCAGGACGGCCGGACTCGCCGAACGGCCGATGGCGATCTTCTCGCCCACCGCCAGCGTAGGAAGGCGCTCCGCGAGCTTCTGGTCGGCCGCCCGCCGCACGATCGGGTGGAGGCGAGGGTCGGTGCCCACCCGGACGAGATCGGCCCAATAGAGCCCCGGGACGAGCCGCAGCGCGAGCAGCCGCGAGGCCCGCGGGTGCCGCGCAGCTTCGCTGCGAACCTCGTAGGAGGAGCGCAGGGCCGGCGACTCCACGAGCAACTCGATCATCTCCGCGCTCAGGAAGGGGTTGCGGAAGGCGTGCCGGGCGGTGACCGGATCGAGATCACCGAGGCACTGCGCCAGCAGTGCTGCAAGCTCCTCGGCGCCCCCTTCGCGAAGCCGTCGCGCCAGCTCCTGCCGTTCCGGCGTCTCCATCGGAGTGCGGGTTCCGCGATCCCTCTGATATCGTCGCGCCTCCATGGCGCGGCGATCTTTCGAAGAATACCGGTCCGAGAGCCCGCCCGCGACCCTCGAGGACGACTGGATCGCCGAGATCGAGTCCGACCCGACCGATCTCGACTACTTCCTCGGCCTGGCCCAGCCCCTGGCGGGAGCCGGCGAGACCGAACGTGCCCGCTCCCTCCTCGAGCTGCTCGATTCGGAGCTCGCCGAACGGGGGCATTGGAAGGCCCGCTTCGAGCTGCTGCGCCGCGCCGCACCCCTGTACCTCAAACCCTCCAAGGTCCAGAAGGAAGTGGTCGCCACCCTGCAGGCGCTCTGGGCCGACAAGCCGAACCTCCCGGCCATGCTCGAATACGTCCACCTCAACCGGGCGACCGACGACCCGGCCCGGCTGTGGGACAAAGTGACTCGCCTGCAGAGTCTGCTGGTCTACGACGTCGGCGAGGTGGTCGCCATGGCCAGCCAGGGCGTCGGCCGGGTGGTCGAGGTGAACCTGCCGCTGGAAACGCTGAAGATCGACTTCGACAAGAAGAGCGGGGTGACGGTCGGCTTTCGTGCCGCCGCCAAGATGCTCACCCCGTTGCCGCCGGATCATCTCCTACGGCGCAAGCTCGAAGATCCCGAGGGTCTCGCCAAGCTGCGCGACGAGCAGCCGGCGGACCTTCTCCGGGCGGTCCTCGAATCGGCCGGCAAGCCGCTCACCGCCGGAGAGATCCGCGACATGCTGGTGGGCATCGTCAGCGAGACGCAGTGGACGGCGTGGTGGAACGCCGCGCGGCGCCATCCGCAGGTGATCGCCTCCTCCGGGGGACGGCAGGCCTACCGTTGGGAGGCGTCGGCCGCCGGGGCGATCGCCTCGATCGGCAAGTCCTTCGAGAATGCCGAGCCGCGCCAGCAACTGGAGCTCTTCCGCCGCAATGCCGCCCGCGATCCGGCGCTCGCCACGGCGATGGCCCAGACGATCGCCACCACCGCCGGGGCGCGCCGAAGTGCCGATCCCGCCTTGGCGTTCGAAGCCTGGTTCGTGCTCGAGCGCGCCGGCAAGCTGCCACCCCACCTCGGCTGGTCGGTCGAGGATCTGCTCTCCGAGCGGGCCGACGTCCGCCGGCTCGCCGGCGGCCTCGAGGACCGCCTGCTGCGCGAACGGGCCTATCTGATGCTGCGGGAGCGGCGCGCCGACTGGCCCGCCGTGTATCGCGATCTGGTGACCCGCGAGGCCGATCCGCGCGCCATCTCGCTGCTCGCCGAGGGGTTCGCGGAGGCGCTGCCCGCCGAATTCGAGCGTTGGCTCGACGACCTGATCTCGCAGCCGCGAAAGCAGCCGGCCGCCTTCGCCTGGCTGGTCGAGCAGGCGGCCGAGAAGGAGGCGCTGCGCGCCCGCAATCCGCTCCGCCTGGCGCAGCAGCTGCTCGCGGCGCTGGCCAGCGAGGAGCTCGCGCCGTACCGCGTGCGGTTGCGCGCGCAGACCGAATCCGGCGGCGCCCTGCCGCGCCTCTTCTCCCTGCTCAGCGAGGAGCAGGCGTCGGCCGCTCTGGACTCGATCGAGAAGAGCACCGTGCTCGACAGCTTTCACAAGGCGCCGCTGCGCAACGCCTTGATGCTGCGCTTTCCAGGCCTGCGTCAGGAGACCGGCAGCGCGCTCTACGCCCGTCCCGAGTCCATCCAGGCGAAGCAGCTGGAGATGAAGCGCCTCGCCGAGGTGGAGATCCCGGCCAACCGCAAGGCGATCGAGGAGGCGCGAGCGCACGGCGACCTGCGGGAGAACTTCGAGTACAAGTCCGCCCGACAGCGGCACGAGTACCTCAACTCCCGGCTCGCCATGCTGCACCGCGACCTCGCGCGGGCGCGACCGATCGACTTCTCGGCGCTGGACACCAGCGAGGTGCGCATCGGGGCCCGCCTGACGCTGCGCACCGAAGGCGGCAGCCAGCGCTCGCTCGCCATCCTCGGTCCCTGGGAGAGCCGCCCGGAGGAGGGAATCCTCTCCTACGAGTCGGATCTCGGCCGCCAGCTGCTCGGGCGCAAACCCGGCGAGACGGTGAGCATCGGCGAGGAGCGCTACGTCCTGGCGTCGATCGAGGCCTGGCGGCCGGAGTGAACCGCCGCGGTCGCGCGCCGATTCACCCGTCCTGGCGAGCCCCGAAGTAGGACAGCAGCCCCTGCACCACGGCATTCGCGACGCGTTCGCGGAAGGCGCGCGTCTGCAAGAGCTTGCGATCGGCGCCGTTGGCCAGATTGCACACTTCGAGCAACAGCTTCGCGGGCACTGCGTTGTACTTGAGCACCGCCGGCACCCAGGCTCGTCGGCCGCGATAGATGCGATCGCGGACCGGCTTGAAGGGATGAACGTCGAGCTCGGCGGCGCTGAACGCGCCGATGATGCGTTGGGCGAGATCGCGCGACAGGCCTTCGCTGCGCTGGCGCTCCTGGAGCGAGAAGCGGACCTCCGGCTGCTCCTTCACCTCCTGTCGCGAAGCGAAGGCCCCGCCGCTCTTGCGGTACGAACCGTCGGTTCCCGCCGAGTCCGGGATGTAGGCCGTGGCACCGCGCAGCGAGGCGTGCAACGAGTCGGCGTGAATCGACAGGAAGACCACCTTGTCGCCCCCGCCGCTCGACGCCGCGGCTCTGCGGAACAGACTGTTGGCGAGATACCAGCGCAGGTGCACGCCGATGCGCGCATCGACGATCGGATAGGGTGGCGTGGTGAGCACCGCGTGCCCGCGCGAATAGGCGAGGACGTCCTTCTCGTCGATTCGCCAGGCGGCGCCGTCGCGCGTGGTCAGGCGAGCTTCGGCCCGGGTGCGGCTGGTGAGCGCCCGCTGGACGCGCATCGCGATGTCGTAGACGTAGAGGCTCTCCCAGACCCCCGACATCGAGGCGCCGACGTCCACGCCGCCGTGGCCCGGGTCGAGGATCACCAGCACGCCCTCCAGCCCGCTCGCCCGGACCTCGTTGCGGTACTGGCCGGAGAGGCGCTGTTCCACCTCGTATTCCAGGCGGCGAGGATCCGCCGCCGGCAGGTGCTCCGGGAGCAGGTACTCGAAGGGGATCTTCACCGGAAAGCCGATCGGGATGTCGGTCACGTCGGCGATCCCGCTCCGCCCGGCGATCTCGCCGGCGAGCGCGTTCACGTCCTCGGCGTGCAGGCGTCCGGTGAAGCGGATCACCACGCTCGAGTACAGCGCCTCGCCGGCGCGCAATCGGTAGATGGCGAACTTCCCCCGCGCGTCTTCGCCGTAGTCGAGGACCGTCGAGGCCGCGGCGGGCGACGCCGCAACCTCCCCGTGAGCCGTCTCCGCGCTCCCGGCGGGGGGCGAGGAGATGGTCGGCAGGACCTCCGGCGCCGGCTGCGCGGCGGGGGTCGCGGAAGCCACGAAGCGGAACGGCGCCAGCAGGAGGTCGTTGGGAATCCGGTAGGTCTTGCCCGCCGCGGGGGAGCCGTCCGCGAGTCCGGCGGCCTGGCGAACCTGCTCGACGCGCGCCCGATCCCCCGTCAACCACTCGACCGCCGCGGGCAGGCGCTCGCCGCGGCTGCGATGCGTCCAGCCTTCGGCGCCCGGCCGGTCCTCCGGGAAGAGCGCCTGCAACGCGGCCAGCTTGAGCTCGTCGCGCAACAGCGGGTAGGGCACCCGATAACGCACGCCGGCGAGCAGTTTTCGACCGGCCCGATTGAGCTTGATGATCTCCCCCACCGCCGAGGTCGAACCGGTGAGCCGCCGGCAGTACTGGTTCCAACCCTCGCCCCGTTCGGGCAGCGCCTCGAGGTAGATCTTCTCGAGGTCGACCAGCACCGCGGTCTGGCCCGAGGCGACGCGTCCCCGCACCGACTTGCCGGCTGCCGGCGAAGGAGCGAGCAGGACGATCAACCCGAGGATCAGCCCTCGCCCGGCGCTCCGGCGATCAGCCAGGAGGCCGGCGACGCGGCGCCAGAACCGGCCGCGCTCAGGCAGCGCGCGCGCTCCCGGAGACACGCGGCTCGGCGCGCCAACCGACCGCCCCTTCCCGAGTCGGATGCCCGTCGATGGAGTCGCTCACCCGGCCACGCTGCGAGGCGAAGGCCGGAACCTCCTCCGGGCCCGGTCGCAAGCGCGCCAGAGCCGCGACGCGCCGCACCGCTTCGCTCGTAAGAGACATAATCGGGCCGCGCGCATCCTAGCGGTTTCTTCGCTGGACGCGCAAACCGCGTGCGCCACGAAACTCCGCTTCCCGCGACCTGGATCGAGCTCCTTGCCGACGAGCGCGTCCGCGAGCTCGCGCGTCTGGCCGGCTCGATCCGCGTCTACCTGGTCGGCGGCGTGCTGCGCGACGCCGCGCTCGACCTCCCGGTGCGCGACCTCGACTTCGTGGTCGAACGGGATGGCGACTCGATCGCCGAACGCTACGCCGCGGTGTGGGGCAGTCGCCTGGTGCGTCTCGGCGGCGACCAGTTCGCGGCGCTCCGGGTCCCGCTCGCGGGCTCCCACGCGGATCTCTGGGACCTCCACGGCGGCGACCTCGTCGCCGACCTCTTCCGCCGCGACCTCACGATCAACGCGATCGCGCTCGCGATCGACCGGCGGGAGATCCTCGATCCGACCGGCGGCGTCGCGGACCTCGCGCGCCGCACCTTGCGCGCGACCCGGCCGGGCGTCTTCGGCGACGACCCGGCACGCGTCCTCAGGCTCGCTCGCCTCGCCCTCGAGCTACCCGGGTTCGCCGTCGACGGCCCCACCCTCGACCTCGCGCGCCGCGCCGCCAGCTCTCTTCACGTGATCCCGGCCGAGCGGATCCGCGGTGAGATCGAGCTCGCCTTCTCCGCTCGCCGCGCCGCCTCGACGCTCGAGCTGCTCGACCGGCTGGGGATCCTCGCCGCGCTCTTCGCGCTGCCGCCGGCGCCGGAACGTGCGACTCGCGCCGCTAGGGAGCTCGAGACCGGCCTGCTCGAGCTCGCACCGGCGCTCGCCAGGGCCACCGATCTCGCCACGTTCTGGGCCTTCCTCGCCCTGCTCGTGGATCCTCGCCCCGACGCTGCCGGTCGTTGGCTCCGCGCGCGGGCGCGCGACGGGCTCGTCGTCCGTGCGACCCTCGTCCGGGCGGCCCGTCTCCTCGCCGCTCCCTGGATCCCGCCGGCGGAGGCGGCCGACCTCCGCCGCTGGCTGCACGACGCCGGGGAGGACTGGGCGGCCGCCTTCGCCCTGCGCGGAGCGATCGCGCCGCACGGCGGCGTCGCCGAAGCCTGGAGAGCTGCGGCGCGAGCCGTGGTCGGCTTCGACGCTGGGCTGCGGGAGGAGATCCTGCGCCCGCCGCGGCTGATTACCGGCGAGGATGTCCAGCGGATCGTCGGCGTCGCTCCCGGGCCGCCGATCGGCAGCCTGCTCGCGCGACTGCGGCGCCTGCAGGTGGAGGGAACGGTGCGCACGCGCGAGGAGGCGCTCGCCGAGCTGCGGCGCCTCGCCGCGCCTTCCTAGCGGAAGATGCCGGACTTCTTGTCGCCCTCGGCTCCACCGTTGCCGATCAGGCGCTGGTTGAGCTCCTTGATGCGATCCATCAGCTTGTCGATCTTCTCCTGCGCCTCGGTACGCAGTCGGTTGTAGTCGCCGCGCATCCGTTCCACTTCGGCCATGATCTCGTGGATCCGCTTGTCGAGCTCGCGGATCTGGATGTCGCGCCCGGAGATCGTGCTCTCGAGGTCGGCGATCCGCTCGTCCTTCTCCGCGAGGCGCAGCTTCGTCTTCTCCTCCTGCTCCTCGTAGAGCTTGCGGTACTGCTGCAGCATGAGGATCTCGGAAAAGTCGGCAGTCGACGGACTCATCTCTCCTCCTCGCTCCTCGATCTTCGGGAACATCTTGCGCAGCTTGAGCGACAGGTCCTCCGGGTCGGAGGATTGCCTCATCGCTTCCGGATAGCCGATCGTGCCGTGGACGAGCAACGCGAGCAGCGATTGGTTCATCGACTGCATCCGGTAATAGGCCACCGAGGACTCGACTTCCTCGTGGAGCGCCGAGGTCTCCCCCTTCTCGATCAGCTGGGCGATCTTGGGAGAGGTCTTCATCACCTCGAGCGCCGCCACCAGCCCCTGGCCGTCGGCGCGCTCGACGAGCTTCATCGAGACGACGCCCTTGAGCACCTGGGCGACCTGGGCACGAACCTGATTCTGCTGGTCGGCCGGAAAGGCGTCGAGAATACGGTCGACGGTCTGGGTCGCGCTGTTGGTGTGCAGCGTCGAGAAGACCAGATGCCCGGTCTCCGCCGCCGTGATGACCGTCGAGATGGTCTCCGGATCGCGCATCTCGCCGACCATGATCACGTCGGGATCCTGGCGCATCACGTTGCGCAGCGCTTCGGCGAAGGCCGGCGTGTCCGTACCGACCTCGCGCTGCGAGATGGACGCCACGCCGTCGGTGAACAGGAACTCGACCGGATCCTCGATGGTGACGATGTGGACCGGCCGGCGCGCGGTGATGTACTTGATCAGCGCCGCGAGGGTCGTCGACTTGCCGCTACCGGTCGGGCCGGTCACCAGGACCATGCCCATCGGCAGATCGCAGAAGTCGAGCAGCACCGAAGGCAGGTTCAGCTTCTCGATGTCGCGAATCTCGTAGGGGATGCGGCGGAACGCGACCGCCAGGGTGCCGCGCTGGACGTAGATGTTGCAGCGGAATCGCGCCAAGCCGCGCACCCCGTAACCGAGGTCGACCGACATCCGGTCCTCGAGCCGGCGCTTCTGGTGCGGCGCCAGCATCGAGTCGACCATCGACTGGATCTCTTCCGGCAGGAGCGCTTCCTCGTCGAGCGCGATGAGCTTGCCGTGCACGCGGATCAGCGGGGCCCGGGTCGGCTTCAGATGGAGGTCCGAAGCCCCGCGCTCCGTCATCCGTCGCAGGAGGGGATCCAACTCGCGCATCGCGACGTGATTCTATTCCCGATCCGGATCCGGTCCAGTGAACCGGTCGCCGGATCAGTACTTGCGCATCAGGCCGACGACGACACCCTGGATCTTCAAGGTGGAGGCCAGGACCCGGAGCGGAGCCATGGCCGGATTGGACGGCTGCAGGCGTACGGTCTCCCCTTCCGGGAAGAAGCGCTTCAGGGTGACTTCGTCCCCAACCAGCGCGACGACCATCTCGCCGTTGCGCGCCCGTTCGCGCCGCTCCACGACCACCCAGTCGCCGTCGTGGATGCCTTCGCCGATCATCGATTCGCCCGCGACGCGGAGCACGTAGTGCTCGCCCTGCCGTTCGCCGAACAGGGCGGCCGGAACGGTCAGGGTCTCGTTGCCGGCCAGCGCCTCGATCGGGCGACCGGCGGCGATCCGGCCGAGGAACGGGATCTCCACGCTGGCCGGAGCCTGACCCTCGCCGGCGAGCAGCTCCATGCCCCGGCGCTGATGGCGCTCGCGACGCAGGTAACCCTTGCGTGCCAGGAGCTTGAGGTGCTTGTAGGCGGTGCCATAGGAGGAGAAGCCGAAGTGCTCGCAGATCTCGCGGTGGGTCGGCGCCACGCCTTGGCGGTCGTGGAAGCCCTCGATGTACTTGAGGATCTGTTGTTGACGTTCGGTGAGATACGCGGACATGCGGAAAGCCTATGGCGGTAAAGCGGCGTAAGTCAAGCGGAGCCCGACATCCGGATCGCGCTTGACAGCCCTTCCTCTCGCTCCCTACACTCCGCCACCCGCTCGCCCGCCCGGGTCGGCGGCCGAGCGACCATGCGCGACTTCCCCGGCCAGGTGGATCGCCACCGACTCGCCAACGGACTGCGCGTCCTGCTCCATCGCGACGACCGGCTTCCGTTGGTGGCGGTGAACGTCTGGTATCACGTGGGCTCCCGCCACGACCCGCCGAACCGCACCGGGCTCGCGCACCTCTTCGAGCACATGCTCTTCCAGGGCAGCGCCCACGTCGCGGCCAACGAGCACTTCCGCCAGGTCCAGCGCGTCGGTGGCGTGGCCAATGGCTCGACCTGGTACGACCGCACCAACTACTACGAGACACTGCCCGCCGACCAGCTCGAGCTCGGCCTCTGGCTCGAGTCGGACCGCATGGGCTTCCTGCGCGAGACCCTCGCGGCCGAGAAGCTCGAGACCCAACGCCAGGTGGTGCTCAACGAACGCCGGCAGCGGGTCGACAACCAGCCTTACGGCAAGGCCTACGAGCGACTCTTCGAGTTGCTCCTCCCCGTGAGCCACCCCTACCGCTGGCCGGTGATCGGCAGCGAGCAGGACATCTCGAGCGCGACGCTCGACGAGGTGCGCGCCTTCCACGACCGCCACTATCTGCCCGCCAACGCCACCTTGACCCTGGCCGGCGACTTCGACCCGGCGGGGGCCCTGGAGGCGGTGCATCGGTGGTTCGGCGACCTGCCCTCCGCAAGCGCCCCCGACCAGCGGCAGCTGCCGCTCGGACCTCTGGAGTCGTCGATCGAGGAGGAGCGGCAAGACCGGGTCCCACTCCCCCGCCTCTACGTCGCGTTCCGCATCCCGCCGTTCGCCACGCCCGAGTGGTGGGCCGCGCGTCTGGCCGTCGGCGCGCTCTGCGACGGCAAGTCGAGCCCCCTCTACGACGATCTCGTGGTCCGCCGCCAGCTCGCCAAGGATGTCTCGGGGTTCGTCCTGCCGACCGAGCAGCTCGGCATCGTCCTGTTCGGCCTCACGGCTCTTCCCGGCATCGAGCCGAAAGCGCTGGCGGAAGCTTTCTGGGGGCACCTCGAGGATGCCGCCAGGATCGACTTGCCGCAGCGCGAGATCGAGCGCGCCCGACGCCGGCACTTCGCCGGAGCGGTTTCGACCCTGCAGTCACTCGACGAGCGGGCCGACCTGATGGCGCAGTACGCGACCTACTTCGACGCGCCCGAGCGGGCCTTCGGCGAGGCCGCCGCGCTGGAGGAGATCGACAGCGGGGCCCTGCGGCCGCTGGTCGCCGACCGGCTGGCGAGAACGCGCGCCGTGACCCTCACCGTGCTTCCGGCGGGAGACACCCCGTGAGCCCGTGGATCGACCGGAGCGCCCCGCCAGCGCCCGGCGCGCGGCGGCCGCGAGCCCTGCCGAGCCTGGAGCGACGGCGTCTCGCCTCGGGGCTCGAGCTCGTGCTGGCTCCGCGCGCCAGCGCCCCCCTGGTCGAGCTGGCCCTGCTCCTGCCGGCCGGCGCGGAGCGCGATCCCGTGCGACGCGCCGGCCTCGCGGCGCTCGCCGCCGCCCTCGCGGACGAGGGGAGCGAGCGGCGCACCGGGGCCGAGCTCGCCGCCATCCTCGAGCGCCTGGGGGGCTCGCTGGCGAGCCGGGCGGACTGGGACCGGTCGACGGTGCAGGCGAGCGTGCTGGCCGGGGACCTGCGGCGCGGCCTCGAGCTGGTCGCCGAGGTGGCCCTGCGCCCGGCGTTTCCCGCGCACGAGGTCGAGCGATTGCGCCGCCAGGCCCTGGCCGAGATCCACCGGCGGCGGGACGATCCGTCGGCCCTGGCGGAAGAGTGCCTGATGCACCACCTCTACGCCGGCACGCCCTACGCCGCGCCGCTCGTCGGATCTCCCGAGACCCTCGCGGAGATGACGCGCCAGGACCTCGTCGACTTCCACGCCGGCCACTACTGCATTTCGGCCTCGACCCTGGTCGTGGCCGGAGACTTCTCGGTCGACGCCGTCCTGGAGCTCGCCGCGGAGTTCTTCTCCGGCGCGGCCGAGGTCGCGGTGCCGGCGCCGCCCGAGATCGTCCCGGCCCGTCTGGCGTCGCCGCGCGTCGTGGTCGTCGACCGGCCTGGCGCGCCGCAGAGCGAGCTGCGCGTCGGCCTCGCCGGGATCCCGCGCAGCCACCCGGACCGTACGGCGCTCGGCCTGATCAACATGGTCCTGGGCGGCAAGTTCACCAGCCGGCTCAATCTGAATCTGCGGGAGCGTCATGGGATCACCTACGGTGCGTCGAGCCGGCTCGTCGATCGGCGGGGGCCCGGTCCCGTCGTGCTGGCGAGCGCCGTCGCGACGGAAGCGGCCGGTCTGGCGGTCCGCGAGTCGCTCGCGGAGCTCGCGCGCCTCGCCTCCGAGCCGATCGACGGTGAGGAGCTCGCCGAGGCGCGAAGCTACCTGCTCGGCGTCTTCCCCTACGGCCTGCAGACCATCGAAGGGCTGTTCGCCCGCGCGCTCGACGTGGCGCGGTTCGGGCTGCCGGTCGACCATTTCGCCCGCTCGCTGGACGAGCTCGAAGCTCTCGATCCGGCGACCCTGAGCCGCGTGGCGCGCGATCACCTGCGCGCGACACAGTCCTGGATCGTCGTGGTGGGGCCGGCGGAGCAGCTCGAGCCGCAGCTGGCCGACTTCGGTGAATTGGAGCGTTGGCGCCCGCCGGCGAGCCGGACCGAGGCCGCCCGCCCTAGTTGAGCTCGGCGGTCGTCCGGCCCTCGCTGTCGACGCGGATCTCGAGCTCGATCTTCGAGCCGCCGGCCAGGTCCCCCTCCACCACCACGGCGCGGGTGGGCTTGCCCTTGGGGGCGACGTAGACGCGGAGGGTGTGGGAACCGGCCGTGAGCGTCCGACTGGCCTCGAGCGTCCCCGAGAGCTTCTCGCTGCGCAGGAAGCCGGTCTTGCGCACGAACTTGAACGGCTCCCGGAGGATCTGCCGTTCACCGTCGTAGATCGTCAGCACGCCTTCGGAGAACTCGGAGAAGAAATCGATCGACAGCTCGGCGTCGCGCGCGACCGCTGCCGGCGCCGCGGGCTGGACCTTCGGCGTCGCCACCGGCTGGGCGCTCGCCGGGGTCGGCGCACCGCTGGCCGCCGGGGTCGCCGCCTTCTGTGCCTTCAACCGCTCCTTCTGACGTTCGAGGGCCGCCTCGGAGTCGCGCAGTAGTTTCGTCGCTTCGGGATGGTCGGGGAGGTAGCCGAGCACCTCGTTCGCCGCGACCATGGCGGCCTCGTAACGCCGCTTGGCGTAGGCGTCGCGCGCCTCGACGAGGCCCTCCGAGACCTTCTGCTCCCGCTCGGCCGCCGCCGCGACGTCGCGCGAGATGCGGTCGACCTCTTCGCGCATCGCCTTCGCCTCCGGGTTGGCCGGCTCGGCCTGCTCGGCGCGCGCGATCGCCTGCAGCGCGCCCTGCAGGCTCCCCTGATCGAGCAGGTTCCGGGCCTCCGCCAGGGCGCGGACCGCCGCCGCGTGCTGCGTCTCGGCGGGCGTCGGCACCGTCGCCTGCCGAGCGGGCCCGTCGCCGTCGATCGCCCAGAGCGCGATCAGGCCGACGACTGCGAGCCCCGCCAGGCTGGCGATCAGCACCTGGATCAGGCGCTGCTTGCGGATCTTCCCCAACGCCTCGCCGACCTGCGTCGGGCCGCTCAGCGAGGCCGGCGGCAGCGCCGGCGTGACCAGCGGAGGGGGAGCGGGAAGGACCTTCGGCTCGACCACCCGCGCCGCGGGTCGCGAGACCTCCTCGTCCTTGGCTCCCGCCACCCGGTCGACCGTATCCTCGACGACCTCCTGAGTCGCCGAGGTGTCGTCCTCGTCGCTCGTGTTGGCGATCGATCGACGCAGCTCGGCGGCGATCTCCGCCGCGCGCGGGTATCGGCGATTGGGGTCCTTCTCCAGGCAGCGATTGAGCACCGCGCTCAATCCGGGAGCGAGATCGCGCACGATCTCCTCGGGCGGGGTGAAGGCTTCGTGGACGATCTTGTGGGTCACCGCCGTCAGGTTCTCGCCTTGGAACGGCTTCCGGCGCGTGATCATCTCGTAGAGGACGACGCCGAGCGAGAAGATGTCGGCTCGGTGATCGACCTCCTTGCCCTGGATCTGCTCGGGGGCCATGTAGTTCGGAGTGCCGAGTAGCTGGCCCTCCATCGTCAGATTCGAGGTGTCGAGGCGGGCGATGCCGAAGTCGGTGATCTTGACCTTGTTGTCCTGGGTGATCAGGATGTTCGCCGGCTTGATGTCACGATGCACGACGCCGCGCGAATGGGCGTAGTCGAGCCCCTCGGCGATCTGCGCCACGATGTCGACCAGGAACTCCGTCGGAAAGGGCTCGGGACGCTGCAGCATCAGCTTGAGATTCGTCCCCTTGACGTACTCCATCGCGATGAAACAGACCCCGTCGGCCCCTCCCTCGTCGACCACGTCGTGGATCGTCACGATGTTCGGGTGCGAGAGGATCCCGGCGCTCTGGGCCTCGCGGACGAACCGGGACCGGAACTGCTGCAGCTCCTGGTCCTTGGCGGAGAAGCCGACGCGAAAGGTCTTGAGCGCGACCTGGCGGCCGATCAGCGGATCGCGCGCCAGGTAGACCACTCCCATGGCGCCCTTGCCGATCTCCTCCAGGACCTCGTAGCGGCCGAGCTTCTGCGGCGAACTGGGATTGGTCATTCGTCCTGGGCTCGAGAAGTGCCGTCATTCTAGGCGGCGCACCGAAAGCGGTCAAACGAATTCGGACAGCTCCGGCAGGAGCGCTGGAAGGCCCGCTCGGGAGCTCCGCCGGAGCCGACTAAATCCCATTGCTTTGATATAGTTCCGGCGTCGTTTGCAGTCCCAGAGAGGAGATTCCGTCCGATGCAGGTCGACAGCCCCGCCAAGATCCGCAACATCGCCATCGCGGGCCACAACGACACCGGCAAGACCACTCTCGCGAGCGCCCTGCTCTTCACCTCGGGCGCCGCCCCGCGCTTCGGCAAGGTCGAGGACGGCAATACCACGACCGACTTCGACCCCGAGGAGTCCGAACGCGGCATCTCGATCGGCCTCGCGGTCTGCTATACGCCCTGGAAACAGCACAAGCTCAACTTCATCGATTCGCCCGGCTACGGGAT
Source organism: uncultured Thermoanaerobaculia bacterium (assembly GCA_964481735.1). Taxonomy (GTDB): domain Bacteria; phylum Acidobacteriota; class Thermoanaerobaculia; order Multivoradales; family JAGPDF01; genus JAGPDF01. The sequence goes on from CAYZWR010000003.1 coordinate 51,109, forward strand.
CTTCTTCTCCGAAACCCGCGCGGCGCTGCGTGCCGCGGACGCGGCTCTGCTCTGCGTGAGCGGCGTCGCCGGCGTCGAGGTCAACACCGAGAAGGTGTGGGACGCCGCCACCGACCTCGACCTGCCGGTCATCATCCATCTCAACAAGATGGACCGCGAGCGGGCCGACCTCGACCGCAGCCTCGAGAGCCTGCACAAGGTCTTCGGCCGCCAGGTGATCCCGATCCAGCTGCCCATGGGCTCCGAGAAGGACTTCGTCGGCGTGATCGACCTCGTGACTTCGAAGGCGTACACCTTCGAGCGAGACGGCAGCGGCAAGGGCAAGGAGGTTCCCATCCCGGCCGATCTCGTCGCCGAGACCGAAGCCGCCAGGACCAGGCTGGTGGAAGCCGTGGCCGAGACCGACGAAGCCCTGCTCGAGCACTTCTTCGAGGAAGGCGCGCTCTCCTCCGACGAGCTCGAGCGCGGGCTCCGCGCCGCCGTCGCGACGCGCAAGATCTTCCCCCTGACGCTCGGCTCCTCGCTGCATCTCATCGGCTGCTCCGCGCTGCTCGATCGACTCATCGACCTGGTTCCCTCGCCGGCCGATCGTGGATTCCCGGCACGCCGGATCGACGGCTCTTCGGTCCAGGTCGCCGCAGATCCCACGAAGGCGGCGGCGGCGCTGGTCTTGAAGACCCTCAACGACCCGTTCACCGGCCGACTGACCATCCTGCGGGTCCTCTCCGGGACCCTGCACAACGACGGCCAGTTGTGGAACACCCGCGCCGAGGAGAGCGAGAAGGCCCACGGGCTCATGGTCCTCCAGGGCAAGCAGGGATCGGCCACGCCCAAGCTCATCGCCGGAGACATCGGCGGAGTCCCCAAGCTGCGGATCACGCAGACCGGCGACACCCTGACGGCCAAGGACCACCCTCTCACCGCGGAGTGGATCCAGATCGCCGAGCCGGCGATGTCCTTCGCCATCGAACCCAAGAGCAAGGGCGACGAGGAGAAGATCGGCGACGCGCTGCATCGGCTCATCGAGGAGGACCCGTCGATCCGGGCCGGACGCGATCCCCAGACCGGGGAGTTCCTGCTCTCGGGCACCAGCCAGCTGCACGTCGAGATCACGCTCGCGCGCATGAAGCGGCGATCCAACGTCGAGGTCCTGCTGCACGCCCCCAAGGTCCCCTACCGGGAGACGATCCTCCGCCCGGCCGAAGGACATGGCCGGCACAAGAAACAGACGGGCGGCCGTGGCCAGTTCGCCGACTGTCGCATCAAGATCGAGCCGTTGCCCCGCGGCGCCGACTTCGAGTTCGTCGACGAGATCTTCGGCGGAGCGATTCCGCAGAACTACCGGCCGGCCGTGGAGAAGGGCATCCAGGAGGCGCGGCAGCGCGGATTCCTCGCCGGCTACCCGATGGTCGACTTCCGCGTGATGCTCACCGACGGGCAGTACCACGACGTCGACTCCTCGGAGCTCGCTTTCAAGATCGCCGGCTCCCTGGCCTACAAGGACGCCATGCAGCAGGCCAGCCCGACGATCCTCGAGCCGGTGATGAAAGTCGAGATCCACACCAGCGAGGAGTTCATGGGTGACATCATGAGCGACCTCTCGCACCGTCGCGGCCGCCCCCAGGGCATGGAGGCGCGCAATGGCGTCCAGATCGTCCAGGCGCAGGTCCCCATGGCGGAGATGCTCAACTACGCGCCGGCGCTCCGCTCGATGACGCAGGGCCGGTCGAGCTTCCTCATGGAGTTCTCCCACTACGAGGAGGTTCCCCGCCAGGTGCAGGAGAAGATCATCGCCGAGGCGCGCAAGCGCATCAAGGAAGAGCAGGAAGGTTGAGGCCTGCGCCGACGAAGGAGGATTTCGCTTGAATCAAGCCAGCTCTCTGCGCTCCGGCATGTGCGTGCTGCACAACGGAGAGGTTTGTCGAGTCATGTCGGTGATCCACCGGACCCCTGGGAACCTGCGCGCCTTCGTGCAGGTCCGCATGAGGAATCTCAAGTCCGGCAACAGCTTCGAGCATCGCTTCAGCTCGACCGAGATGGTCGAGCGTGCGATCCTCGACACCGTGCCGATGGAGTACCTCTACTCCGACTCGAGCGGCCATCACTTCATGAACCAGCAGAACTACGAGCAGCTCGCGCTGGCGGACGAGGTCCTCGGCGACGCTCTGCAGTACATGCTGCCCAATACCGTGCTGAAGGTGGATTTCTACGAGAGCACGCCGGTCGGCATCGAACTGCCGAACACCGTCGTGCTGCAGGTGGTCGACACGGAGCCCGGGATGAAGGGCGCCACGGCATCTTCGTCCTACAAGCCGGCCAAGATGGAGACCGGGCTGATCGTCCAGGTGCCGCCGTTCATCGAACCGGGAACCAAGATCGAGATCGACACCCGCGAGAACAAGTACCTGCGGCGGGTCTGACGCGGCGAAACGCCGAACTCCGTGGCGTCAACGAGAACGGCCGGCGATCGCTCGCCGGCCGTTCTGTCTTCCCTGCTGACCGCGCGACGTTCGGCTCAGGATCCGCCGACCTTCTTCGGGGAGGAAGCCTTGCGAGTCGCCGCCGAGGTGCGACGCGGCTTGGCGTCGACCTTGCCGGGCTTTTCCGCCTTGGCCGTCGGCTTCTTGCTCGCCGCCTTGGCCGGCTTCGCGCCGCTCGCCTTCTTCGGCTTCGGCTTCTCCTCGGCCGGGGCTTCGGGCGCCTGAGCGCCCTCCGCGGGCTTGGTCTTGCGTCCCTTGGCCTTGGGTTCGCTTTCCTTCGCCGGGGTCGCCTTCTTCTTGAGCTCGAAGTCCACGAACTCGAGCACCGCCATCTCCGCGCCGTCACCCAGGCGGGAGCCGAGCTTCACGATCCTCGTGTAGCCGCCGGGACGCGTCGAGAAGCGCGGCGCGATGTCGTCGAAGAGCTTCTTGATCAGGTCGCGATTGGCGATCCAGCGCCCCACCAACCGGCGCGCATGCACCGTTCCGCGCTTGCCCTGCGTGACCACTCGCTCGACGATGGGCCGGAGCTCCTTGGCCTTCGGAAGCGTCGTGACGATCCGCCCCTGCGAGACGAGTGAGATCAATTGATTCCGAAACATGGCGAACCGGTGGCCGGTCTTGCGCCCCAGTTTGCGCCCGGAACGATTGTGCCGCATCTTGCTAGCCCTCCGCCGCCCGACCTCAGGCGCCGTATCCAGCGCCCGGCTGATCCGAGACGCTCATTCCGAAAGAAAGACCGAGCCGGCCGAGAAGCTCCTGCAGCTCCTCGAGCGACTTCTTGCCGAAGTTCTTGATTTCGAGGATCTCACGCTCCGACTTCGACACCAGGTCACGAACGGTCTGGATGCTCGCGTTCTTCAGGCAGTTTGCCGTGCGAACCGACAGGTCGAACTCCTCGAGGTTCTTGGACAGCACCGCCTCCAGGCCGGTCGCTTCCTGCCCGGCCGCACCGCCATCCACCCGCGCACCCTCCTCGGCCGCCATGAAGATGGTGAGGTGGTCCTTGAGCAACGTCGCGGCGAGGGATACGGCCTCCTCGGGCGCCACGGTCCCGTTGGTCCACACGTCGAGCGTGAGCTTCTCGTAGTCGGTCATCCGTCCGAGGCGCGCCGCCTCGACACGGTAGTTGACGCGCTTGACCGGGCTGTGGACCGAGTCCAGCGGGATCCAACCGAGACCGAGCGACTCGTCGAAGTTCTTGTCGGCGGTGACGTAGCCGCGACCGCGGCGGATGTGCACCTGGAGTTTCAGCCGACCTTCCTCGTTGACCGTCGCCACGTGGACATTGGGATCGCAGATCTCGACCTGAGGATCACCCGCGAGGTCCGCCGCCTTGACCTCGCGCGGCCCCTTGACGTCCAGCGTCAGGATCTTCGGGTCCTCGGAGTGCAAGCGCACCGGAATCTGCTTGAGGTTCAGCACGACGTTGGTGACGTCCTCCTGGACGCCGGGAATCGAGGAGAACTCGTGCAGCACTCCCTCGATCTGGACGGCGGTGATCGCCGCGCCCTCGATCGAGGAGAGGAGTCCGCGGCGCAGCGCGTTCCCGACCGTGGTCGCGAAGCCGCGCTCGAACGGCTGTGCCGAGAACTTGCCGTAGGTTCCGGTAAGGCTCTCGGTGTCGATGTCGACACGCTTGGGGCGCTGAAAACCCTTCCAAAGCATGATGGGGCTCCTTGCAGTAAGCGAACGCCGCCCGGACTCAGCGGCTGTAGAGCTCGACGATCAACTGCTCTTGGATCGGAAGCTTGATGTCCTCGCGGTTCGGCAACGACTGCACCTTGCCCACGAAGTTCTCGGCATCCAGCGACAGCCACTCGGGGACACCCCGCCCGGTCGCCGACTCGACGCTGGCGCGGATCTGCTCGTTCTTCCGGCTCGATTCCTTGACCGCGACGCTCTGGCCGGCGCGTACCTGATAGGAGGGGATGGTCGTCTTCTTGCCGTCCACCAGGATGTGACCGTGACGCACCAGCTGACGGGCCTGGGCCCGGGACGCGGCGAAGCCGAGGGCGAACACCACGTTGTCGAGGCGACGCTCGAGCATCACGAGGAGGTTCTCGCCGGTGATCCCCTTGCGGCGATCGGCCTCGGCGAAGTAGAGCCTGAACTGGCGCTCGAGCACCCCGTAGATGCGCTTGACCTTCTGCTTCTCCCGGAGCTGGAGACCATACCCGACGGCACGACGGCCGCGGCGTTGGCCGTGCTGCCCGGGGGGATAGGCGCGCTTCTCGATCGCGCACTTCTCCTTGAAGCAGCGATCCCCCTTCAGAAAGAGCTTGATTCTCTCCCGCCGGCAGAGCCGGCAGACTGGACCCGTGTATCGTGCCATGCGACGACTCCTGCTTCGTCTTCTCCCCGCTGCTGCGGGGACTCCGGTTCGAGGAAGACGTTCCGCGGCCTCGATAGCACGCCCACCGAGCCGAGCCTTCCCTTCTCTGGAACGCCCTGTCGGGCGGTGCTGCCTCTCCTCAGACCCGCCGCCGCTTGCGCGGCCGGCAGCCGTTGTGCGGGATCGGCGTCACGTCGCGGATCGACTTGATGTCGATGCCGCTCGCCTGCAGCGCCCGGATCGCCGACTCGCGACCCGCCCCGGGGCCGCGCACTTCGACGTCGACCGAGCGCATGCCGAGGTCCTTGGCCTGGTTGCCGGCGCTCTGCGCGGCAACCTGCGCCGCGAACGGAGTGCCCTTGCGCGATCCCTTGAATCCGATCCGGCCCGCCGAAGACCAGGTGAGCACGTTGCCCTCCGGGTCGGAGATCGAGACGATCGTGTTGTTGAAGGACGCCTGGATGTGCGCGACGCCATGGGGCACGACGCGCTTCTCCTTCTTCTTGGCGCCCTTCTTCTCCTTGCCAGCGGGGGCGGATGATTCCTTTGCCATGGTCTTTCCTCGTTACTTCTTGGTCAGCTTCTTCTTGGTCGCGACCGTCGCCTTGCGCGGTCCCTTCCGGGTGCGGGCGTTGGTGTTGGTCCGCTGGCCGCGCACCGGCAAACCCCGCCGGTGTCGGATGCCGCGATAGCTGCCGATCTCCATCAGCCGCTTGATGTTCTGCGCGACCTCCTTGCGCAGGTCGCCCTCCACGCGGCCTTCGTCCTGGATGATCTTGCGGATCCGCTGCGCCTCGTCTTCCGAGAGGTCGCGCACCTTGGTGACGTCGGGAACTCCAGCAGCCGCCAGGATCCTGCGCGCCCGCGTCCGCCCGATGCCGTGGATGTACGTCAGTCCAATCCAGACCTGCTTGTTCTGGGGGAGGTCGACCCCTGCGATACGTGCCATCTCGGCCCCTTACCCTTGCCGCTGCTTGTGTTTCGGGTTCTCGCAGATCACCCGCACGACGCCCGCGCGGCGCACGATCTTGCACTTCGGGCAGATCCGTCGGACTGAAGATCGAACTTTCATTTCCTCACCTCGCGCTACTTCAAGCGGTAGACGATTCGGCCACGGGAGAGATCGTAGGGCGAGAGCTCCACCAGCACCTTGTCACCAGGCAGGATGCGGATGAAGTGCTTCCGCATCTTGCCCGAGATGTGAGCCAGGACCTGATGCTTGTTCTCGAGCTCCACCCGAAACATCGCGTTCGGCAGCGGCTCGATGACGGTTGCCTCGACTTCGATCGCCTCTTCCTTGGACAAAACCTCCTACCCTTCCTTTCCTGGAACTCGAGTCAGGCGGGGCCGAGACCGAGAATCCGTGCCCCGTCTTCGGTGACCGCGACCGAGTATTCGAAATGCGCCGACAGAGAGCCATCCGCCGTCCGCGCGGTCCAACCGTCCCGATCCACCTTGACGCCGGGGGAACCCGCGTTGACCATCGGTTCGATCGCCAGCACCAGCCCCGGCTTCAGCCTCGGTCCCCGGCCCGGTTCGCCGAAGTTCGGGACCTGAGGGTCCTCGTGGAGCGCCGTGCCGATACCGTGGCCCACGAAATCACGAACCACCGAGAATCCCTCGGACTCGACGTGCTGCTGGACGACATGGCCGATGTCCGAGAGACGATTGCTGGGAAGTACCGCTCCCACCGCCAGATCGAGCGCCTGCTTGGTCACCGCGATGAGGCGACCCGCCGTCGGGGACACCTCGCCCACGGCGTAGGTCCTGGCAGCGTCCCCGTAGTATCCCTTATAGACCACGCCACAATCAATCCCGATGATGTCGCCAGCCCTCAGCCGGGCTTCGCCGGGGATCCCGTGCACGATGACCTCGTTGATCGAGGTGCACAGGGTCGCCGGATAGCCCTTGTAGTTGAGGAAAGCCGGCACCGCGCCGGCCCCTCGAATCAGCGATTCCGCGAAGCGATCGAGCTCGCGCGTGCTGACGCCCGGGAGAATCAGCTCGCCCAGGCCGTCCAACACGCGGTGGACGATCCGATTGGCCTCGTCCATCAGCTCGAGCTCAGCCCGCGATTTCAGGACCACGGCTGGCCTCCTCGCCCCAGAGCCCGCAGGATGCTGGCCGTGACCTCGCTCATCGGCCGGTCGCCATCGATGCGGCGCAGCAGTCCGCGACTCTCGAAACGCGTCACCAACGGCTCCGTCTTCTCGCGGTAGACCCGGAGCCGCTCCCGCACCACGTCCTCGCGGTCGTCCTCCCGCTGGCGACCCAGCGCCCTGCGGACCAGCACCGCCTCGGGGACCTCGAGATAGATCGCCGCATCCAGCACCTTCCCACGGTCCGCCAGGAGCCGGTCCAGCGTCTCCGCCTGGCCATCCGTTCTCGGATATCCGTCCAGAAGGAAGCCACGCAGCGCGTCCTCCAGCCCGAGTCGCTGCGCGACGACCTCGGCCATCAACGCGTCGTCGACCAGCGCGCCCGCAGCCATGATCGCCTTCACTCGCTCGCCGAGCTCCGTTCCCTTCTCCACGGCCTCGCGCAACATCGCGCCGGTGGAGATGGCCGGAACGCGGAGAACCTCCGCCAGCAGGTCAGCCTGAGTCCCCTTGCCGCATCCGGGAGCTCCCAGCATCACCAGGCGGAGTCCAGATTCAGCCACGGCGACCCTTGATCCGTCCGCGCTTCAGGAAGCCGTCGTAGTTGCGCATCACGAGCTGACTCTCGATCTGCTGCAGCGTGTCCATCGCCACTCCGACCACGATCAGCAGCGACGTTCCGCCGAAGTAGAAGTTGATTCCCATGCCTTCGGTCAACCACTTGGGCAGGAACGGATCCATCGCCGGACCGATCCAGGGCAGGTTCTGGACCTTGATGCCGTTGAGCAGGAAGTCCGGGAGAATCGCCACCAGCGCGAGGTACGTCGCTCCGACCAGCGAGATCCTGGTGAGGATGCGGTCGATGTACTCCGCCGTCCGCTTGCCGGACCGGATCCCCGGGACGAAGCTGCCGTACTTCCTCATGTTCTCCGCGAGATCGGTCGGATTGAAGATGATCGAGATGTAGAAATAGCTGAAGAACACGATGCCGACGACGTAGAGCAGATAGTGCAGCGGCTGCCCCCAGGCCACCTGGTCGGCGAACTTCTGCAGCCAGGTCGCCTGGAACATCTGCGCGGCCGTCGCCGGGAGCGCCATCAGCGAGCTCGCGAAGATGACCGGGATCACCCCGGCCGTGTTGACCCGCAGCGGGAGGTAGGTGCTCTGGCCGCCATAGACCTTCCGGCCGACCATCCGCTTGGCGTACTGCACGGGGATCCGCCGCTGGGCGCGTTCCATGTAGACGATGAAGGCGACCACCGCGACCATGAAGGCGATCAGGACCAGGATGCCGATCAACGAGAGCTCGTTGGTGCTGATCTTCCCGACGGTGTCGGCAATCGCTCTCGGCAGGCCGACCACGATGCCGGCGAAGATGATCAGCGAGATCCCGTTGCCGATGCCCCGCTCGCTGATCTGCTCCCCGAGCCACATGATGAAAGCGCAACCGGTGGTCAGGGTCAGGACGGTCATCAGGCGGAAGGCCCAACCCGGCGACGGCACCAGCGCCGCGCCCCCTGGGGTCGAAGTCTTCTCCAGGAAGAGCGCGATACCCGAGGACTGGACGATCGACACGAGGACGGTTCCGTAGCGCGTGTACTGGGTGATCTTCTTGCGTCCCAGCTCGCCCTCTTTCGAGAGCTTCTCCAGGAACGGCCAGACGACCGTCAACAACTGCAGGATGATCGACGCGGTGATGTAGGGCATGATGCCCAGCGCGAAGACTGCGACCCGCTCGAGGCTTCCCCCCGTGAAGGTATTGACGAATCCCAGGAAGGTGTTCTGGACCGAGTTCATGAACTCGATCAGCGCCTGAGGGTCGACCCCTGGGGTCGGAATATGACAGCCGATCCGGTAGACCGCCAGCAGGCCGAAGGTGAACAGCACCCGCTTGCGAAGGTCCGGGATCGCGAAGATGTTCCGGACGCTCTCGATCACGAAGCGAGCTCCTCACAGCGGCCGCCGGCCGATTCGATCTTCTGCCGCGCCGCCTTGCTGAAGCGATGCGCCGCCACGGTGAGCGCGGCGTTGACCTCGCCGTTGCCGAGCACCTTGATCATCCGCCCCTTGTGGACCAGGCCTGCCTCGACCAGGACGTCGGGGTTGATCGACTTGCCCAGCTGCTCGAGCGAGCCGACGTTCACCACCGCGTACTCGACCCGGAACTCGTTGGTGAATCCGCGCTTCGGAACGCGGCGGACGAGTGGCATCTGGCCGCCCTCGAAGCCCGGGCGAACCCGGTACCCCGCCCGGCTCTGGCCACCCTTGTGGCCGCGCCCGGCGGTCTTGCCGAGACCGGATCCCGGCCCCCGACCGACCCGCTTGCGCGAGTGCTTGCTTCCTGGAGCTGGAGAGAGTTCGTGGAGTTTCATTTCGCTTCCTCGACGATCTCAACGAGATAGGAGACTTTTGCGATCATCCCGCGGACAGCAGGCGTGTCGTCGCGCTCGACCTCGTGTCGGATTCGACGCAGCCCCAGCCCACGAAGCGCATCGCGATGGGACTGCCGGGTGCTGATCGAGCTGCCGATCTGGCGGATACGGATCTTCTTCTTCATGCCCGTCTTGCTCCTTCCTTCCGAGAGGCTCGGCGCCGGACTAGGCGGTCGCCTGCGTCTCCACCACTGGCCGCCGGCGCTCCCCGACCCGCAGCATCAGCAACGCGGCGAAGGTCGCCTTGACCACGTTGTGCGGATTGGTGGAGCCCAACGACTTGGTCAGGATGTCCTGGATTCCCGCCGCCTCGACCACCGCGCGCACCGGGCCGCCGGCGATCACACCGGTACCCGCCGATGCCGGCTTGATCAGCACCTTGCCCGACCCGAACTCGCCGAGCGCCTCGTGCGGAATCGTGTTGCCGAGCATCGGCACCTGAATGAGGTGCTTCTTGGCGACCTCGATTCCCTTGCGGATGGCCGTCGGAACCTCCTTGGCCTTGCCCGCGCCGTAGCCGACACGACCATTGCCGTCGCCGATCACCACCAGGGCGGAGAACGAGAAGTTCTTTCCGCCCTTGACGACCTTGGTCACGCGATTGATGTGCACGACCTGCTCGACGAACTCGCTTTCCTGCTCGAAATCCCTGTCCCTGGCCAAAGCTCTTCTCCTTCGTCCCCGGAGCGCTAGAACTGCAGGCCCTTGGCGCGTGCTGCGTCCGCGAGCTCTTTCACTTTTCCGTGGTAGAGGTATCCGCCACGGTCGAATACGACCTTGTCGATGCCCTTGGCGAGCGCGCGCTCGGCCACTGCCTCACCGACGATCTTGGCCGCAGCCTTGGTCGCGGCGCCACCCTCGAAGCGACTCTTGAGCGCCGGCTCGAGCGACGCCGCCGCGACCAGCGTCCGGCCCGTCGAGTCGTCGATCACCTGCGCGTACACGTACTTCTCGCTCTTGAACACCGACAGCCGGGGGCGGGCCGACGTGCCCACCAGACGCTGACGGAGCCGCTGATGCGCTCGCCGGCGGCGGGACGACTTCTCGGTGACTTTCTTGCGAACTAGATCCGACATGGAAGCGCGCTCCTCGCCTTACTTGGCGCCGGCCTTGCCGACCTTGCGCCGGATCACCTCATCGGAGAACTTGATGCCCTTCCCCTTGTACGGGTCGGGCGGACGCAGTCTGCGAATCTCGGCGCAGACTTGACCCAGCAGCTGGCGATCGGCGCCGCTCACCGTCATCCTGTTCGCCTTGTCGATCTCGATCTTGATCCCAGCCGGGATGGGGAACACCACCGGGTGCGAATAGCCCAGCGCGAAGTGCACCTCGCTGCCACGGACCTCCGCCTTGTAGCCGACGCCGATGATCTCCAGCCCCTGGCTGAAACCCTCCGCGACGCCCTTGACCGCGTTGGCCAGCAGGGCGCGCATCAAGCCGTGCTTGGCGCGGTCCGGACCGGTCTCGCCGCTCCGTTCGACCGAGACGATCCCGTTCTCCACCCTGACCGGGAAGCCGTCGATCAAAGCCTGCTTGACCTGGCCCTTCGGCCCTTCGGCGACGAACTGGCCGTCGGCAATCTGGATCTTGACCCCCTTGGGGATCTCGATCGGCTTTCTTCCAACTCGCGACATGATCTCGATCCCTCTCTTACCAGACCTCGCACAGCACTTCGCCACCGAGACGCCGCTCCCGGGCCTGCCGGTCGGAGAGCAGTCCCTGGTTCGTCGAGATGACGCCCAGCCCCCGGCCGTTGAGCACCGGGCGGATGTCCTCCGCGCCGCGATAGACGCGACGACCCGGCTTCGAGATGCGACGAAGGTGATTGATCGCCGGCGAGCCTGACTCGTCGTATTCGAGGAAGATCCGCAACACCGAAATCGGCTGTTGATCGACCAGCCGGAAGTTCCGGATGAATCCTTCCTCCTTCAAGATCCGGCAGATCTCAGCCTTCAGCTTCGAGGTCGGGACGTCGACCCTGTCGTGCTTGGCCAAGTGGGCGTTCCGGATCCTCGCCAACAGATCCGAAACCGGATCCATGTTGCTCATATCTCTCTCCTTACCAACTCGCCTTGATCACACCCGGGAGGTAGCCTTGCCGGGCCAGATCGCGAAAACAGATGCGGCAGAGACCGAACTTGCGCATGTAGCTGCGCGGTCGACCACAGCGCTTGCAGCGGCTGCGCTGCCGGATCTTGTACTTCAACTGCTTCCTCGTCTTGGCCATCCTGGCGTCGGTCGCCACGCGATCTCCTCCCTAGTTCCTCGCGAAAGGCACGCCGAGCTCGCGCAACAGGTGCAGCGCCTGCTCGTCGTTCTCCGCCGTCGTCACGAAGGTGATGTTCATCCCCTTCGGTCGTTCCACCTTGTTCAGATCGATCTCCTGGAAGATCAGGTGATCGCGGATCCCCACCGTGTAGTTGCCGCGGCCGTCGAAGCTCTTCGCGGAGACGCCGCGAAAGTCACGCACGCGCGGCAGCGCCACGGCGATGAACCGATCCATGAACTCCCACATCCGGTCGCCCCGCAGCGTCACGCTGCAGCCGATCGGCATGCCTTCGCGCAGCTTGAACGACGCGATGGACTTGCGCGACCGCCGGACCGACGGGCGCTGGCCGGCGATCGCCGCCAGCTCCTCGACGCCGTCGTCCAGGATCTTGATGTTCTGGATCGCGTCGCCCAGGCCCATGTTGACCACGATCTTCTCGAGTCGCGGCACCGCCATCAGGTTGTCGATGCCGAATTCCTTCTTGAGCTTCGGCACCACGTCGTCCTGATACTGCTGTTTGAGCCGGGGGACGTAAGTCCCCTTCGTCTGCGTCTTCTCCGTGCTCTTCGCCATGATCCTCGAGCTCCTAGCTCAGCGCCGCGCCGCTCTTCTTGGCGATCCGGACGGCCGAGCCGTCGGCGAGCCGCTGCCGGCCGACGCGCGTGGGCTTCCCGCTGTTCGGGTCCACGAGCATCAGCTTCGACACCCGGATCGGCGCCTCGCGCTCGAGCACTCCGCCCTGAATCCCCTTCTGCGGATTGGCTCGCGTGTGGCGCTTCATCATGTTGACCCGCTCCACGATCGCCATGCCCTTCGCCGGCAGCACCCGGAGCACCTTGCCCTTCGCTCCGCGGTCCTTGCCCGCGATCACCAGAACCTGATCGTTCTTCTTGATTCGCATCTTTTTCATTGCCGGGGTCCGATCTCGCGGTTCCTCAGATGACTTCCGGGGCCAGCGACACGATCTTCATGAACTTCCTCTCGCGCAGCTCGCGAGCCACCGGCCCGAAGACGCGCGTTCCGATCGGCTCCTGCTGGTCGTTGATCAGCACCGCCGCGTTGGTGTCGAAACGGATGTAGCTCCCGTCCCGTCGCTTGTGCGCCTTCACCGTCCGGACGATCACCGCCTTGACGACCTGCCCCTTCTTGACGGTGCCGTCCGGAACCGCCTCCTTGACCGAGGCGGTGATGACGTCTCCCAGCCGGCCGTACTGGCCCAGCGCACCCCGCAAGTGGATGCAGGCGATCTTCTTGGCGCCAGAGTTGTCCGCCACCTCGAGGATGGTTCCCATCTGGATCATGGCTAGTTCTCCCTGGACTTCTTGAGAATCTCGGCCACGCGCCAGCGCTTCAGCCGCGAGAGCGGCCGCGTGGAGACCAGGCGAACCTGGTCGCCAACCTGGCAACTGTCACCCTCGTCGTGAGCGTAGAACTTCGAGGTCCGCTTCTGGTGACGATGGTAGAGGCGATGCACGATGGTCTTCTCCACCTCGACGACGACCGTCTTGTTCATCCTGTTGCTCACCACCACGCCGATCTTCTCCTGGCGCTGGCTGGCTCGCTTCTCGCCGGTTTCGCTCATGGGCATCGTCCTCAAACCGCGCCTTGCTTGTCGCGGAGAATCGTCAGAACCTGGGCCATCTCCCGCTTGGCGGCCCGGACCTTCGCCGGCTTCTCGAGCTGCCCGGTGACCTTCTGCAGACGAAGGGCGAACAACTGCTCGGCGAGCTCCTTTTCCCGGAGCCGCAGATCGGCGACGGTCTTTTCGCGCAGCTCTTGGATCTTCTTCATGCCAGTTCCCCCACTTCCCTACTTCAACTCGGCGTGCCGCGAGACGAAGCGCGTGCGAATGCCGAACTTCTGCGCAGCCAGCTTCATCGCCTCCTGCGCGATCTGCTCCGTGACGCCCTCGAGCTCGAAGAGCATTCGGCCCGGCTTGATCACCGCGACCCAACCCTCGGGGTTGCCCTTGCCCTTGCCCATTCGGGTCTCGAGCGGCTTCTTGGTGTAGGGCTTGTCGGGGAAGATCCGGATCCACATCTTCCCGCCACGCTTCACGTGGCGGGTGATCGCGATACGGCCGGCCTCGATCTGCCGCGCCGTGACCCATCCCGGCTCGAGCGCCTGCAGCCCGTAGTCGCCGAAGGCGATGTACTCGCCCGCCTTGGCGCGCCCGGCGCGGCGGCCGCGATGCTGCTTCCTGAACTTGACCTTCTTCGGCATCAACATGATTCGAGTCCTCGGTTACGCGGTCGCC
>CAYZWR010000004.1:0-26890 GCA_964481735.1 uncultured Thermoanaerobaculia bacterium
CGCGCGTCCGCCTGCTCGCCGCGACCGGGGTCGACCTGCTGCTGCTGCCGCGCCCGCTCACCGGCGTCGCCGCGAGCGCGGCGCGCCCCGTCGCGCGCTTCGACGACCTCACCCCGCCGCTCGACGTCTACGAGATCGCCGGCGCCCTGCCCGAGGTGACCGTCGCGAGCCGGGTTTCCTACGCGCCGCACCTCAACGCGGCGCTCGCGCGACTGCTCGCGCCGGACTTCGACCCGCGCGTCGAAGCGGTGCTGCCGGGGGACGGGCCGCCGCGGGAGGGCGCCGGGGGGCGGGCGCGGCTGGTCGCGGCGACGGCCGAGAGCCTCGAGCTCGAAGTGGAGTCGCCGGGCGGCGGCGTGCTGATCGTGCGCCGGGCCTTCCTGCCGATCTGGCGAGCGACCGTCGACGGCCGGCCGGCGCGGCCACAGCCGGCCCAGATGACGCGTCTCGGTCTCGAGCTTCCCGCGGGGGCGCGGCAGGTCCGTCTCTGGGTCGACCGCCGCCCGTTCCAACTCGCGCTCGCGCTGGCGCTCGCCGGTCTCGGCGCGCTCGTCCTGGTGGCGCGGCGGGCGGGTGGTAGCATCCGGGCCTCGAGCCAAGCGACGCCGCCGTGAAGCGATTCCGAAAAGTCCTCATCGCCAACCGCGGAGAGATCGCGGTGCGCGTCATCCGGGCCCTGCGCGAGCTGAGGATCCGCAGCGCAGTGGTCTACTCCGACGCCGACCGCGAGTCGCTCGCCGTGCTGATGGCGCACGAGGCCTACCGGATCGGGCCCCCGCCGGCGGCCGAGAGCTATCTCAGGGCCGAAGCGATCGTCGAGCTCGCGGTCGAGATCGGCGCCGACGCGATCCATCCGGGCTACGGCTTCCTCTCCGAGCGCGCCGAGTTCTCGGCGCTCTGCCGCGCGCGCGGCCTCGCCTTCGTCGGCCCGAGCCCGGAGGCGATCCAGGCGATGGGCTCGAAGATCGAGGCCCGTCGCCGGATGACCGCGGCCGGCGTGCCGGTGGTGCCGGGCTCGGACGGGCCGTTGCCCGATCTGGCCGGCGCCCGCGCGTTCGCCGACGCCATCGGCTACCCCGTGATGATCAAGGCGTCGGCGGGCGGTGGCGGCAAGGGGATGCGCGTCGTGCGCTCCGGTGCCGAGCTCGGCGAGGCCTACCGGCTGGCGCGTGCCGAGGCCGGAGCGTCGTTCGGCGACGACTCGGTGTTCATCGAGAAGTTCATCGAGCGGCCGCGCCACGTCGAGATCCAGGTCCTGGGGGACCAGCACGGCAACGTGGTGTCGCTCGGCGAGCGCGAGTGCTCGCTGCAGCGCCGGCACCAGAAAGTGGTCGAGGAATCGCCCTCGCTGGTGGTGACGCCGGAGCTCCGGCGGCGCATGGGGGAGGCGGCGGTCGCGGCGGCCAGGGCGGTGGGCTACACCAATGCCGGCACGTGCGAGTTCCTGCTCGACGCCACCGGGAGCTTCTACTTCCTGGAGATGAACACGCGCCTGCAGGTCGAGCACCCGGTGACCGAGATGGTGACCGGCCTCGACCTCGTCGTGGCGCAGCTCGAGGTCGCCCAAGGCATGCCCTTGGGCGCGCCCTTCGCCGCGATCGCCCCGCACGGTCACGCCATCGAGGTTCGGCTCTACGCCGAGGATCCGTTCAACCGCTTCGCGCCGTCGCCGGGCCGGATCTTCTGGCTCCGCCTGCCGCAGGGCCCCGGGGTGCGCAACGACTCCGGGGTCTACGGCGGCGCGGAGATCTCGATCTTCTACGACCCGATGATCGCCAAGCTGATCGTGTGGGGACGGGATCGGCCGGAAGCGCTGCGCCGTCTCGAGCGGGCGCTCGAGGAGCTGCGGGTCGAGGGCATCCGGACGAACGTACCGCTCTTCCGGGCGCTGCTCGCCGATCCGGAGTTCGTCGCCGGCCAGTTCGACATCCATTGGCTCGACCGCAAACTGGCGAGCGGCGAGCTCCAGCCGGTCGCCGGCGAGGACAACGCGGACGTGCCGCTGCTCGCCGCCGCGATCGCCCACTTCGAGCGCAGCCAGCGGGTCGCCGGCCGCCCGCCCGGCGGCACCGGGCACCGCAGCCGGTGGCGTGAGTCGTCGCGGCGCGCCGCACGCCGCGGCGAGAGCTGGGGCTGAGACCGTGCAACTCGTCGCGCGACTGGGAGAGCGCACCGAGCGGCTGACCGTCGAGCGCCACGCCGGTCGCTACCGGGTCACGGTCGGCGAACGCAGCTACGAGATCGAAACACGGCCCCTGGGACCGTTCCTCTGGAGCCTGATCGCGTCGGGAGAGAGCTACGAGACGGCGGTCTTCCGGCTGGGCGACGGGCGCTATCACGTTGGCTGGCGCGGGCGCGATCACGCCGTCGAGCTGGTCGATCCGCTGACCTTCCTCGCCGAGGAGACGCGGGCGGCGAGCGGCAAGCGCGGCAAGCTCCTGGTCGCGGCCTACATGCCGGGGCGGGTGGTCGACGTGCGGGTCGCGGAGGGCCAGGAGGTCGCGGCCGGCCAGGCGCTCGTCGTCCTCGAGGCGATGAAGATGCAGAACGAGATCCAGGCAGAGCGTGCCGGCATCGTGCGCCGGGTGCACGTCGCACCGGGGGTCGCGGTGGAGGGCGGCGATCCGCTGGTCGAGATCGAGTGACGCGCCCGGCCCCGTGACGCATCGCCGGCGGCTGTTCCCGCGGCCTTTCGAGCTCTTCACCTATGCGATGGCGATCGCCATCGTGCTCTTCCTGCGCGCCCGCGGGCTGAAGATGGACTGGCGCACGGTCGAGTACATGGCCGCCGCCATGCTGGATCGCCTGCCGGGAGTGCTCGCGCTGGGGCTCGGGCTCCACCTCGCGGCGCACCTCGTGCGCTGGCGGTCGCCGCTCCCCTGGGCGCGGGCGGTGCTGGCCCCCGCGCAGCTCGTTCTGCTCGCCCGCGTCTGGCTCGCCGCGATGGTGATGACCTACGCCTATTCCTGGCTCAAGGTGAGCGTTCCGCTGCTCCACCGCGCGCTCTACGACGCGGCCCTCTGGCGGCTCGACCGCGCGCTCCACCTCGGGGTCTCGCCCTCGCTCTTCGCCGTCGAGCTCTTCGGCCGGAGCGCGGCCGCCCCCTGGATCGACTTCTGGTACGCGCTCTGGCTCACCACGGTGCTCGCGGTGCAGTCGGTGCTCTTCCTCTCGCGCGAGCCGGCGCGACGGCGCAACTTCGCGCTCGCCTGCTCGTTGCTCTGGCTCACCGGCGCGCTCGTCTACCTGGCGATCCCGGCCGTCGGACCGGCGTTCTACTCGCCCGACGTCTTCACCCAGGTGCTGCCCCGAATGCCCTACGCGGCGACGATGGAGGGCAAGCTGTGGGGCAACTACCTCGCGATGGTGACGGCGCGCGATCAGGGGGCGGTCTTCCAGTTCAAGCCCTTCCTGGCGGTGGCGGCGCTGCCCTCGCTGCACGTCGGCGCGCACTGGATGTTCGCGCTCTGGGCCCGCCGGCATGCCCGGCGTTGGTTCCTCCCGCTGGCGATCGCGACCGGTCTGACCTTCGTCGGCTCGCTGCTCACCGGCCTGCACTACGCGGTCGACGGGTACGCGGGGATGCTGCTCGCCTGGGGCGCGGTCGCGCTCGCCGATCGGCTGGAACGGGTGCCGCCGCCGGACGAAACCGGGCCGCCGGCGCCTCGGCCGGCGGGGGCGCCCGCTCGCCCCCCCGCCGGCGACGGCTAGACTAGGCGCGATGCCGCGCCCGTCGCCCTGGGAGGAGCTCTCCCGCCAGCTCGCGACCGGCGGTCCCTACCGCGCGCTGATCGCCGGCCTCTCGGCAACGCGCCTCGCCGGCGAGCGGCCGCGCCTCACCCGCCTGCCGCCCGCCGCCGCGGCGTGGATGTTCGATCTCGCCGCGGTCGAGCTCGCGCGCTTGCTGATCGTCGTGGTGCCGCACGAAAACGAGGCGCTCGCCTGGCTCGAAGCCCTGCGGCTCGTCGCGGGCGACGAGGTGGGAGCGCACTTTCCGGGACCGTCGCTCTCGCCCTACCAGGAGGTCGAGGCCTCGCTCACGGTGCGCGCCCAGGAGGTCACCGCGCTCGCCGACGCGCGCGCCGGGCGGCTGCGCGCGCTGGTGGTCACGCCGCGCGCCCTGTTCCGCCGCCTGCCCGAGGCCGCCCAGCTCGCGCCGATCGAGCTCGCGCGCGGGACGGAGCTGGACCTCGAGGCGCTCGGACGCCGCCTGGTCACGCTCGGCTACCGGCGGGTCGACCTGGTGGGGGAGGTGGGGGACTTCGCGGTCCGCGGCGGGGTGTTCGATCTCTTCCCGGCCGGCGAGGGCGATCCGGTGCGGCTCGACCTGCTCGGCTCCGAGATCGAGAGTCTGCGCAGCTTCGACGTCGAGTCGCAGCGCTCGGCCGCCGAGCTCGAGCGGGTCGCCGTGCTGCCGCTCGCGCTGTTCGCCGAGGGCGAGGAGGCGGCGCGCCGGCTGGCCGCACGGCTGGCGCCGATGGTGGACGAGGAGCCGGGGCGCGAGACCGTGGACCACCTGACGGCGCTCGCCGGAGGCGGCCGGTTCGCGGGCTGGGAGAACCTCCTGCCGCTCGCCGCCGAGCGCACTTTGACCCTGCGCGAGCTCCTGCCGGAAGCGCTCTGGATCGCCTGCGATCCGGACGCGCTCGCGGCGGAGGTCGGGCACCATCGCGATCGCCTCGCCGCCGAGTTCGAGGCGCGGCGCGAGCACCGGCGGCTCGCCCTGCCGCCGGAGCTGCTCGAGCACCCGGCCGAGCTGGTGTCGGCGATGCTCGCCGGAGCGCGGGCGACGATCGAGCCGCTCGCGCCCGGCGGCCCGACCCTCGACTGCGCCGCCACGACGACCGAGCTCTTCCACGGCCAGCTGCCACGCTTCCCGCGCGAGGTGGAGACGGCGCGCTCGCGCGGCGAGCGGCTGCTGCTCGTCGCGACCGCGGAGCGTCACGGCGCGCTCGGCGAGCTGCTCGCCGGGCGCGACCTGGCGGTCGGCCGGGGGGGCGTCGAGCTGGTCGAGGGGGAGCTCGAGCGCGGTTTCCGCCTGCCGGCGGCGGGAGTCGTGGTCTTCGGCGAGACGCAGTTGCTGCCGCGGCCGGCGGCGCGTGGCCGCCGCGGCCGCAGCCGCTACGGGCCGTTCGTGCCCACGTTGCGCGACCTCAAGGTGGGCGACTACGTGGTGCACGCCGACCACGGGATCGGCCAGTTCGTCGCCCTGCGCACGGTGGGCGGCGGGGAGGGCGGCGCCGCGAGCCTGCCCGCGCCGTTGCGCTCCGCCGCCGCCGCGCCGAGCGCCGCCGACAGCGAGGTGATGGAGATCGTCTACGCCGGCGGGCGCCGCCTGCTGGTGCCGCTCGCGCGCCTCGATCAGGTGCAGAAGTACGGCGGCATCGAGGGGTTGGCGCCCCGGCTCGACCAGCTCGGCGGCACGTCGTGGAGCCGCACCAAGACGCGCGTCAAGAAGGGGCTGCGCGACATGGCCGAGGAGCTGGTCAAGCTCTACGCCGAGCGCCAGCTGGCGCGCGCCCCGATCCTCGCCGGCACGAGCGACCTCGAGCGGCAGTTCGCCGCCGCCTTCCCCTACGAGGAGACCGCCGATCAGGCCGAGGCGATCGCAACGGTGCTCGAGGACCTGGCCCAGGTCAAACCGATGGACCGCCTGCTGTGCGGCGACGTCGGCTTCGGAAAGACCGAAGTGGCGATGCGCGCCGCCTTCCGCGCGGTCGACGCCGGCTACCAGGTTGCGGTCCTCGCGCCGACCACGATCCTCGCCGACCAGCACCTCGAGACCTTCGTGGAACGCTTCGCCGGCTTCCCGGTGCGCGTCGAGCGGCTGTCGCGCCTCAAGGTGGGCAAGGAGCTCAAGGAGCTCAAGGCGGGCGTCGCGGCGGGGCAGGTGGACATCCTGGTGGGCACCCACCGGCTGCTCTCGCAGGACGTCGCGTTCGCCCGGCTCGGGCTGGTGGTGGTCGACGAGGAGCAGCGCTTCGGCGTGGCGCAGAAGGAGCGGCTGAAGCGGCTCAAGAAGAACGTGCACGTCCTCGCGATGTCGGCGACGCCGCTGCCGCGCACCCTTCAGCTCTCGCTCGCCGGCGTGCGCGACATCTCGCTGATCGAGACGCCACCCAAGGACCGCATGGCGATCGAGACCGCCGTGCTGCCCTATTCCGAGGAACTGGTGCGCGAGGCGATCGAGTACGAGCTCGGGCGCGGAGGCCAGGTCTTCTACGTCTACAACCGCGTGGAGTCGATCGACCAGAAAGCGGAGAGCCTGCGCGAGCTCCTGCCGGGGCTGCGCGTCACGGTCGGCCACGGCCAGCTCGACGAGCGCGAGCTCTACCGCCGCATGCATGCCTTCACCGCGCGGCAGCACGATCTGCTGCTCGCCACCACCATCATCGAGAACGGGATCGACATCCCGACCGTCAACACCATGCTGGTCGACCGCGCGGACCGCTTCGGGCTCGCCCAGCTCTACCAGCTGCGCGGCCGGGTGGGCCGCAGCCGCGAGCTCGGTTACTGCTATCTCCTGGTGCCGTCGGACCGGCCGCTCACCGACGACGCCCGGCGGCGCCTGGAGGCGCTGCGCGAATTCACCGAGCTGGGCGCCGGCTTCCGGATCGCCGGGCGCGATCTCGAGATCCGCGGCGCGGGCAATCTGCTCGGCGCCGAGCAGAGCGGCCACATCGCGGAGCTGGGGATCGAGACCTATCTCAAGATGCTGGAGGAGACCGTGCGCGAGCTGCGCGGCGAGGCGGTCGAGGAGGGCCCCTCGGTCACCCTCGATCTGCCGCTCCCGATGACGATTCCCCGCAGCTACATCGGCGACGAGAACCTGCGCATGGAGATCTACCGCAAGCTCGCCGCCGCCGAGCGCCCGCGCGAGGAGCTGCTCGGCGAGCTGTCGGACCGGTTCGGCCGCCCGCCGCGCGAGGTCGAGGCCCTGCTCGACGTGGTGGACCTCAAGCGGGTGGCCGAGACGCTGCGCGTGCAGACCATCTCGGCGGCCGACGGCCGGCTCACCTTCCGCCTGCGCCGCGACGCGCGGATCGACGTCGACCGCCTGATCCGCTTCGTCTCGGCGCGACCGGGGGCGGCGTTCAGTCCGACCGGAGTGCTGACCCTCGAGCTCGCCCGCGGCCAACAGCTCGTCGAGACCGCGCGCTCCGTGCTCGCGGAGCTCGCCGCGTGAGCGCGCGACGGCTCCTCGCGGCGGTCGCCTGCGCGCTCGCCACCGCCTGCCAGCCGAGCGAGCCGCTGGTGGCTCCGGACGTGGTGGCGCGGCTGGGCGAGCGCGAGCTGCGCTACGCGGCGTTCGAGAGCTACCTCGAGCGCAACCTGGGCGAGCCGGGAGGGGCGTTGGCGAGCGCTGCCCTGTCGCGTCTGTTCGACCAGTACCTGACCGAGGAGCTGCTCGCCGACCTGGCGCGCGAGCGCGGTCTGGTGGGCTCCGCGGCGCCGGTCGGCGAGGCGGTCGAGGCGCTGCTCGCCGCGGGGCCGGACCGCGAGCCGCGCGAGGACGAGATCGAGACCTACTTCGCCGCCCATCGCGCCGAGTTCGAGCGACCGCCGCGGGTCCACCTGCGCCAGATCCTGGTCGACGACCGGTTGACCGCCGAGCGGGCCCGGCGCGAGCTCGCCGCGGGCGCTCCGTTCGCGCAGGTGCTGGCTCGCCTGACCCCGCCGGGCGGCTCGCCGCCGGGCGGTGACCAGGGCGTGCTGGCGCGCGACGAGCTGCCGCCGACTTTCGCGGACCTGGTGTTCCGCCTGCAGGCGGGAGAGGTGAGCGAGGTGGTGGCGGCCGACTACGGATTCCACGTCTTCCAGGTCGTCGAGACCTTCCCGGCCGAGAGCCTGCCGCTCGCCGAGGCCGCGCCGGAGATCCGCGGCCGCCTGCGCCAGGCGGCCGCCGACCGCGCGCTCTCGCGATTGGTCGCGGAAGCGCGCAGCCGCTACACTGTGCTGGTCTATGAGCGCAACCTTCCCTTCAACTACCGCGGGGCCCACCCCGTCGCGAGGGCGCATGAAGATCGTTAGTCGAGCGGCGATCGCCGCCTTGCTGTTCGCCGGCGTCGCCCGGGGCGAGACGATCAACTCGATCGTGCTCCGGGTCAACGACGAGATCGCGACCCTCGAGGACTACCGGCTGCGCAAGGAAGCGCGGATCGAGGCCATCGCCGCGGCCGAGGATCTCGCGCCGGAGGAGCGCCGCCGCCTGGCCAACGAGGCCGGGCGAGCGACGTTGCGCGAGATCCTCGACGAGCTGCTGCTCACGGCGCGCGCCCGCCAGCTCTCGATCGAGCCCACGGGCGCCGAGATCGACGAGGCGATCGACCGCACGCGGCAGCGCATGGGACTGCCCAGCGAGGAGGCGTTCCGCAAGGCGCTCGACGCCGCGGGGATGACGATCGCCGACTACCGGGCGCGCACCACGCGTTCCATCAAGACGCAGCAGGTCGTGCAGCGCGAAGTGGCGCCGCGCGCTTCGGTCGACGACGAATGGGCCTGGCGCTACTACCGCGAGCACCCCGACGAGTTCCGCCTGCCGGCCAAGGTGAAGGTGCAGGAGCTGGTGATCACCAGCGACAAGATCTCGGGCGAGGCGGCGCGCCAGCTCGCCGAATCGCTGCGCGTCGCGATCACGGGTGGCGAGACCATGCAGGCGGCGGTCGAGCGCGTGGCGTCCGACGCGATCGGCGGGCCGATCGATCTCGGTTGGGTGGAGCGTGGCGAGCTGGCGAGCGCGCTCGACGGCGCGGTCTGGGGGCTCGCGGTCGGCGCGGTCTCGAGCCCGGTCGAAGGGCGCGGCGGGCTCCACCTGCTGCAGGTGGTCGAACGCAGCGAGGAAGGGGCGCGGCCCTTCGAGGAAGTCAAGGAGAGTCTGCTCGAGCGCGAGCGCGCGACGCGCTTCGACGAGGAGTTGCGCAAGTACCTGGGCGAGCTCGAGCGGTCGTCCTATCTGGTGGAGAACATCCCGCCGGAGGCGGCGGGATTCCGCGAGGTGGTGACGAGCAACGAAAACGATCCGCTCGCCGCCTTCGCCCCCAAGCGCGAGCCCAAGCCGGCCGGTCCGCCGCCGATGGAGGAGCGCTCCGAACCGGCTCCCGCGCCACCGCCCGCGCCCTGAGCGGGGCCGCGCGCGGGGGGTCGCCGCCCGCCGGCGTCGCGCCGCTGCAGCAGTTCGATTACGCCAGTTTTCTGCCCTGCTGAACGAGCCGCGGGTTCGTCTTCGCAGAACGTGGAAAAAAATGGACAAAAGTGGGACACTCCTGTACATTGCGAACGCAACCCTAGGGAAGGCGGGGTCGGGAGATGTTTCGCGGAAGCACCGTTGCCACGATCGATGAAAAGGGGCGACTCAAGGTCCCCACGGACTTCCGCCGCGCCCTCGAAGAGCGCTACGGCGTCGAGTTCTTCATCACGTCGGTCGCCGGCGATCACGCCCTGATCTACCCCCTCCCGGTCTGGGAGGAGATCGAATCGCGCCTCTCCGGCCTGCCGGCGACCGACCGCATCAAGGAGCGCTACCTCGAACGGGTGAGCTACTACGGCCAGCAGGCGCGGCTCGACGGACAAGGCCGCCTGCTGCTGCCGCCCATCCTGCGTTCCACGGCGTTGATGACCGGCGAGGTGGTGGTCTCGGCGCGCATCGATCACCTGGTGGTCTGGAATCGCGAGCGCTTCGAGTCGCGCCTGGCCGAGCGTCCCTTCACCGACGAGGATTTCCAGCTGCTCGCCGAACGGGGCATCTGACCACGTGCGGACGACCCGGCGTTGCCCCAACTCCACCAATCCGTCCTGCTCGCCGAGACGCTCGAGCTGCTGGCCGTCGAGCGCGGCGGGCAGTTCGTCGACTGCACGCTCGGCCTGGGCGGTCACGCCGAGGCGCTGCTCGACCGCTCGCCCGCGGCGCGCCTGCTCGGCATCGACCGGGACCCCGCGGCGCTCGCCCTGGCGCGCCAGCGGCTCGCACGATTCGGCGACCGAGCGAGGCTCGTCGAAGGGGATTTCCGCGATCTCGAAGAGATCTGCGGCGGCCACCTCCCGGCCGGAGTCCGGCCGTGCGGGATCTACGCCGACCTGGGCGTCTCGTCGCTCCAGCTCGACGTCGCCGAGCGCGGCTTCAGCTTTCAACGCGAAGGGCCTCTCGACATGCGAATGGGGCGCGGCGGCGCGACCGCGGCCGAGCTGGTCAACAGCGCTTCGGAGGACGACTTGACGACACTCTTTCGCGAGTACGGTGAAGAGCCCGAAGCGCGCCGCGTCGCCCGCGCGATCGTGACCGAGCGGCGCACGCACCGGATCGACACCACCACGTCGCTCGCCGAGGTGGTGCGGCGGGCCAAGCACCGGCGGCGTTCGCAGGGCGAGCGCATCGATCCGGCGACGCGCGTCTTCCAGGCGCTGCGCATCGCGGTCAACGAAGAGCTCGCGGCGATCGAACACCTGCTCGACGCGGCGATGCGCCTGCTCGAGCGGGACGGCCGCCTGGTGATCATCTCCTTCCACAGTCTCGAGGACCGGATCGTCAAGAACCGGATCCGGGACCTGGCGCGGGGCGAGGTCGACCCGACGACCGGCCGCACGCGCTCCGAAACCCGCGTGCTCGAGGTCCTGACCAAGAAGCCGGTCCGTCCCTCGCTCCCCGAAGTGGAGGCCAACCCCCGAGCGCGCTCGGCGCGGCTGCGCGCCGCACGGAGGTTGTAGCGGCTTGCGCAACGCCTACACGGTCCGTCGCCCGGTCGTCAACGCGTACCTGGTGCGCGAGCGCGACCGGCGGAGACTGCGCGAGCTCGCCTATGTCCTGCTCGCCGTCTTCCCGCTGGGCCTCGGTCTGCTGATCTACACCTGGCTGCAGCTCGAGACCCTGCGCGTCGGCTACCGCATCGAAGCGCTCGAGCGCCGGGTCCACCAGCTGCAGCAGGTCGAGCGCCAGCTGCGTCTGGAATCGGCCTATCTGGCGAGCCCGCAGCAGCTCGCCGATCGCGCGGCGACGGAGCTGGGCCTCGCGGCGCCGCGGCTCGACCAGGTGCTCTTCCTCGAGGAGCTGCGGTGAGGAGCCGGCTCTTCTTCGCGCTCGCCGGTGTGGCGATCTGGATGATCGCCATCGGTGCGCGGCTCTATCACCTGCAGGTGACCCGGTACGAGGAGTTCACCCGCCGGGCGGAGCGCCAACAGCAGCGGGTGATCGAGCTCGCTCCGCCGCGCGGCACGATCTTCGACGCGCGCGGGCGCGAGCTCGCGGTGTCGGTGGAGGTCGAGTCGGCCTTCGCGGTGCCGCGCGAGCTCGCCGATCCCGCCGCCGCCGCCCGGGCGCTCGCCGGCGCGCTGAAGATCGATCCGAGGAAGCTCGCCCGCACGCTGTCCTCCGACCGCGAGTTCGTCTGGATCCAGCGCAAGCTCGACCCGCCGCAGGCGCGCGCGGTGCGCAACCTCGGGCTCGCCGGCGTCTACTTCCTCGAGGAGTCGAAGCGCTACTACCCGCAGCGCGAGCTCGCGTCGCACGTCCTGGGTTACGTCGGCACCGACAATCAGGGTCTGGCGGGGCTCGAGGCCATGTACGACCGGGTGGTGGCCGGCAAGGCCGGGCGGCGGACCGTGCTGCGCGACGCGCGGCAGGGGATGGCGGTGCCGCCCAACCTGCCTTCGGCGGCGCCGGTGCCGGGATCCGACCTCCACCTGACGGTCGATGCCGCGCTGCAGGAGATCGCCGAGCGGGAGCTCGCGGACGCCGCCGTCCGGTTGCGGGTGAAGAGCGCCAGCGTCACCCTGCTCGATCCGGCGACGGGGGCGGTGCTGGCGCTCGCCTCCTATCCGACCTTCGACCCCAACCGGTTCGCGGCCTACGACGAAGCGGCACGGCGCAATCGCCCGGTGATCGACGCCTACGAGCCCGGCTCGACGTTCAAGATGGTGACCGCCGCGGCGGCGCTCGAGGAGGGGCTGATCGATCCCGACGAGACCCTCGACTGCGAGATGGGCGGCATCACCCTGGCCGGGGTGCGCATCGCCGACCACAAGCCGTTCGGCGACCTGACGTTCCGCCAGGTCATCGCGCGCTCGTCGAACGTCGGCACCATCAAGACGGCGCTGCGGGTCGCCAACGCGAGCTTCTATTCGACCATCCGGGGTTTCGGTTTCGGCCGCACGACCGGCATCGACCTGCCGGGCGAGAGCCCGGGCCTGCTCATGCCGGTCGAGCGCTGGCCGGCCCTCGCCAAGGCTTATATCTCCTTCGGCCAGGGGCTGTCGGTCACCCCCTTGCAGCTCGCCCTCGCCTTCGCCGCGGTGGGCAACGGCGGGAAGCTCCTCGAGCCCTATGTCGTCCGGCAGGTCGGGAGCGGCACGACTGCGCGACGCGTCCACCCCGAACCGGTGGTGCGCGGCGAACCGATCTCGCAGCGCAGTCGCGTCGTCCTGCGCGATCTGCTCGCCGGGGTGACCCTCGAAGGAGGCACGGGCAAGGCGGCGGCGGTCGATGGCTACCCCGTGGCGGGCAAGACCGGGACGGCGCAGAAGGCGGTGCCCGGGCGGGGCTACCTGCCGGACGAGTTCATCGCCAGCTTCGTCGGCTTCGCGCCGGTGGTCGACCCGGCGATCGTCGCGGTGGTGGTGCTGGACGATCCGCGGGGCTCCTACCATGGCGGCGAGGCGGCGGCGCCGGTCTTCCAGGCGATCGCCCGCCAGGCGCTGCTCTATCTCAACGTCCGACCGCAGCGCGAGCGGCCGGAGCTCTGGCCGGGCGAGCCGGCGCCGGAGGAGGCACCGGAGGCGCCGCCCGGCGGCCTGCAGGTCGCCGACCTCGAGCGCGCCGTGGCGCCTCCGGTCGAGGAGCGTCAGCCGCCGCCGGGCACGGTGCCCGATCTCGCGGGCCTCAGCGCGCGCCAGGCGCTCGCCGCGACGGTCGAGCTCGGGCTCACCCCGGTGCTGCGGGGCGAGGGGTTCGTCCGCCGGCAGGAACCACCGCCGGGCGCGCCGCTGCCGGCGAGCGGCGGCCGGGTGGAGCTCTACCTCGACGTGGGGTCCGGCGGATGAGGCTCTCGGAGCTCGTCGCCGGCTTGCCGGTCACCGGAGACCTCGGGACGAACCCCGAGGTCTTCGGCGTTCGTCACGACTCCCGATCGGTCGCTCCGGGCGACCTCTTCGTCGCCTGGAGCGGCGCGCATCACGACAGTCGGCGCTTCGCGCAGGAGGCGGCGGAACGGGGCGCCGTGGCGATTCTCGCCGACCTGCCGCGGCCCGAAGAGTTCTCGTTCACCCTCCCCTGGTTGACCGCCGAGACGCCGCGGGCGCTGCTCGGCGACCTCGCCGCGCCGGTCTACGGCCACCCGGATCGCGACCTGACGATGGTCGGAGTCACCGGAACGAACGGCAAGTCGACCACGGTGGAGGTCGCCGCGGCGATCCTCGAGGCGGCGGGCCAGCCCTGCGCCAGGATCGGCACGCTCGGCTACCGCTTCGGTGGGGTCGCTGCCGCGGGCGCCGAGCGCACCACCCCGGAGGCCTCGGAGCTCTTTCGCCTGCTCGCCGAGATGAGCGCCCGGGGGGCGCGGGCGAACGTGATGGAGGTTTCGTCGCATGCCCTGGTCCAGGGGCGGGTGCGGGGCGCGGCGTTCGACGTCGCGGCGTTCACCAACCTGACCCGCGACCATCTCGACTTCCACGGCGACCTCGAGCGGTATTTCGCGGCCAAGCGTCAGCTCTTCGGCCAGCTCAAGCCGAACGGGCGCGCGGTGGTGAACGCGGACGATCCCTACGGCCGCCGGCTGCTCGACGAGCTGCCCAGCGCGCTCGGCTACGGCGCCGAGGCCGCCGTGCGGGCGCTCGACCCGCAGCTGACCGGCGAGGGCATCCTCGCCCGCCTGGTCACGCCGCGCGGCGAGGTCGCCCTGCGCTCTCCGCTGCTCGGGCGATACAACCTGGCCAATCTGCTCGCCGCCGCGGCGATCGGCGAAGCGCTCGAGCTGCCGCTCGCGGCGATCGCCGAGGGCGTCGCCGCGACTCCACCCTTGCCCGGCCGGATGGAGGCGGTGCGCGCCGGGCAGAGCTTCCTCGCGGTGATCGACTACGCGCACACCGACGCCGCGCTCGCCTCGGCGATCCGCAGCCTGCGGGAGATCGCGGGCACGCGGATCGTTCTGGTCTTCGGGTGCGGCGGCGACCGCGACCCGGGCAAGCGCCCGCTGATGGGCCGGGTGGCCGGGGATCTCGCCGACCTGCCGATCGCCAGCTCGGACAACTCGCGCAGCGAGGATCCGCTCGCCATCCTGGCGGCGGTCGAGGAGGGGCTGCGGGCGAGCGGCAACCGGAGCTATCGCATCGTCCCCGACCGGCGCGAGGCGATCCGCCGCGCGGTCGGCGTGGCGGCCGGCGGCGGCTGGTCGGTGCTGGTCGCCGGCAAGGGACACGAGCGCGAGATGGAGGCCGGCGGACAGCGCGTGCCGTTCTCCGACCGCCAGGAGCTCGAGTCGGCGATCGCCGATCGGCTGAGCGTGGAGTCGGGAGCGTAGATGCTCTACCACCTCCTCTTTCCGCTGCGCGACCACTTCGCGGCGTTCAATGTCTTCCGCTACATCACCTTCCGCACCGCGGGCGCGGTGGTGACCGCGGTGCTCATCGCGCTGCTGCTCGGGCCGTACTTCATCCGCACGCTGCGCCGCCTCTCGGTCGGACAGAACATCCGCGACGTGGGACCGCAGAGCCACCAGGTCAAGGCCGGCACGCCGACCATGGGGGGGCTGCTGATCCTCCTCGCTCTCATCGTGCCGACGCTGCTGTGGGCCAATCTCGCCAACCGCTACGTCTGGTTGGCGATGGGAGTGACGCTCTCGTTCGGCGCGATCGGCTTCGCCGACGACCTGCTCAAAGTCCGGCGGCGGCGCAATCTCGGCCTCACCGCGCGCGCCAAGTTCCTGGCGCAGGTCGGGGTGGCGGCGGTCGCCGGCGCCCTGCTGATGAAGCTGCCGGCGGGAGCGCCCTTCTCGCCGACCCTCACCTTCCCCTTCTTCAAGGAGCTGGTGATCGACCTCGGGGTGCTCTACGTGCCGTTCGTCGTCTTCGTGCTGGTCGCCTCCTCGAACACCGTCAACCTGACCGACGGCCTGGACGGGCTCGCCGTCGGCGCGTCGCTGATCGCCGGCGCGACGTACGCGGTCTTCACCTACGTCGCCGGCAACCGGGTCGTCGCCCAGTACCTGCAGGTCGCCTACGTCTCCGGGGTGGGGGAGGTCACCGTCTTCTGCGGCGCGCTGGTCGGCGCCTCGATGGGTTTCCTCTGGTTCAACTCCCACCCGGCCGAGGTCTTCATGGGCGACGTCGGCTCGCTCGCGCTCGGCGGGGCGATCGGCATCGTCGCGGTGCTCGCCAAGCAGGAACTGGTCCTGGCGCTGGTCGGCGGTCTCTTCGTGCTGGAGGGTCTGTCGGTCATCCTGCAGGTGGCGTCGTTCAAGCTGCGCGGCAAGCGCATCTTCCGGATGGCGCCGCTGCACCATCACTTCGAGCTCGCCGGGTGGGCGGAGCCGAAGATCATCGTCCGGTTCTGGATCCTCGCCGTCCTGTTCGCCCTGACGGCGCTCTCGACGCTGAAACTGCGATGACTCCGCACTTCGCTCCCGAGCGCCTCGAGCGCGCCTTCGTCCTCGGCCTGGGGCTCTCCGGGATCGCCGCGACCCGACTGCTCGCCGGGCGGGGCGTCGAAGTCGTGGCGAGCGACCGCCGGCGCGCGGACGAGCTCGCGCTGGCGGGGCTCGAGCAGACCCCCGGAGTCGCTCTGCGCCTGGGCGACTCCTCGAGCGACCTGCCGGGAGGAGTCGACGTGCTGGTGGCGAGCCCCGGCGTCGCCCTCGACCACCCCCTGCTCGCCGCGGCGCGAGCGGCCGGCGTGCCGATCGTCGGCGAGGTCGAGCTCGCCTTCGCCTACCTCGCCGGGACGGTGATCGCGGTCACCGGCAGCAACGGCAAGTCGACCACCACCGCCATGACCGGCGCGCTCCTCGCCGGCGCCGGTTTCGCGGTGGAGGTCTGCGGCAACATCGGCCGGCCGCTCTCCGCGGTGGTCGAGGGCCCGCCCGGCCGGTTCTTCGTCGTCGAGCTGTCGAGTTTCCAGCTGGAGACCATCGAGCGATTCCACCCGCGCGCCGCGGCGCTGCTCAACATCTCGCCCGACCATCTCGACCGTCACGGCTCGCTCGCCGCCTACCTCGGCGCGAAGCAGCGGGTCTTCCGCAATCAGACGGCGGCGGACATCGCGGTGGTCAACGCCGACGAGCCCGAGGTGGCCGCGAGCCCGACGCTGGCCCGCAAGCGCGCCTTCTCGCGCGGCCGCGCGGTCGACGACGGCTGCCGCCAGGCCGGCGACCGGATCCTCGAAGTGGACGCGGGCGGTGAGCGCGAGCTCTTCGCGATCGCCGACGTGCCGCTTCCCGGGCCGCACAACCTCGAGAACGCGATGGCCTCGGCGCTGCTGGCGCGCGCGGTGGGCGCTCCGGCCGAGTCGATCGCGCCGGCGCTCACCGCCTTCCGCGGCCTGCCGCACCGCGTCGAGCGCGTTGCCGAGATCGCCGGCGTGGGCTACTTCGACGACTCGAAGGGGACCAACGTGGCCGCCACGGCGCGCTCGCTCGAGGGGTTCGCCGACCGCAGCGTGCACGTCATCCTGGGCGGACGCAACAAGGGCGCGGACTTCGCCTACCTGCGCGAGATGGTGGCGCGCAAGGCGCGGCGGGCCTACCTGATCGGCGAATCGGCGGCGGCCCTCGAGCGCGCCCTCGCCGGCGTGGTGGAGCTCGAGGCGAGCGGGACGCTCGAACGCGCGCTCGCCGCCGCCTCGACGCTCGCCGAGCCCGGAGAGGTCGTGCTGCTCTCGCCGGCCTGCGCCAGTTTCGATCAGTTCCGCGATTACATCGATCGCGGCGAGCAGTTCCAACGCTGGGTGCAGGCGCACCGCACCCCGCCCGCCGGGGCGAGCGGAGGCTGAGGTGGCGAAGAAGCTGGTCTACGACCGCGTCCTGTTCACCACCGTGGTGCTGCTCGCCGGCCTCGGGCTGGTGATGGTCTACTCGGCGAGCGCGGCGGTGGCGCGCTCGCGCGGCGCGGCGATCAATCCCTTCCTGGTCAAGCAGGCGGTCGCCGCGACGATCGGATTCGTCGCCATGGCGGTGGTGATGCACCTCGACTACCGCAAGCTGCGCGACCGGCGCGTGGCCTACGCGCTGGTCGCCGGCGTCCTGATGCTGCTGGTCGCGGTCCTCTTCTCGCCGCAGCTCAACGGGACGCGGCGCTGGTTCTTCGTCGGCGGGATCTCGGTCCAGCCCTCCGAGCTCGCGAAACTGGCGCTGATTCCCTTCCTCGCCTACTGGATCGATCGCCATCGCGGCGCGATCAACTCGCGGGAGACCCTGTTGCCGGCGGCGACCGT
Source organism: uncultured Thermoanaerobaculia bacterium (assembly GCA_964481735.1). GTDB lineage: Bacteria > Acidobacteriota > Thermoanaerobaculia > Multivoradales > JAGPDF01 > JAGPDF01. Next base: position 17,411 of record CAYZWR010000004.1, read on the forward strand.
CACCGGCGTGGTCGCCGGCCTGATCGTCCTGCAACCCGATCTCGGCACCGCCGTGCTGCTCGCGCTCACCGCGGCGACCATGCTCTTCCTCGCCGGACTGTCGTGGCGCTTCGTCGCCGCCGGTCTGGGGCTCGCCCTGCCGGTGCTCTACTTCCTGGTGATCTCGGTCCCCTATCGCCGGGCGCGTCTGTTCGCCTTCCTCGACCCGGACCGGGATCCGCTCGGCTCGGGCTTCCAGGCGCTGCAGTCGTTGATCGCCGTCGGCTCGGGCGGCGTCTTCGGCCTGGGTCCGGGCAACAGCCTGCAGAAGCTCTACTTCCTGCCGCATCCGGAATCGGACTTCATCTTCGCCATCGTCGCCGAGGAGCTCGGAATGATCGGCGCGCTGCTGGTCGTCGCCCTCTTCGGTCTCGTTCTCTGGCGCGGCTTGCGCGCCGGCTGGCGGGCGCCGGACCCCTTCGGGCGGTATCTGGCGTGGGGCTTCTCGGCGCTGCTCGTCTTCCAGGCCCTGATCAACGTCTCGGTGGCGATCGCCTTGCTGCCCACCAAGGGAATCCCCCTCCCGTTCCTCTCCTACGGCGGCTCGTCGCTGGTGGTGACCATGGTGGTCTGCGGCGTGCTGCTCAACGTCTCGCAACATGGATGAGGCGAACGTGGCTCGCCCCGCCCCGAGTCCCCGGGTCCTGCTCGCCGGCGGCGGCAGCGGTGGGCACGTCTTCCCGGCGCTGGCGGTCGGCGAGGAGCTGGTGCGGCGGGGGTGGCGGGTGAGCTTCGCGGGCCGCGCCGAGAGCCTCGAAGAGCGCCTGGCGAACGAGCGCGGATTCGGGTTCGTGGCGCTGGCCGCGAAGCCGCTGCTCGGCCGCGGCGCGGTTGCGCAGCTGCGGGCGCTCGCCACGCTGGTCGGTTCGACGGTCAGCGCACGGCGGCTGGTGCGCGCCGAGGCTTTCGACGGCGTGCTGGGGACGGGCGGATACGTCTCGGCCGCGGCGGTGCTCGGCGGGCGATGGGCCGGCCGGCCGGCGATGCTGCTCGAGCCCAACGCGACGCCGGGGCTCGCCAACCGCTGGCTCTCCCGCGTCGCGCAGGGCGCGGCGATCGCTTTCGAGGCGACCGCGCGGGAGCTGCGTTGCCCGTGCTGGACGACCGGGGTGCCGGTCCGCGCCGCCTTCTTCGCCGCGAGCCCGGTGCGGCCGGAGGGCAAGCCGCGGCTGCTGGTGCTCGGCGGAAGCCAGGGCTCGCAGCGGCTCAATCGCCTGCTGCCGCCGATGCTCGACCGGCTCTTCACCGCGCTGCCGGAGCTCTCGGTGCTCCACCAGACCGGCGAAGCGCACCTCGAGTCGACTCTCGCCGCCTACCGCGAGGCGGGCGTCGAGACGCCGCGCCTGCGCGTCGTGCCCTTCGTCGACAACATGCCGAGCGCCATGGCGGCGGTCGACCTGGTCGTGTCGCGCGCCGGCGCCATCACGCTCGCCGAGATCTGCGCCGCCGGCCGACCCTCCCTCCTGCTCCCGCTGGCGATCGCCGCGGGGCACCAGGAGGCGAATGCCCGGCTGCTCGCCGACGCCGGCGCGGCGCGCGTGCTGGCCGATCCGGAGCTCGATGCCGGGTCGCTCGGCGACGCGCTCGCGGCGCTGCTCGCCGACCGCGTCGAGCTCGCCCGGATGGGGGAACGGGCGCGCGCCCTGGCGCGCCCGGACGCCGCCGCGGCGATCGTCGAGCGCCTCGGCGAGTTGGTGGAGGCCGCCGCATGATGTTCCATCGTTTCGCCGGCCTCCGGCACGCGCACTTCGTGGGCATCGGCGGCGCCGGCATGAGCGGCATCGCCGAGGTCCTGCTGCAGTACGACGTGACGGTGTCGGGCTGCGATCAGGCGGTCAGCGAAGCCACCGAGCGGCTGGTCGGGCTCGGCGCCCCGGTCGCCCTGGGTCACGGCGCGGCGCACCTCGACGGGGTCGACCTGGTGGTGATCTCGTCGGCGATCTCGCCGGACAACCCGGAGATCGTGGCGGCGAGGGCGCGGGGCGTGACGGTCGTGCGCCGCGCCGAGATGCTGGCCGAGCTGATGCGCCTGAAGTACGGCGTCGCGGTGGCCGGCACGCACGGCAAGACCACCACCACCTCGCTCGTCGGCGCGCTGCTCACCGACGCCGGGCTGGATCCGACGGTGATCGTCGGCGGCCGGTTGCGCGTTTCGGGCACCGGCGCACGGCTGGGGGCGAGCGACTACATGGTCGTCGAGGCCGACGAGTTCGACCGCAGCTTCCTCTCGCTCTCGCCGATCCTCGCGGTCATCACCTCGATCGACCGCGACCATCTCGACACCTACGGCGATCTCGAGGCGATCCAGCAGGCGTTCGCCACCTTCGCCGGACGGGTTCCCTTCTTCGGCCAGGTGATCCTCTGCGTGGACGATCCCCACGCCGCCGCCCTGCTGCCCCGTCTGGGCGACCGCCGGGTGACGACCTACGGCCTCGGCGAGGGTTGCGCGCTGCGCGCCACGGAGCTCGACCTCGCGAGCACCGGGAGCTCCTTCACCCTGGTGTCGCACGCCCACGGCGACCTCGGGCGCCTCGAGCTGCCGCTCGCCGGGCTGCACAACGTGCGCAACGCCCTGGCGGCGCTGGCGGTCGGGCTCGCTCTGGGGGTGCCCGTGCCGGTGATGGCGCGTTCGCTCGCCGGCTTCGCCGGCGTCCACCGGCGCTTCGAGCGCCTGGGCCGCTGTCGCGGCGCCGAAGTGGTCGACGACTACGCACATCATCCGACCGAGGTGGCGGCCACCCTCGCGGCGGCGCGCCAGGTCTTTCCGCGCCGCGTCCTGCACGCCGTCTTCCAGCCGCATCTCTACTCGCGGACGCGCGATCTCGCCACCGACTTCGGGCAGGCGCTCGCCGCGGCCGATCACGTCGTGGTGACCGACGTCTATGCCTCGCGCGAGCGGCCGATCGCCGGGGTCAGCGGCGAGCTGGTGGCGCGCGCCGTGCGCGCCCTCGGGCACCCGCGGGTCGACTACTGCGCCGACTGGCGCGCCGCGGAGGCGAAGCTCGCTGGCGTGGGCGCGGACGACGTCGTGCTGACGCTCGGGGCCGGCGACATCTACCGGCTGGCCGAGCGGCTGGTCGCGGAGGGAGGCGGGTGAGCGCGCCTCAGCTGCCCCCCGTCCCGGAAGCGCGGGTGCTGCCGTTCCGGCGCCCCTCCTCCGCCGTCCGGGTGCGCCGGCGAAATCCGTGGTTGGCGCTCGGCCGGCACTTCCTGCAGGCGCTGGTCCTGGTCGGAGCGCCGGCCGCGCTGGCGCTCTGGCTCCTGAGCTCGCCCACCTTCGCCCTCGCCGCGGTCGAAGTCGCGGGCAACCTCCACGTCGAGGCGCGCTGGGTCGAGCGGCAGCTCGCGCCGCTGGTGGGCGAGAACCTGATTCGCCTGGAGCTCGGTCGCGTCGAGGAGTTGCTCGCCGCCAATCCCTGGGTCGAGGGCCTGGTGCTGGAGAAGCGGTTGCCGAACCGCCTGCTCGTCGTCCTGGCGGAGCGCCGGCCGCAGGCCCTGCTGCGCGCCGGTTCCTCGCTTTCCTACCTCGACGGCGCGGGCGAGGTGATCGCGCCCTTCGACCCGAGGTTCGGGCCCGCCGACCTGCTGCTGGTCTCGGTGGCGACCCGGGTCGAGAGCGGCCTCGGAGGCGCGCTCGCGGTGAGCTCCGAGCTCGCCGAGTGTGCGCCGGAATGGGCGCGCACCCTCTCCGAGGTCGAAGTGCTCGGCGAAGGCGACTTCCGCCTCCACCTCGCGGCGCTCGACTTCCCGCTGCTGGTGCGCGCCGGCACGCTCGCCGCCCGCCTGGGCGACGTCGAGCGGCTGCTCCCCGAGCTCGAGCGCCGCTACGGCGGCGTGCGCTTCATCGACCTTCGATTCGATCGACGCATCGTTTTTCAACCCGCAGTGCGAGAGGGGTCCGGCGAATGGCCAAGGCAGAACAGTACGTCGTAGGAATCGACATCGGCTCCTCGAAGGTCGCGGTGCTCATCGGGCAACGCGACGGCAAGGGAGGGCTCGAGGTGGCGGGCCGCGGGAGCGCGCCCAACCGGGGAACGCGGCGCGGCAACATCGTCAACGTCGAGGCCGCGGTCGAAGCGCTCAAGGCGGCGAGCGAGGAGGCCGAGGTGATGGCCGGCGTCGAGATCTCCCGCGCCTACGTCGGAGTGGCCGGCGCCGACGTGCGCAGCGTCAACGCGCGCGGCATGGTCTCGGTGTCGCGCAAGGATCGCGAGATCACCAAGGCCGACATCCAGCGCGCGCTCGATGCCGCGCAGTCGGCCGCGCTGCCCTCCGACCGGGAGATCCTGCACGCCATTCCGCAGGAGTTCGTGGTCGACGAGCAGGGCGGGATCAGCGATCCGATGGGCATGCTCGGTTCGCGCCTGGAGGTCCAGGTGCACCTGGTGACCGGCCAGGTGGCGCGCTCGAAGACGCTGCTCACCTGCGTCAATCGGGCCGGCATCGAGGTCGCGGAGATGGTCTTCGAGCCGCTGGCGACCGCGGAGGCGGTGCTCACGCCCGACGAACGCGACCTCGGCGTGCTGCTGGTCGACGTGGGGGCCGGGACGACCGGCTACGCCCTCTTCTCGGAGGGCGAGGTGCAGCACTCGGCGGTCGTGCCGATCGGCGCCGCCAACTTCACCAACGACCTCGCCATCGTGCTGCGCACGCCCTATGCCGATGCCGAACGGATCAAGATGAAGGAGGGCTGCTGCCTCCTCTCGATGGTCCAGGAGGAGGAGGGCATCTCGGTGCCGGCCGTCGCCGGCGGCGCGCCGCGGGTCGTGCCGCGGCGCGAGATCTGCGAGATCCTCCAGCCGCGCGCCGAGGAGATGCTGTCGCTGCTGCGCGACGACCTGACCAAGAACGGTTGGGACGGCCACCTGCGCGGCGGCATCGTGCTCACCGGTGGCGGAGCGCAACTCGACGGCCTGCTGGAGCTCGGCGGGCAGCTGTTCAACGCGAGCGTGCGCTATGGCCTGCCGCACGGACTGGGCGGCCTGGTCGACGTGATCAGTTCACCGGGTTGGTCGACGGTCGCGGGACTCCTGCGCTACGCCGTCGCCGCCGAGCAGAACCAGGAACGCCGGCCCCGGCGGGCCGGCTTCTCGATGCGGGGCGTGATGGGAAGCCTCCGCAACGTCTTCTCGGACCTGCTCTAGAGCGCCCCAATCCACCGCAAAGGGAGAGTCAACATGATTCTGTTCGACGACCGAGACGAGACGAAGAAGATGTCGCACCCCGCCCTGGACGGTGAGATGTTGCCGGCCAAGATCAAGGTGATCGGCGTCGGCGGCGGCGGCGGCAACGCCGTCAACCGCATGATCGCCGCCAACCTGCGCGGCATCGAGTTCATCGCCGCCAACACCGACCTGCAGGCGCTCTCGAAGTGCCGCGCACCGCTCAAGATGCAGCTCGGGCGGCAGGTCACGCGCGGCCTGGGCGCGGGCGCCGACCCCGAGATCGGGCGCAAGGCGGCGCTCGAGGACACCGAGCAGATCCTGGAGTTGCTCGACGGCGCCGACATGATCTTCCTCACGGCCGGCATGGGTGGCGGCACCGGCACCGGTGCCCTGCCGGTCCTCGCCAACCTGGCGGCGGAGATCGGAGCGCTCACCGTGGCCGTGGTGACCAAGCCCTTTGGCTTCGAGGGGCGGCGTCGGCTGAGCGTGGCGGAGCGCGGGATCGAGGACCTGCGCGGCACGGTCGACACCCTGATCACCATCCCCAACGAGCGTCTGCTCAACTTCGTCGAACGCGGCACGCCGCTCGGGGAGGCCTTCCGCATCGCGGACGACGTGCTCCGGCAGGCGGTCCAGGGCATCTCCGACCTGATCACGGTACCGGGCGAGGTGAACGTCGACTTCGCCGACGTGCGGGCGATCATGTCCGGGATGGGCATGGCGCTGATGGGCACCGGGATCGCCAAGGGGGAGCACCGCGCGCTCGAGGCGGCGCAGCGGGCGATCAGCTCGCCGCTGCTCGAGGAGACCTCGATCGAGGGGGCGAAGGGCGTGCTGATCAACATCTCGGGTGGGCGCGACCTGACACTGCACGAGGTCGCCGAGGCGGCGCGCATCATCCAGAGCGCGGTCGACCCGGACGCCAACATCATCTCCGGCATGGTGATCGACGAGACGCTCGACGAGGAGATGAAGGTCACGGTGATCGCGACCGGCTTCCGCTACGCCGGCGAGGCGGTCGAGGCGATGTCCAACGCGGCGGCGCTGCCGCTGCGCACCAGCGGGCCGACCCCGCCGGTGGGGCCGCGCTACGCGGCGGCGGTGGGCGGCGCCCGCCCGCTGCCGCCGGAGTCCAAGCGTGAGGAGTCGTCCTCCGAGATCCCCTTCTACAAGAAGGTCCTCGCGCAGGGCTCGCGGGGCGACGACCCCGGTGGCTTCGGGCCCAACTGGTCGAACGTCGACGATTACGACATCCCGACCGTGCTGCGCAAGCAGATGGACTAGACGAACCCGCCGCGCGCGAAGCGCGGGCGCCGGGGGATGGCCCTTGGTGTCCAGGCGTAGAGGCTGTAGAATAAAAGTTTACGACCAACCGGTAACAGGGGGGGAAACCAATGCACCGAGTTTGGATGTGGAGCCTCGCGCTGCTCTTGTCGGCCGCTGCGGCGCAGGCGGCGAACGTGGTCGCCTATGGCCCGTCGACCGACGACGAAGTGACCTACGCGACCGACGCCGGGCACACGGTCACCGTATGGGACGAGGCCACGTGGCAGGGGGCGAGCGCCGCCGACTTCGCGCCCTTCGACGCCATCCTGGTCGGTGACAACGGCTGTGGCGATCCGAACGCGCCGACCGGCCTGTTCGAGAATGCGGCGCTCTGGGGGCCGCTGGTGGTCGGTAACATCGTGATGCACGGCCACGACGACCACAACAGCCCCGAGAACAACTACGACGGCCTGATCGTGAACTGCACGGACTTCGCGAGCGCCGGCAACGGACTCGGCCTCTGCATCTCGATTCAGTGCACCTCCACGCAGTCGGCTCCGGAGGGCGGCTCGCCCGCCAGTTTCACGATTCCCGGGATCGGCGACTTCGAGACCGACGGCGAGGACGGGGACGGAATCGAGATCGTGCTGCCGGAGCATCCCGCGATGGCCGGCCTCACCGACGCCGACCTCGACTGTTGGGGGAACTCGGTGCACGATCACATCCAGTCGTTCCCGAGCGAGTTCGTGGTGCTCGCGGCGGACAACGGCCTGCTTTGCGAGTCTGTCGGTCCGGAGTCCGGAGAAGGCGACGGGGGCGTGACCGGCCCGGTGATCATCGCCCGGGGCAGCGTGGGATCGATCATGGCGATCCCGACCCTCTCGTCGGTGGCCCTCGCCCTGCTGGCGACCGCTCTGGCGGCTGCCTCGATCCTGGTTCTGCGCCGACGGATCCGGGTCTAGATTCTCAGGCGCTGCGCGCCGGGCGGGACCAGGGGCTCCTCTCGGGGAGCCCCTTTCTGTTGCCTTCGATCGGCGACGCCGCCGACCTCGCGATCGTGCCGCGCCACTCGCCGGACCGACGGTCCGGTCACGCCCTGTCGCCTGAGCTAGGCTGACGGCATGAACGGGAGCCGTGGCGAGGGCGAGCGTCGCTGGTGGTGGATCGCGGGAGGCATGACTCTCGCGATCTACCTTTCGCTCTATCCGCTGCAGTTCCTGCTCGACGCGCTGCGGGCGCGGGGCCTGCTCGCCGCGACCGTGGCGGCCTGCTTCCTCTTCACCGCTGGCGGCGTTCTGGCCTGGCTGGTGCGGCGGCGCGGCGGGGTGCGCGCCTGGCTGGCGCTCGCGGTCGCGGGCACCCTCTACCTGGCGCTCCTGGCGCGCCTCGAGGTCGTTCAGGAACGCTTCCACCTGCTCGAATACGGGGCGCTCGCGCTGGTGCTGCGCCGGGCGTTCACCGAACGGCTCGCCCGGCGCTGGAGTGGCCGGGCGCTCGCTTGGCGAGCCAACGGTGGCGCGATCCTCGGCGCGACACTGGTCGGCTGGGGAGACGAGCTCATTCAGGCCCTGCTGCCCAATCGGGTTTACGATCTACGGGACGTGGGGTTCAACGCGCTCGCGGCGGCTCTGGCGATCGGGACGCGCGCCGCCGTCGGTGCACCGGGCGGGCGGGAGAGGGCATGAACTGGGGCGACCTGCAAGAGACGCTGATCCGCCTCGCGGTGGCGGCGCTGGGCGGCCTCGCGGTCGGGATCGAACGCGAGTGGTCGGCGCGGCGCGAGGGCGAGCACTCCCGCTTCGGCGGTGTGCGCACCTTCCTGCTGCTCGCGCTGATCGGCGCGCTCGCCGCCAAGCTCTTCGCCGCCGTCGATCCGCGCGCCGGACTGCTGCTGCTCGCCGGAGGAATCGCGCTGGTGGCGATCGCCTATTTCGTCTCGGCGTGGCGCGGCACGATCGATGCAACGACGGAGGTCGCCGGCGTGATCGTCCTGGCCACCGGATTCCTCGCCGGCCTCGGTCAGCTGACCCTGGCGAGCGCGGTGGCCGCCGGCACGGCACTGGTGCTGGTCGAGAAGAGCCGCATGCACTCGGCGGTGGCGCGCCTGCAGTCGGCGGAGCTCGAGGCCGCGGCCCGCTTCGCCGTCCTGGCGCTCGTCGTGCTGCCCGTCCTGCCGACCGGGCCGTTCGCCGCCCTGGGCGGGCTCGAGCCGCGCAAGCTCTGGGCCCTGGTGCTGCTCTTCGCCGGCCTCTCCTTCGCCGGCTACATCGCCTTGCGCATCGCCGGGCCGGAGCGCGGCTTCGGCGTCGCGGGGGCGCTCGGCGGAGTCATCTCGTCGACCGCGGTGACGCTCAATTTCTCGCGCGAGAGCCGGCGCGATCCGGCGCCCGCGAGAGCGCTCGGCCTGGGCGTGGTCGCTGCCTGCACGGTGCTTCCGTTACGCGTCGGGATCCTCTCGCTGGTGCTCAACGCCGAGGTCGCGCGCGCTCTCCTGCCGGCCCTCCTGGCTCCCCTCGTCGCCGGGGGTGCGGTCGTCGCCATCGGCTGGCGGCACCGGATGGCGGAGCACGGCGAGGCGAAGCTGCCCGACAACCCGCTGCGCCTCGGCACGGCGATCCAGATGGCGATCCTCTTCCAGGTGGTCCTCTGGGCGCTCGGCCTGGCGCAGCGCCGATTCGGCGAGAGTGGCCTCTACGGCACGGCGGCGCTGCTCGGCCTGACCGATCTCGATGCCCTGACCTTCTCGATGAGCGAGCTGGCGCGTTCCGGCACCGCGGCCTCTGCCGCGGCGCGCGCGCTGGTGGTCGGCATGCTCACCAACACCATCGCCAAGCTCGCCCTCGCGGCGGCGATCGGTGCGCCGCGATTCCGCGCGCTGGTGGTGGGCGCCCTGGGACTGATCGCGGTGCTGTTCGCGGCCGGCCTATGGTTGGTCTGAAGCCTCAGTCGGCCGACGCGACGCGATCGCGCCCGTCGAGCTTCGCGCGGTAGAGCGCCTGGTCGGCGCGCC